>NZ_JBEZDS010000041.1:0-112402 GCF_040648435.1 Dactylosporangium sp. NPDC049140 | reverse complement strand
CCGGGCGGCGGCGCTCCGCCGCCCGGCCGGGCCAACTCATCCGCAAGGGCGCTGTTGCGTTTGCCGATCGGAGGGTGCGTTTGAGCGAGTGCGGCGCGGTCTTCAGATAGCGGTAGCAAGCTCGGTGAACGCCGGGGCGACGCGGAGTCGATCACCTCAGACGGAAATCGGAACCCGGCGAACGCCGACCTCGGCGGCACCCTCGGCAGTTGCCGGGCAGCGAGCTTCACCGCTCAAGCCTCGATCTTGCCCACGGCCAAACGCAAACAGAGCCCCGCCGACAAGCCCGGGACCAGCCACGACCGTCGCCGACGTCTCGTCAAACCGGCGGCGCCGGCAACGGAGCCGGGCGCACCAGGGCGACCGGCCAACCCGCAGTGCAGTCCGGCGATCCCGGCAACCGCGCGGCCGGCGCGTCAGGTTGGCAGCGCGACGAGCGTGAAGTACCGCTTGAGGAACGGCACCAGTGTCTGGTACGCCACGATGGTGTCCGGCTGCACGTTGTCGTGCGACAGGATGATCGAGCCCTGCCGCACCTGCTGCTTCACCTCGGCGATCACCCGCGCGATGTGGGCGGCGTCGCTGGCGTCGTTCTTGTGGTTCCAGTCCTGCGGGTCGACGTCCCAATAGATCGGGGCCATGCCCATCGACTGGGCCTTCGCCACGAGATCGGCCGTGAAGTTGCCGCCCGGAGCGCGGAAGTACTTGATCGGCACGTCGTTGCCGACCGCGGCGTGGATCATGTCGTTGGTGTGCTGGAGGTCCCAGTCGATATAGGCCTGGTCCCGCTGGGCGAGGTCCGTCAGATGCTGCCAGGAGTGGTTGCACAGCGTGTGCCCGCCGGCGACGATCTGCCGCACCAGCTCGGGATGGTCCCGCACGCGGAAGCCGACCAGGCAGAACGTGGCCTTCACACCGTTGGCACGCAGCACCTCGAGGATCTTCGGCGTGTTCACCGGGTCAGGGCCGTCGTCGAACGTCAACGCCACCGCCGTCGACCCCGTGTGCGCCCTGGACCCTGCCGGGCCGGTACCGACGCCCGGCGGGCGGACGGCAAAAGCGCTCTCGGCGGACGCCTTCGGCGTGCCGGACGAACCCGCCGTCCGAGAGGCCCGGACCGACGGTGCGGGCAACGACGCGGCCGGCGTAGACGATTCGGGCGGCAGCGACGGCTCCCCGGAAGCGGCCGACGGCACGACCGCGGCGGGCTGCGCCGTCGCGGGCTGCGCCTTCGAGCTGCACGCCGCCGCGCCGAACTGCACGAGCACCGCCACGACCAGCAACGCGATTGCCGTCCTGCGTTGTGTCACCGTCGTGCCCTCCCCCGGGTCCGCGGCCACGCTAGCCGAAACGGCCTCGGGTTCGCAGCCCCGACGACCGAGACACCCGCCGACCATCCGGATCCGCAGTGGGAATCACCGACGGCGGCGCGCCCAGGGCCGCGACCATGGGCGCTCGACGGGTGCTCAGCCGCCATGGAGACACGCCATCACGGAGCAGAACATCCAGAAATTCTGGAGTACGGGGCCCTGCAGACCAGGGCGTTAAAGTCGACCAAATGGGGCGGTCCGGGACACAACAGCACGACCGACACGGCTCTTAATCTGCGGGTTGTAGGTTCAAGTCCTGATGGCCGGGGCGTTGACGAGCAGGCCGCGGTACACGGCGTACCACTTCAAACGGCTCTGACCTGCGATTACCGCCAGGCTAGAGCCGTTTTCATATGCACCGCATTCTCCTGGGTGCTCCGTGGGTGATCGGCTGGCCGCGTCCAAATTCATCCAGCGGCAACCATCTCGCGCTTTGGGCCCCAGCCTGTCCCGTCAGGGCGGCGTCGTATTGTGGCGTCGCCATGGATCGCTCTGTGCCGTGCCACAACTCGTTGCACCGGTTGTGAGCTGCGATTTTGTCGGGCGGTGCACGATTGGGTCGTGGTGTTCCGGCTGCTGTACCTGACTGTGGTCCAGGTGTTCGGCTGGCTTGCGTGGCTGTCGCGCAGCGACGCTGCCAAGACCGCGGAGTTCCTGGTCCTGCGGCACGATCTCGCGGTGCTCCTCGCCGACGGCGGCGCGACGATCGCCGATCTTGCGGTGCTGCGCAACGAACCGGCCCTGTTCGGGGCGGTGGCGTCGGATCCGACCGCGTGGCGGGTGCTGTCCGATGTGGACGAGGCGGCGTTGGCCCGGCTGCGCGACGCCCGGGCCCGGGCACGGGAACTGGCCTGGGCGCAGGCATCCGAGACCCGCACGGGGCTACCGGCCTCCACGGCCGCGGGACAGCCGGTGCCTGGTCTGATCCTCGACGTGGACGCCACGATCGTGATCTGCCACTCCGAGAAGGAATCCGCGACCCGGACGTGGAAGAAGACGTTCGGGTTCCACCCCTTGCTCTGCTTCCTGGACGGGACCCGGGAGGCGCTGTCAGGCCTATTGCGGGAGGGCCGGGCCGGGTCGAACACCACCGCCGATCACATCATCGTCCTGGACCAGGCCCTGCAGCAAGATCCCGGATGCGCACCGGCACGGCACCCCGCTCCTGATCCGGTCGGACTCAGCCGGCTGCACCCAGGGGTTCCTGACCCACATCCGCGCTCTGCGCGAGCTCGGGATCGACGCCCGGTTCTCCGTCGGCGTGGCGATCACCGAACCGATCTGGGACGCGATCCGCCAGGCAACTGGCTGGGTCCCCGCGATCGACACCGACGGCGACCTGCGTGACGGCGCCGGGATCTGCGAGGTCACCGGCCTGGGGTCCCCGCCGATGGCTACCCCGCCGGGACCCGGTTCATCGTGCGCCGGGAACGGCCGCACCCCGGCGCCCAGCTGAGCTTGTTCGACACCATCGAAGGCCTCCGCCACCAGGTCATGGCCACCGACACCCCCGCGGGCGACGGCAGCATCCAGTTCCTGGAAGCCCGTCACCGCGCCCACGCCCGCGTCGAGGACCGGATCCGCACCGGCAAGGACACCGGCTTCGGCCGGTTCCCGTCCCGCGTCTTCGCGATCAACCAGGTCTGGCTCGAACTCGCCCTCGCCGGCATCGACCTACTCGCCTGGACCCAGCACCTGCTCCTGGACGGCGAACTCGCCTCCGCGGAACCCAAGAAACTGCGCTACCGGCTCCTGCACACCGCCGCCCGGCTCACCCGCACCGCCCGGCAGACCCGACTCCGGATCGCCGAAACCTGGCCCTGGGCAACAGATCTGGCCACCGCGTTCACCCGCCTCACCGCGCTACCCCGCCCGATTGGCTGACACCGGCACCACAACCCGCCAACACCTCACGGAGGAACCCGGCCAACGCGCCGGGCCACCAGCATGCCCATCCACCCGACCGGTCTGCACAACGATCAGCAAACGCCCTCAACCACCAAGACCGACTGTTGGCGTAGGGTCGGGAACTGGCGCGGTGGCCCGTTCTGAAGGTAGTTCCAGCAGCCTTGGTGCCGACGGTTTCCCGTTCAGTTGTCCCACGGCTGTAACCGTGTTCAGGGTGCTCCGTTTCCAGCTCCCGCCCATCGAACCGTGCATGCGGTTTTCCCGCACACGGCTCACCGACGTCTTTCACCGCCGGCATTCGGTCTGTCCCGCCGCCAAGGCTTGAACGGCCTCGGCGCGACGACGGTTCCCAGGCCGACCAGGCCCAACTCGTTGCTCGACTGGAACGACAACACCTGCCAGCCGAACTCACGGCTGCGTTTGTGCCGCTTGGCGATGACCAATGCCAGCCGCATCTTCGCGTAGTACCTGATCTTCTCGAAGTGCCGAGCCGAGTTGCCGTACTTGAAGAACCCGGCCCAGCCGCGCAGAAACATGTTGATGTCCTGCACGATCCACTCCACCGACAGCAGCAGCCGAGACCGGTCCGTCAGCTCTCGGATCCGGTCCCGAGCATGCTGCATCGCCTTGATCGCGGGCCAGCGAGCCAGGAACGTGACCTGCTTACCGCCCGTGCGAGCCCACGCGCGCACCAACCGATGGTGGAAGCCGAGGAAGTCCACGCCTTCTCCACCGACACTCAGGTGCACGATGCGGGTTTTGGCCGCCTTGGGCTTCAGCCCGAGCTCGGCCAACAGTTCCGTCAGCCGTTCAAGAGCGACTTCGGCCTGCCGCCGGGAGGCACACATCACGATCGCGTCGTCGGCGTAGCGAACCAGCACCCCGTGTTCCCGCACCGACCACTGCCGGTCGATGCGGTGCAGGTAGACGTTCGCCAGCAACGGCGAGACCACGCCATCCTGCGGGGTACCGGTCACTTCCCGCCGCACCAGGCCATGCTCCATCACCCCGGCGCGCAACATCGCCCGCACCAGTTTGAGGACCGCCTGGTCACAGACGCGTGGACCGCCTGCATCAACTTGTCGTGCGGAATCGCCGAAAAGCAGTTGGCGATATCCGTCTCGACCACCCACCGCCTGCCCTGCCAGGACTCGTCCACGAGCACCTGCAGGGCGTCGTGCGCCGCCCGTTTCGGGCGGAACCCGAAACTGCACGGCAGCATGTCGGCCTCGAAGATCGGCTCGAGCACAATCTTCACCGCGGCCTGCACGACACGGTCCCGAACCGCGGGGATCGACAACGGGCGCTGCTCGGTCGTGCCCGGCTTTGGGATGAACACCCGACGCGTCGGCAACGGCCGATAGCTACCCTCCCGCAGCTCGCCGCCCAACTCGCCGAGAAGCCAGTCGATGCCGTACTCCTCGACCTGGGCCAAGGTGGCCTTGTCGATGCCGGGCGCACTGTTGTTGCGGCGCACCGCGACCCACGCTCGCCACAGGACGTCTCCGCGGAAGACTTTGTCCCGCAACGCATGGAACCGACGACCGGGATCGGCCTTGGCCGCCCGGTACAGCGCATGCTGCAAGGCACGAACCGGGTCCAACCCGGACCCCGACACGGCGGAACTAGCCGAAACGGCACTCACCGGGCACCACCCCATCAGCGATACGCATCGACGAAGTAGCGGCCCTTCCCTCACCGGCCGTGACGGTGCGTTTGGGACGTCATGCGGACGGCGTCTGGCACTCGGGTTGGGGCGCGATCGTTTGCCGGCGGAGTGCTCCGCGGCGTCGCATAATGCCAAGCTCCGCTGACTCATACACGTGGAAGCAGCTAGCGAGCGTGGAGTACGCCGGCGTCGGGAGACGTAGCGAAGGTCTGCACGTAGTCGATGGCTGTCTGCAACGCATCTTTCAGTGGAGCGATGTCCCGCGCGACCTGGGCGAGGAGCGTGCCGCCCTGGACGGCAGCAAGGAGCAGATTGGCCAGCTGCGTGGGATCTGCATCAGCGCTGATGCGGCTGAGTTGCTGCATGCGCTTGATTCCATCGCGGAAGATGTCCCTCCACTGGTCGAACGCACTCGCGAGCTCGTCGTGAACGTCAAGGTCTGTCTTGATGATCTCGCTCGCCAGGGGGCCGAGGCTGCAGCCTTCCTGGCGGACGCGCTCATAGCCGACGTAGAAATCCGCCCACGCCCGAAACGCGTCGAGGTTGTCGCAGCGGGCGAATCGCACGCCGCGGTGGAACGTGAGGACGCGCTCGGCCTGCCAGGCGATCACGGCCAGGACGAGACTCTCCTTGGTCGGGAAGTAGTGGTTGAGCTGCGATCTGCTGACGCCGGCAGCGCGGCGGAGCTGTTCGTTGTTCGTGGCGTGGACCCCCTTGGTGTAGATGAGCTCCGCGGCGTGTTCCAGGATGCGGGCCCGCGTTGCCTGTCCCTTGTCGGTGCGCTTGTGGGGCTCCCGAGCTCCTGTGATGGGTTCCATGCGTCAGACGATAGCTGGATTGGGCTTGACAGCCCAGTCACGAGCAGTGTTGACTCAAGAAGTGGGCTGACAAGCCCAAAACGGCTCACGCGAAGCCGGGCTGACGACGACCACTCACTGGAGGCTGATTCGCCATGTCACGACTGAACGTTCCCTCTCCTGACGACGTCCCCGCCGGGGCGGAGGGCATCCTCGACAACGTCGGCGCACAGTTCGGCTTCGTCCCGAACATGTTCGCGACTCTCGCGTCGAACCCGACCGTCCTCGACGTCGTCATGACACTGCAGGGCACCTTGAGCCGGGTTCTGGACGCGAAGACGCGGCACACCATCGCGCTGGCCGTGTCGCAAGCCAACGGTTGTGATTACTGCCTGGCGATGCACACGTACGTATCGTCCGAACTCGGTGGCATGTCGAGCGATGACATCGACTTGGCCCGGGCCGGGAGCTCGGTCGATCCCAAGCGCGCCGCGGTCGCTCGTTTCGCTCAACGGGTGGTGGAGAGCCGCGGTCAGGTCAGCGACGCCGACCTGGCGGCTGTGCGAGGTGCTGGGTACACCGACCCGCAGATCTTGGCGATCGTCACGGTGGCGGTGCAGGTCCTGCTGACCAACTTCATCAACAACGTCAACCAGACCAACGTCGACATCCCCGCCGTCAGTTCGGTCGGTACGCCGGGATGAGCGTCGGCGTCCTCGTCGAGGCCGCGCACACAACCCGATAAACCCCTCACTGCCTCAAACGATCATTCAGGAGAGATGCGATATGCCGGGCTCCGAACTCTATGAGAAATTTATGGCGCTGCACACCCGCGACGGTGGCCTCGTCATGCCGAACGCCTGGGACGGTCTGTCGGCGTTGATGCTGGCCGATGCCGGCTTCGAGGCGATCGCGACATCGTCGGCGGCGCTCGCTGCCACGCTCGGCCGGTCCGACGGGCGTCACGAAGTCACCCGTGGCGAGCACCTCGAGCATGCGCGGCTGTTCGGTCAGCTCACCGGGCTGCCCGTCAACGGAGACTTCGAGGACGGCTACGGCGACACGCCTGAAGACGTCGCGGCGACCGTGGAAGCCGCCGTGGCGTCTGGCCTGGCCGGTATCGGGATCGAAGACACCTCGGGCAATCCCGATCAACCGATCCGCGACTTCGACGATGCTGTCAACCGCGTGCGTAGTGCCGTCGACGCGGCCAAGGAGCGCATCGTCGTCACTGGCCGCACCGACAACTTCATCCAGGGGCGGCCTGACCTCGACGACACCATCCGGCGTCTGACGGCCTTCGCTGAGGTCGGCGCGGATGTGCTCTACGCCCCGTACCCACCCGACCTCGACGCAGTCGTCGCGATCGTCACCGCGGTCGCGCCGACACCGGTCAACGTCCTCATCTCGCCGGCGGACAAGGTGCTGACCGTCGTTGAGCTACAGAAGGCCGGGGTCAAACGCATCAGCTTGGGTCCAGCGCTCTACACCCACGCAATGAAGGCACTCGAACAGGCCACCAAGGCGCTCGTCGCGGGTGACCTCACCGCCGCGACGACAGGCATCAGCTTCGAGCGCATCGGCGAACTACTTGCCCGCGGTAAAGAGCTAGCCCAAACCCTATGAACCACCGCTCCCACCTGCTGATTACAAGAAGAAGGCAGATTGACGTGAACCTCGACAAGCTCATGAACAAGCACCTCACCAGGTATTTCGACCCCAGCAAGACCATCTCAGAAGAAGCCCTTCAACAACTGCTGAGGTTCCTACGCTCCACGCCGACATCGGTGAACGTACAGCCCAACCACTTCTACGTCCTCGCCACGCCCGAAGGCAAAGAGCGGCTCGCCAACAACCTGGGCGAACGATTCCAGGACAACAGCGAGAAGATCCTGAACGCATCGCACACCATCATCCTCACCACCCGGGCAGATCTGCCTGACAGCCACCTCGAGGCGGTGTTCACGAAGGAGAGGGCCGACGGCCGGTTCCCTGACCCGTCAAAGCAGGAGCTGTGGGAATCAATGACCCGCGACTTCCTCAACCTGCGCAACTACGGCTACAAGGACCTGAACCACTGGATGGAGAAGCAGACCTACATGGGGCTGGGCATGACCATGATGGCGGCCGCTGAGCTCGGCGTCGAGGCCACACCGCTGGAGGGGTTCGACCCGACCAGTGTCGACAAGGCGTTCAAGATCCGCGAGACCGGACACACCACGACAGTGCTGCTGGCCCTCGGCTACCCCGACCCCGCGAAGGCGTACGCCAGCCCGATCTCGCGATTCGAAGCCGACCAGCTGTTCACCTTCATCTAAATATCCACGGCATCGGAAATGACTGTGGCCCACTAAGGCTGAGATCGGCATCGGAACGAAGAGTCAGCGCCAACATCAAGCAAGATGCTTGCCTAATGCGACTCTTCGTTCCGATGCTAGTCAGCATGAAGCGGCCGGCTCCAGTTCCGCTCTCGTTGCGAGTTGATCTCGTGGGTCATCCACGCTGAGGCGGATGGAGCCACACCGGAATGAGCCGGTCGCCATGAACAGCATGACGCAGGTGACGGTCCGATCCATCTCGGGTTGGACGTCGCGAAGAGTCGGATTGTGGTGGGGGTCCTGTCGCCGGCGCGGGAGTCGCCGGTGGTGGATCGGATCGCCCATGACGAGGCGGCGGTGCGCCGGCTAGTCGACCGGTTCGACGACAGGTCACGGCTGCGCACCTGCGTCGCGCCGCCCGCGTAACTGTCTCTTTACCCCCCGACGGCTTCCGTCACTGTTGCCGGCGTGCGCGCGTCGCCGTTCGTGGCGGCCATGCGTGAGACGCCACCTTGGGGCCTTGACCGGGCGGTCAGGGCACTCGAATCGATAGAGGAGTTGGTCACCTTGGACGGACAGGAGCTGCAGAAGATCGCAGGCGACTGCACTGCGGAACTGCCCGGCGCCGATGTGGAGCATCGTTTCGGCCCCGACTGGGAGGTCTACAAGGTGCGCGGCAAGGTCTTCATGCTCATGACCGACATGCCGGGGCGCCCCGTCGTGATCCTGAAAGCTGGTCCGGACGACGCCGCAGCCCTGCGTGAGCAGTACGCAGACATTACCCCCGGCTATCACATGAACAAGAGGCACTGGATCACGGTGGAAGGCGGGGGCACCATCGACGAGAAGCTGGTGAAGGAGCTCGTGATCGACTCCTACCGTCTCGTGGTCGACGGGCTTCCCAAGTCCGAGCAGCCCGTGGATGCGCGCACCTAAAGCCGCCGCGCCTGACCTTCGTCATGCCCATCAGCGGCGAGAAGCTCCAGGACAGAGCGCTCGACACACCAGCGCGGTCGCCCACCTCGGGTCGGTGCGGAGCTTGCCGAGTACCCTCCAGTTCTTCAGGTGGGCGAAGCCATGCTCGACCGGGGCCCGCACCGCGGCCATTGCCTTGCTAGACAGCTTCTGACCACGAGCAGTTCTTCCGCCTGGACAAGAAGGCCCTGGGGCTGGCGCGGGCGAAGCGCCGTCCGGCGACGAGACTGCGCATGCTCTCCCGGGACGGCAAGCCGACGGGGCTGGGCGACGCGTTCGCCCACTACGGGCGGATCTTCAAGACCGTGCACCTGCTCCAGTCCGTCTCCGACGAGGGATACCGGCGGATGATCGGGACCCAGCTCAACGTCACCGAGGCTCGTCACCGCCTCGCCCGGAAGATCTTCTTCGGGCAGCGCGGCGAACTGCGCCAGCACTACCGCGACGGCATGGACCAGCTCGGCGTGCTCGGCCTGGCCCTGAACGCCGTGGTGCTGTTCAACAGCCTGTACATCGACGCGGCCGTCAAGCAGCTGGCCGCCGACGGCTTCCCCGTCACCGACGAGCTGCTCCCCCGGCTCTCCCCGCTCCAGTAGTCAACTTCCTCGGCCGCTACGCCTTGACCCTGCCGCCGGCGCCCGGCCTGCGCCAGCTGCGCGACCCGCACAACGACGATGAGACCGACGACGGCGAGGACGTATAGCCGCAGCCCGTACAGTTCCGGTGCGGAATCACCACCTGTGACACCGGGCTGGACCGCATTACGAGGCGAAGCTCAGCCGGTAAGCAGGATGCGCAGGCTGGGGCCTCGGCCAGGAGCCAACGGTGCGACGGGTGAATCGGCTCAGCCAAGGTCGAGGCTCAGTCCGGTACTCGACTGCGGAAGTTCGCCAGGCGGGCCGCCACCTCCATAGCGTTCTGGTCGAGCCAGGCGGTCAATCTCGGGTTGGCGGTTCAAAGTAAGATCGAGTCCAGGCCCGGTTCTCGTATAGCTACGGCCAGGTGTCGTCTGCGGGTGTCTGCCCTGTTCAGCGGCCGGGAGGTCCGTCGCGGTAAACCGCGTATTTGCTGCGACGGCGGACCACTCCACCGGGAACACGGCCACGTTTCCGCAGGTGAGGTGTACGCATTTACTGCGGCGCCCCTGATGGGGCGTCATTCTCTGCTGCATGACCGTCTTCCGTAGCAATACGAGAACCGGCCTCTTCGGACTGTTCGGCGCGGTCGCCGGACGGCGGATGACGGTGCGGTTGATGGCCCGGTCCGCGGTCGGCGGCCTGGGCGGGGAGGTGAGCGCCGGAGCGTTGTGCGGGCGATCTGTCACACGTCCGTCCAGGTGAGGGGCTGAGCGGTGCAGGGACCGCCGGGGTGGACGGCGAGGTGGCCTCTGGTGACGTCGAGGGACACGGTGGCCAGGGTTTCCCAGCGGTGGCCGAGTGGCGCGGTCGGGGCCGCATGGCAGCACAGGGCCGCGCCCTCGGCGAGGTGGACGGTGAGGATCTGTAGCAGGGCGCTGCGGTCCGGGGCATCCAGCGGGCGGGTGCGTTTCTGCAGGGCCTCGAAGCGGTGGTAGGTGTCGGGGTCCTGCGTTCCCATGGTCTCTCCGGGGGACAGCTTCGGGGCGAGGAAGTGATTGGTGTGGAGCAGGTAGCCGTCGTCGCCGGGCTGGAGCAGAGCGGGACCGGCCGGGCTGACTTCGACGCTGGCGGCGCGGGCGCGGCCTTCCTCGTAGTCGCACAGGGTGAGCGCGGAGGAGGCCGCGACCGGGGTGCCCATGGCCAGTGCCTTCGCCTCGTCGAGGGTCGCGCAGCGGTCGAGTACCAGGCGGGCCAGGACGTGGACGGGGAGCCATGGGCCGTCGTGCTCGGGGGACTGGTCGGAGCGGTGGCTGAGGATGTTGAAGTGGAGGCCGAGTCCGCCGGAGTTGACTCCGATCTTGCCGACGATGCCGTATTCGGTGAGCGTGCGCACCACCCGGCCGTCCGGGTGCTCGACGATCCACACGAACCAGCCATCGCGCATGCCGTCGTGCCAATCCCAGGTCTGGGTGGTGACCGGTGGGCCGCCGCCGGCCGGGGTGTGTACGACGGTCGAGCACTCCGGGTGGTGCTGCCCGAGTCGGCCGAGGATCTCCGTGCGGGCATTGAGCGCGGCGATCTGATGCGGCGGCAGGCCGGAGCCGCGGGCGATGCCGTCGATCTCGGCGGTCAGGTCGGGGGCCAGCGCGCCGATGTGCTCCAAGGCCTCCTCGCCCCACTTGGTGACGTCCTGCCGAGCCGCCCCGGCGGTCGCGAACAGCTCGCCGTAGAACTCCCAGGTCCGCCGGATCCTGTCCGGGAAGGCCCGGCCGAGGAGCAGTCCTCGGTCGCCGGGGGCGGCGGAAGCTGATCGGAAGACCGTGGGGCTGGGCATGAAGTGGGTTCTCCTAATCCCGAAAGTCGACTAATCCGAAAGTCGACGCGATGCACGCGACGATCACCCGTGTTGCCAAGCTGCGTCATACCGTCTTTCCAGCAGGTCACGGCTCGGATAGGCGTGTGGTCGGTTGCTGCCGGGGCGGCCTGTGCCATACGGGAGAGCCTGGTCGTGAGCAGCGTTTCGAGTGTTGTGGTCTCGGTGGGCGTCAGCAGGTTCAGCAGGCGGCGCGCGTTGTGCATTTGGTCGGTGAAGGCCTGGTCAATGGGCATACCGACCGAGCTGACGGCGGGGATGCTCCAGGGGCCCAGTTCCCGTTGTGGCGCTGCTGCTTTTTTGGGCTTGCCAGCCCACGCGTTACCCACTTAACACAAGTCATGTCTGGGCTGTCAAGCCCAATCTGCGGTATCGTGTGACACACGGAACCCACCACAGGAGCTCGGATGCCTCACAAGCTCACAGACAAGGGCCAGGCAACGCGGGCCCGCATCCTGGAACACGCCGCGGAGCTCATCTACACCAAGGGGGTCCACGCCACGAACAACGAACAGCTCCGCCGCGCTGCCGGCGTCAGCGGATCGCAGCTCAATCACTACTTCCCGACCAAGGAGAGTCTCGTCCTGGCAGTCATCGCGTGGCAGGCCGAGCGCGTCCTCGCGTTCCATCGGAGTGAGCGATTCACCTGCTTCGACAGCCTCAACGCGTTTCGGGACTGGGCGGATTTCTACGTCGCGTACGAGCGCGCCTACCAGGAAGGCTGCAGCCTCGGCTCCCTTGCGAGCGAGATCATCAAGACGGACCTTGACGTTCACGAGGAACTCGCGGGTGCGTTCGATCAGTGGAGGAACATTTTCCGTGATGGACTTCAGCGGATGCAGCGACTCGGCAGTATCAGTGCTGACGCGGATCCCACGCGGCTAGCCAATCTGCTTCTCTCTGCCTACCAGGGCGGCATGCTCCTCGCCCAGGTCGCGCGGGACATCACCCCGCTGAAAGACGCGTTGCGGGCAGCCATCGACTACGTGCAGACCTTCGCGATGTCTCCCCAAGCCGACGTACTCCAAGCCCGGTAGCCGCCGACGCCACTGAGTATCCGGTTGCGATGTCCGTGTACCCGTCCGCCAACCCCGCGACCGTACGAGCACGCCCGATCGCCGCAGCCGTCAGCCTTCCAGTAGCGGGCCGACGTCGGACGGCGGGACCCTCAGGGTACCGAGCGGCGCCCGATCGGGCCCGCTGCCGAGTAACCGGCCGAGCACATCCGCCGCGACGCCGCGGCGTAGCTGCTCGTGGTAGCGCTCGCTGCGCAACACCCGCAGGCACCGGCGGCAGCTGGTCTCCGCACCCACACCGCCGCAAGGATTGAACGACCTTGGCGCGGCGTCGGCTGCCAAGCCGATCAGGTCCAACTCGTCGCTGGAGTGAAACGACTGGAATTGCTGGGATCGCGTCAGTGCATGACGCTCGGTCCAACGCACCAGTCAGCGTCGCCCTGAAAGTCGCCTCCTGTTCGACGGCATAACCGCGGTCGACACAACGGCGAGCCAAGGCTCCGATCTGGTCGGGCCGTGCGGTGAAGGATTCCAGCTGAGTTCGGCCGTGCGTCGAGAAGACTCGGCCGGGGCCGTGCTGAGCAGCTCCGACGTCGATGACATTAACCCTTGTGTCTGGTCCGAGGTGGTCTGGATTCTGGCAGCAATGCGCACGCCGCCGAGGTCGGCGTCGGTGCAGATCACTGTCTGGGCACTCTGCCCTGCCGCTTCAGTAATCAGGGCAATGACGGGATCCGGCGTCTGTCCTTTGTTCTCGCAGCAACACGGCGAGGTGCTCGCTCCAGATGTCCAGGTCGACCAATTCGAGCAACAACCGGTTGAACTCGATGAGGTTCATCGACGTGGTCTGCGCGCCCGTGGCCCAGCGGTAGCGCGACGGCTAGCTCGTCGCGGTTCTCGCTGCCGTCCGGCCGCTGGAGCCACTCGGCGATAATGTCCCGCTCGGCGAGCGCGGCGATCACCGCTGTCGGCGACATAGCGGTGAACCAGCGGCGGCACCCGCCGGTATTGGCTAATGGCTAGCCATCCGCCCCCGAGTCCGGCCCGGGCGTGGTCGTGCCCGCCGACTGGAGGCCGCGGCGGAACCGCGCGGGAGTGGTTCCCGTGGCGGTGCGGAAGGCCCGGCCGAAGGCGGACTCGGACTGGTAGCCGACCTGCGCGCCGATCGCCGCGACCGTGGTGTTGCCGGAGCGCAGCAGTTCGGCGGCGGTCATCAGTCGTGCCCGGGTGAGGAACGCCCCGACGGTCATCCCGGTGCTGTGCTGGAAGTGCCGGATGAATGTGGCGCGCGACATCACCGCCGCCGCCGACAGCCGGTCGATCGACCAGTCGGCGCCCGGGTCGTCGAGGACGCGCTCGACGACGGCCGCGATCCTGCTGTCGCCGGCCGCGGTCCACAGTGTGGCGGTGGTGGCCAGGCCGCGGGCGGTCCGCAACACCATGGCGAGGAGCACCGTGCTCAACGACGACAGGATCACCGCGGTGCCGGCGCCTTCCCGGTGCGCCTCGTCGCGCATCAGCGTGCTCAACGTGCCCAGCACCGCACGGCTCTCGGCGGACTCACCGAACGACACCTGCACCGAATCGGGCAGGCTGCGCAGTAGCATCGCGCCCGCACCCGGCCCGAACGTGTAGTGCCCACAGAACAGATCGACCACGCTGTCGCCGCCGCGAGCGCTGCGCACGGTCCGGAACGCTACGCCGCTCGTCTCGACGACTTCTTGCAGACGTCCGCCGCCGGGGGTGGTGGTGACGGTGTGTGGCGCCCCGCTCGGGATCACCACGATGTCGCCCGGAGCCAGGCTCAGCACGCGCGTACCCATCCGGAGCACGCATGTGCCCTCCAGCAGGACGTGGAACGGCGCCTCGCGCTCGAGAGACGCGCCGAACTCGAACCGGGTGGCGCCAGCGAGCAGGCAGTGCTTGTCCAGGCTCGCGTCGATGCGGGCCAGGCGGATCAGATGGCTGACCGTGTCCAAGTGAGTATCCACCTGAAACTTTAGAGCTGGAAAGTGAGAAGAAGCTGCCTTGTGGACTCAATTGTAGATGCGGAGACTGGGGTGACATGCAAACTCACACCCGTCGCCGAAATCAGCTCACCGCCGCCGCGCGCGGCCACATCCAAGTGGCGAGGCAGGTGTTCGCACGCCTGATGGCCCACGTACTAGGCCCGAAGCCACCCCCGCTCGGGGCGGGCGTCGCGGTCGTTGCGTTGTTCGTCGTGGTGGAGACGCTGCTGGTGGATACGCTCGCTCCGATCGCGGCCGGGAGTGCCCTGGCCACGGTCTACCTGCCGGGCGTCCTGGTGGTTTCGACTCTGTGGGGCTGGTGGCTGGGGGCGGTGACGGCGGCGGCCGGTGCCGCTGTCTTCAACGTCATCCACGTTCTGCCCGCGGCGGATAGGGCGGAACTCGACAAGCTCGGGATGATCGGGATGACTGGCCAGCATTGGCTGGCCTTCACCGTCCTGCTGGCCGTCGCGCTGGTCGCGAGCCGGGTGGCGGACGTGGCCCGCACGCGCGGCGCCGAGGCCGTCGCCTGCTGCCGGGACGCAGCTCTTACCGCCGACCTGGCCGAGGTCATGCTGCACCCGGCCGACGTGCCTTCGGTGCTGCCGGAGGCGGCACGGCGCGTTGCCCAGGCGTTCGAGCTGCCGTCCGCGGCCATCGAGGTCGAGGCGGTCGCCTCCGACGAGCACCGGGTGGCGATCCCGTTGCACCGCGGCACGACGCAGGGCGCCCTCGTGGTCCGCGCCGACCTGGCGGAGCCGAAGCTGCGACGCCTCCGCGACCGGATCGGGCCCGCGTTGGCGATCCTGCTGCACGCGGCCCGCAATTGCGATGCAACGCGCAGGTGCTTGACGGCGAACGCCGACGCGTTGCGCGCGTGCGCCGAGGAACAGGCGGCGCTGCGGCGGGTCGCGACGCTGGTCGCACACGGCGTCGCCCGTGACGACGTCTTCACCGCGGTGGCCGTGGAAGCGACCCGGTTGCTCAACGCTGACGCCACGAGGGTGATGCGCTACGAGCCCGGGGCCGTCGCCACCGTCGTCGCGGAAAGCAGCCACCCGCCCCAGGGCAGTCTGGTCGGCAAGCGGCTCGTCGTGGACAGCGGCGTCACTGAGATGGTGTTCGGCACCGGCCGCGCGGCGCGCGTGGACGACTACGAATGTCGCCCGGGCTCCATCGCCGCCCTCGTCCGTGAGCTCGGCCTCCGCTCGTCCGTCGGCGCGCCGATCGTGGTCGAGGGTCGCCTGTGGGGCATCGTGCTGACCTCGACAGCCGACCCCGAGCCTCCGCCGCCCGACGCCGAGGAACGACTGGCCCAGTTCACCGAGCTCGTCGCAGTAGCCATCGCCGACGCCAACAGCCGCGCGGAGCTCAAGGCGTCGCTTGCCCGCATCGTCATCGCCGCCGACGACGCCCGTCGCCGTATCGAGCGTGATCTGCACGACGGCGCCCAGCAGCGCGTCGTGTCGCTCGGGCTCCAGCTGCGTGCCGCGGAGGCCGCAGTGCCGCTGGAGCTGACCGGCCTCAAAACGCAGCTGTCGGACGTGATACACGGCCTGACCGACGTCTTCGCCAACCTTCAGGACGTCTCGCGGGGCATCCACCCAGCGATTCTGTCCCAGGGCGGCCTTGCGCCCGCGCTCAAGACGCTCGGACGCCGGTGCCCGGTCCCGGTCGGGGTCCACGTGGCCATCGACCAGCGACTCCCCCAGCGGGTCGAGGTGGCCGCGTACTACATCGTGTGCGAAGCGCTGACCAACACGGCCAAGCACGCGAACGCCTCAGTGGTACACGTCGAGGCCGCATCGGACGCCGGCGTGCTGAGGCTCGCGATCCGCGACGACGGCATCGGAGGCGCGGACGCGGGCCAGGGCTCCGGGCTCACCGGGCTCAACGACCGGGTCAACGCGCTCGGCGGACGGATGACGATAGCCAGCCCCGCCGGAAGCGGGACGTCGCTGCTCGTCGAGCTCCCACTGGGAACCGCTGAGCCGGCGGGCTGACGCTCAACCAGCGCAGGCGCGCGGCGTCACAGGCCGCACTCCTCCAGCAGCCGCAGCCAGACTTCGCTGGCGGTCGGAAACGGTGGGACGGCGCGCCACTGCCGTTCGAGGGTGTACCGTTCGATAACTCGGTCAAGGGGTTCTGACGTGCGCTTTTGTGCGTCTCCGCCGCGCTCGTCGTAATGGCCCGAGCCCGCGCCGCCCGGGCCACTGCGGCCGGGATCATCGTCCTGTGACGGCGTTGAACAGCATCATGGCGCCCCCGCTGGCGCCGCCCCCGACCAGTACATCGATGTTGCACGCGCCCTGGATGTTGCACTGCCACCGGCACCGGTGACCACCCGCATCGGCGCCGGGAAGCTGGATCCTCCTTCGGCGTTGAGGCCGGTGCCGTAGTTGATCCGGGTCGCGCTGCGCGCCAGTCGGCGACACCCTAAAGTGCCGGCGCGATGCCGATCTTGTCCTATAGGAACGGCCGGGCATGGATCCGATCGACCGGGGGCATGGGCAGCCGCACTACCTGTCCGGTACTTCGTGCGACAGCCCGACTACGGTAACCTCCGAACAACGTGGTCTGGATGCGCCGTCCGGCGACCTATGTAAGTCGGATCGTTGTCGATGGGCCGACGAGCGTGGGGGTTTGGTCGCGCTCGGACCTTCGACACCAGAATCCGGCGTACATGCCGACTTTGCGAGCCGCGTGTTCGAGCGCAATCGAGCACGCGGCCGCGTCGTATCCGACGCACGATCGTGGCGGTTCGACCACAGGTTGGTGGTCGCGATGACCACCAGCCCGATCCGGCCGATCATCCCGTCCGCCCAGCCGCATTCGCGGACCGGCGCGCCGCCGGTCGGCGCCGGACGCCTGCGCGGGCCGTTGCCGCTCGCCCGGCTGACCGAGCGTCCTGCCGGGACGCTGCGGTTCGGCCTGGCCACGAGGCGCTGTTGCATTGAGCGTTCCGCTGGTCAGGCAGGCTTGAACGGTGAAGCTCTCGAACCGCCGGTGTCCAGCCCTGCCGCCACGGTCTGTGTTCGCCGGGTTCCGGTTCCCACCGGAGGTGATCGTGGTCGCCGTTCGCTGGTACCTGCCGAGGTCGACCACGTCACCGTACTCCGTTGGGTGCAACGGTTCACGCCGCTACCGGCCGACGCAGCCCGGTTTTGCCGTCACGCGCCCGGTGACAGGTGGTTCGTCGACGAAACATATGTCAAGGTCGGCGGTTGGTCCCGTCGGCGTGGCATCACGTCGAGCGGTACGCCAACAACCGGATCGAGGCCGATCACGGCCAGCTCAAACACCGGCTCAGACCGATGCGCGGCCTGCACACCGACCACAGCGCACAGACCATCATCACCGGACACGCCTTCATGCAGAACCTCCGCCGCTGCCACTACGAACTGGGCGTCGACGCCCCACGCGGGCTGCGCATCGCTGCGGCATTCACCGAGCTCGCCGCCGCGATCGGAGACCGGCCACGCTGCTCAACGCGTCCTCCGATCGGCATACGCAACAGCGCCATTTTGAACGGTGGCACGACCCGGTCGAACCCGCCGCGGGCGGGTGGTTCGGAGCCCTGATCACCACCGCCAGCATGGGGCTGGCGTGCCAGCGGATCGGCGAAGGCGGACAGCGCTCGAGGCTTTCCGGTGTGGCGGGACGGACGGGGCTTGCGCAGGCACGGCGCCGGCGAAATGGGCGTTGAAATGATCGGCCGTGGGCGGACACGTATCTGGTGACAACCGCCCACCGTGAGATCCTGGGAGCCACGCTTTGGCACGAGCACCCTCCAGCGCCGCTCAGTTCGAAGACCTCTATCGCAGCTGTTATCAGGATCTGCTCGGCTACGCGCTGCGCCGGGTAGACCGGCCGCAGGACGCCGCCGATGTTGTCGCCGACACGTTTCTCGTGGCGTGGCGGCGGATCGACGAAGTACCCCTTGATCGGGCTCGCCCATGGCTGTTCGGGGTGGCTCGCAACATGATGGCCAACCAGCATCGGGCAAACCGGCGGAGGGCCGACCTGGCCGAGCGGCTGCGGCAGGAGCTGTCGCAGGCGACGGTGGTGCAGCCGGACGTTCCCGCGTCGCTCGGGGCGGCATTCGCCACCCTGACCGAGGCTGATCAGGAGGTGTTGCGGCTCGTTGCCTGGGAAGGGCTGAGCGCCGAGGACCTCGCCGTCACGCTGGACTGCTCCGTCAACGCTGCACGTATCCGGTTGCACCGGGCCCGCAAGCGTCTCGCCGACGCGCTCACGCAGACCTCTGTCACCACGCCACTCAGGAGTTCCGATGCATGACGTCGACGAGGAGCAGGACGGCCTGATCCGTCTGCTCGCCCCGACCGTTCACCTCCGGACGAGCCCCGACGAGACCCTCATGCACGGCATCATGGCCACCGCGGACCGGCCCGCGCGGGTCCGCACCCGACGCCGTGGGCTGATCGCCGTCTCGGTCGTCGCCGGGCTCGCCGCGGCCGCGTTCGCCGTCTTCGCCGCGTTGCCGATCTCCTCGCCGATCGGCGGACCGGCGCCGGCCAACGCGTTGTCGATCACCGAGGACGCCGGTTACCTGGTCATCACGATCAAGGATCCGGCCGCGGACCCGGCCCGGTACGAGGCCGAGCTCAAGCGTCGTGGCCTGGACATCAAGATCAACCTTGCTCCGGCCCGGCCGGAGGAAGTCGGCAAGGTCGTCTTCGACGAGGTCGGCGAGTCCGGGAAGCTGTCCTACATCGAAGACCCCGGCCACTGCACGTCCAACGGCTCCTGCACCGTCGGCGTCAAGGTTCCGCTCGACTTCAAGTCGTACGCCCGGATCACGTTCGGCCGGGCCCCGCTGCCGGACGAGGAGGACGAGGTCGGCACCACGTCCGGCGGCGACACCAAGACCGACGCGCTGCGCGGCAAGACCGTCACCGAGGTCCGCAAGATCGTCGCCACACAGAACAAGACCATCCTGTACCGCGTCGGCTGGCAGTCGCTGGACGCCCCAGCCGACCAGGTCCCAGGCTCGTGGAAGGTCTACAGCGCCGCCTACGGCACGGACAACAGCATCGTCATCTGGGTGTCCCCGGACGGCACCGAACCCACCCCGCCCGCCAACCCCGGCCCCAGTCAGCGCGGCGGGGCCGGCGAAGGCAACTGACACATCCCGGGGGCCGGACCATCCGGCCGGCCCCCGGGCAACTGCCGCGGCCTGACGAACGGCAGCCATGGCCGGGACGAATACTCCACCGACGACGCAACCGGATCTCGACTCGGAACAGTACCCACCGCTCGATCCGCGTGAGTCCGCGCCTGGCGATGCCGGTGAACTGCTGCGGGGGCCCGGTCGATCGGCTCGCTGCAGAGCGTTACGGTAACTCGATCGTCCGGTTCACGAACATGCGGTGATCGGGCCGTACCCCGCTGATCACGGCGCCGCCGCCCCGACGCAAGCGGTCGGGGCGGCGGCGGTTGGCGTGCCGAGCGAGTGTCAGTCGTAATAGACCAGTCCGATGCCCGGGATGCACTTGGGCGGGTTGAACAACATCAGGTTTTTGATCGGTGTCCGGGTCTGGACCTGCCCACCCTGGATCTGCATGTCCCCGAAGAACCAGACGTCGCCGACCGGCTTGAAGATGTCGCACGGGTCCTTGGGAATGTAGTCGACCGGATTCCAGGTCGAACCGCCACCGCCACCGCCGCCGGGTGAACCCGTGTCGGAGCCGCCCGGAGTCGGGTCCCCGCCGACCGGTGAATGCCAGTTCGGGTTGAACCAGAGGTCGTGCTGGATGACGATGCCGGTCGGGGTGATGGCCCGGCACATGCTGTCGACATCGGTCCCCTCGCAGAGCTGCGATAGGTTGGCCGCCGCGTATTGGTCAAACGCCTGGATATCCTCGTCCGACGTGGCCAACGGCTGCGGATTGATGGTCAGCGCGGCGAAGTTCGGCCCCTTCGGAAAGAGCGACGGGAACGTCCCGGCCAGGAAGGTCGCGAGCGCCCTGCCCACGACCACCGAGCCGAGCTCGTTCGGGTGGAAGCTCTCCTGGTACGACTTGAAGTAGTCTCCTTGCCAGAAGATGCCCGGGCGGCGGACGAGACCCTGGATGTACGGTTCGGGCTGACCGAGCTCGTGTCCGGCGATCAGGCTGGTCCCGTTCGGACCGGCGGTGTTCGGGTCGAAGATGTGGACCTTCGTCGCCGGAAACGTGGACTGGAATTGCGCCACCCCGTCCCGGATGGCCTGGTTCACCTTGACCGCGAACGGATACATCAGGTCCATGCTCCGGCCGGTGAGCTCTCGGATGCCGGTGTTGCCCGATGGCTTGACCGGCACCGGGTAGAGCTGCACCACGATCTCGGCCGTCGGATGCGTTTCCCGGACGTCCCTCAGCCCGTTCGCGACCTTGTCCTTGAGACCGTCGATCTGCGGCTGCAACCGACCCACCTCCGCGGCCACCGCCTGCTCCTGGACCTGCTGCCATCCTCCCACCGTGAAGATGCCGCTGACCGGGTTCAGATACGCCTTCACCGCCGTGCCGACCAGGCTGGCGAAACCGGCGTCGTTGCCACCGAGCCCGAAGTAGACAATCTTGGCACCGGTCGGGACGTCCACAGCCTGGCGCTCGTTGCGGATGGCCGTGCAGCCGTCGCAGTCCGGCTGCGGCTCGTTGAGGTGCTTGATCAACGCCCCGGACGAGGCTTTGAAGAAGAGCCGGTCGCGTGAGAAGGTCGTCGTCATCGTGTTCGAGGTGAGGGTCATCCGCCGAAACGGGAACCGACCCAGTTCCAGGGCTGTCCAGGCCACGACGAAGGGCGCGAGACCGGACTGGTGACGGAAGTCCTCCGTGCCATCGGCCTTCGGCAGGTACATGTGGTCATGGCTCGCGCCCTCACCACTCGTGTAGCTGTCGCCGTAGACGACGGCGTCGTACGGGTCCGCTCCGGGCAGGTCGACACAGGTCGGCGGGCACGGCAGCACCGACGGGAACGGCGGTCGAGGCGGCAGCGGTATCGGATCGGCGCCCGCCATAGCGGCCGGCAGGAGCAGCCCCAGCGCGGCGAACAACGCCGTCAGGACGAGGCGTAGCTGGGTACGTCTTGGGACAGGGGTGCGTGGCATGTGGTACATCCCTCGATGATTGCGGTGGCTTTGCCGCAGCAGCATGCTGCACGGCGGCCGTCGCTAGCATCGGGCGGTTCCCTACCCCACCCCCCTGAATCGACCAGCGTCCACGGCCAGGAGCTGAGCGAGCGTGACGCGCGATTGCACGCCGAGCTTCGCGAAGGTGTGGGAGAGGTGCGCCTCCACCGTCTTGGGGCTCAGGTGCAGCCGCTCCGCGATCTGCTGGTTCGTCAGCCCGCCCACGACGAGGTCGGCGATCTGCCGTTCCCGGGTGGTGAGCGCTTCGAGCGGATCGGCCGGTCGCCGCTGCCCCCGGGGCGCTCGGGCGGCCAGCCGACGCTCGTCGCGCGCCAACGCGGCCGAGAGCCAGGCCGCCCCGGCCGCGGCGAACAGGGATTTGGCCCGGCCTATCTCGTCGCGGACCTGCCCGACCGAGCCCAGCGCGGTATACAGCTCGGCGGCGAGCTGCCGCGTGAGTCCCTCCTCGACCGGCGCACCGGCCGCGGCGAAGTGGTCGGCGGCCTGTTCCGCGTACCCGGCCGCGTCCTTCGACCGCCCGCACAGCATGAGCACCTTCGCCTGCGCCCGGTGCGCGAAGCCCAACTGATGCGCCAGGCCCGACTCCGTCGCCCGGGACAGGGCCCGTTCGGCGAGCGAGCCGGCCTCCGACCGGGCACCGGCGGTGGCGGTGGCCATCGCCTGGAGGGCCAGGCAGTAAGTCCTGGTCGGCTCGTCGGCCGGGTCCTCCGCGGTCAGCGCGGCCAGAGCACGGTCCGGCTGCCCGGCCTCGGCGTAGACCAGCGCAAGGTCGAGCCGCGCCAGCCCGGACCACCAGCCCGACCGGGGCCGGGTCCCGGAGATCCGTTCGGCCAGTTCCAGGGCGGCTCGCGGTCCGTCCCGCCACAACAGCGGACGCAGCAACAGGATGCTGGACATGGCCAGGGTCTCCCGGCTGTGGATCAGCCGGGACGCCTCGCGGGCCTCCTCGGCGGCGGTCACCGCCTCGGGCAGCCGGCCCTGCCGCTCGTTCAGCGCAGACACGACGATCAGCAGGTACGGCACGCTGTGGCTGCGCCCGGCGCGGTACGCGATGTCCAGCCCGCGGCGCAGGTGTCGCGACGCGTCGTCGTAGCGCCGCAGGTGCAGCTCGACCCAGGCCAGCGGCGCGATCAGCTCGAGGTGCGGCGCGAGCGCGTCGTCGGTCATGGCGTCCGTCAGCCACGCCGCCCGGTCGGCCTCGCTCCGGCTCGCCGCGACGTCGCCGTCACGCAGGCTGGCCAGCGCGTGGATGGCCCGGGCGGCCGACTCCAGCGGCTCGTCGTCCGCGTCCTTCAGGGACCGCAGCGCGACGGCCGCCGCCAGCCGGGCCTTGCCCGGCTCCCGCCCCATCAGCTCGACCGCGGCCAGCCCGACCTGAGCCAGGCTGGTCGACCGCTCGCGCGCCTGCGGCCGGGTCAGCTCGGTGGTGACCAGTGCTTTCGCCTCGTCGAAGTCGCCGAGCAGCCGATAGATCATCGAGGAGAAGCCCGCCGCCGCGATCCGCAGCGGCGCCGACGCCCGCATCACCTCCTGGAGGATCTGCCGGCTGGCCGCCAGATCGCCGGTCACCCCCAGCGCGCGGCCCAGCGCCCATTGCAGCCGGACCCGCCACAGGGCCCGGTCCACCTCGTCCGGCAGCAGCCGGATCGCGGTCCGCAGCAGCCGGACGGCGGTGGACGGCGCGGCATCCAGCGCCGCCGCGGCCGCCGCCTCCAGCGTCCGCACCGCCTGCAGGTCGCCGTGCTGCGCCGACTGTGCGGTGTGATGGGCCAGCAGCTGCAGCGGGCCGCCCTTGGCGCGCAGGTACTCCGCCGCCCGGTCGTGTGCGCGCGACCGCCAGGCCGCGCCGGCCATCCAGTACGCCGCGGCCCGGACCAGGGGGTGGCGGAACCGGAACGCGGCGTCCGCCTCAACCACCAGGCCCGCGCCGACCAGGTGGTCGATGGCGTGGTCGAAGGCGGCACCGGGCAGTTCGGTGATGGACGCGACGAGGTCCAACGAGATCGGTTCGCCGGCCACCGCCGCCGCGCTGGCCACCTGCCGGACGTCCGGCGTCAGGACGGTCAGCTCGGTGCTGAGCACGTCCAGCAGCGCCCGCTCGGGTGCGCCGGTCGCCGCCTCCCCGGCCTCCGCGAGCGCGGTGAGCGTCGCCTCGCTGGCGTCGGCGAGCGCCTGCAGGTAGAGCGGGTTCCCATGGGTGGTGCGGTACAGCAGTTGCCGCCGGCCGCGGTCCGCCTCCGGCAGCAGAGCCGCCACGTCGGTCTCGCCCAGCGGCGCGAGGCTGATGTGCACGGTCGCGTCGCCGAGCTCGGCGACGGCCCGGGCAATGCCCGCGGGCACCTGGGCGGCACGGTACGCGGTGGCGATCAGCAACGCCGCCCGCGGCGGGCGCCGCAGCAGGTACTCGGTAAGCTCCACAGAGGACTGGTCGGCCCAGTGCAGGTCGTCGAGCACGATGGCGACCGGGCCGGCGGCCCCTTGATCCTCGATGAGCCGGCGCGCGCGTTGGAAGAGCCGGTAGCGGTCGAGCCCCGCCCGCCGGGCCTCGGACGGCCCGGTGGCGTCCACCAGCAGCTCGGTCAGCGCACCCTGCGCGTCCCGGTCCGGATCACCCGGCTGGGGTTCGAAAGCGGCGAGATAGACGCCGAACGGTACGTCACGCTCGAACTCGGTCGCCTGCCCGTGATGGACGGCGAAGCCCCGGGCCCGGGCCAGATCGGCCAGCTCGGCGAGCAGACGGGTCTTGCCCATCCCCGGATCGCCACGCACCACCACGGCCCGCAGCGCCCCGTCCGCCGCGCTCGACACGGCATTCGCCAGCAGGCTGCGCTCAGCGTCGCGGCCGATCAGCCTGCCGTATGTCGCCCCGTCTGCCATTCCGCCCTGAACATCCAGTCCGGTGAGTGAAGGTAGCAGCGGCGTCAGCCTAGCCCGTCGAGCGCGGCTGGGACCAGCGTTGCGGCCCGGCCGTTGCCCCGCCGCGTCAGCCAGGCGTCACAGCATCGTCTTTGACGCTCAGCACGGGCATGGAGCTCCCTGGCCGATAAAGACATCGACCGGGGTCGACGCGGCCGGCCGCTCGACGGGCTTCGCGAACTGGCCTGGTTCGCCCACGAGGGCCGGCGCCTCGACCGGCCGCTGGCCCACGCCCGGCACGCTCTCGTCGACGCGCGCCTCGCCCGGCGGACACGCCGATGACTTGGCCGTACTGGTCGGGGGCGCGGTAGACGTACCGCCAAACACCGCCGACCCCGCTGCGTCGTCGCTGTCCGCCCCGAACGCTCCAGACCGAAGGATATTGACGTATGCAAGAACTTACTGTAAATAAAGTGTACTGATCTGCCTGGGAGGTCATCATGCGACGGTCCCTACTGCTGGCGGCGGTTCTGCTCCTACTGGCATCAGGCGCGCCACCCGCCGCAGCGGCTCTCCCGGCCGGCCTGCAAGCCGGCATGAGCACCCCAGCCGAGATCGCCAACGCGAGCCAGGCCGTCACCCCCGTACAGATCTACGGCGCCTGGCACTGCGGCAACGACTACTGCACCTGGGGTGCGGTCCGCAGCATCGCCGAGTTCGACAGCCAGAACCACTGGTTGATCGACCGAGGTGACGCTCGCCCCTCCGTCAACGTGGTCGTCCTCAGCTTCGTCAATCCGCTCTCGCTGCTGCACCAGACCACCGACGCGACGACGCTCAACGGCGTACCGCGTGGCATGACCTCCGAGATCGTCAACTACTTCACCTCGCGCGGCGTACGAGTGATGCTCTCCATCGGTGGTATCACCTACACCGACGACTGGGACGCCGCCCTCGCCGAGAACCCGACGCTGTTCGGGCAGCGGGCCGCCGCCGTGGCCAGCCAGCTCGGCGTGGGCATCGAGATCGACTATGAGCAGAACACCGACCCGAACGTCACCGCCCTGCAGGCCTTCATCGATGCCTACCGCAGCGTTTACCCGTATGACGCCACCGGTACCCGACCCCAGGCCCGGCTCACCATCGATGTCGCGGCGGGCGACCGCTGGCTCATATCCTTGAACCGCAAGGCCACCGGTGACTGGCTGCGCACCGACACCCCGGTACTCGACTACGCAAACGCCATGGTGCCCGCCCGGCCCGCCTCGGCGAGCAGCTCACAGGCGAGCTGGCAGGAGCACGTCGACGGCAAGCCGCAGTACAGCCCGCCGCTCCCACCGCTGGCGCCGGCCAAATTCACCGGCGCCATCTACATCGCATACGGCGGCAAGGCCCTACCGGAATGCGTCGACTACAACAGCTCGCTACAGCGGGCCACCGCCCCGTACGTGCAGACGGTCGTGCCCAACGGTGCCGGTACCACAGCGGGCATGCTCGGCTTCATGTTCTGGGCCGCCGAGCGACCCGCCACGCGGGGCATCGGCACCGTGCCGCCGAACACCTGCCAAGGCGGTGCCGGTGCCGGAGCCACCGCACTGAGCGTCCCGGTGCCAATGCCGGCACTCCGGCAGAGCTGAACGGGCCGACCGCCGACCCTCAGGCGACGTCCGTTCCGACAGGTCTACATCACGTCGAGCGGCTCCGATGCGTTGCGAGGTCGGCGCGACGTGTGAACAACCACAGGCGTGTGGAACGGCTGAAGCGTGAACATGGCCGACAAGGCGCGTTCCGGCGCAAGCGGATGCTCGACGGCCTGCCGCAACTCGAGCCTCACCTGAGGCCGTCATGTCGGCTGAAGCAGCGGTCGCGGCGCCCGACGGGTCGGACGGCATGGCCGTTTCGAGGCGACCCCGGTTCGGCGCGGCGGCCTCGGCGCCCTCCGCGGACGCGGACAGCATTGGCGACACCCAGATCGCCTCGGGCGAGGCGACGACCGACGGCGACCGGCCGAACCCGCCCGGACCGGGTCCTGGTCGACAAGGCGTGAACGCGCGGCGCGGTCCCGCCGCTGCCTTCGACCGAACTGTGGTGCGCTACTCGTTGGGGTAGGCGAGCCCGATCTGACGTCGGATCTCATCGAGGGTCTGCATGATGGACAGAGTTTCGCCGAGGGGAAGCAGCGGCGACTCGGTTGATCCCGCGGTCAGCAGCTCCGCGAAGTGCGCTGCCTGGTAGACGAGGCCCTCGTGACCGGCGACGGACGCTGGTGCGGTCTCCCGCGTGTTGCCGGTCAGATCGGTAAAGCGCACGGGTTGCGGCTGATAGAACGGGCCAGCGATCTCGATCCGACCGGCGGTGCCGGAGATGCTTGCTGTG
Source organism: Dactylosporangium sp. NPDC049140 (assembly GCF_040648435.1). Classification (NCBI taxonomy): domain Bacteria; kingdom Bacillati; phylum Actinomycetota; class Actinomycetes; order Micromonosporales; family Micromonosporaceae; genus Dactylosporangium; species Dactylosporangium sp. NPDC049140. Next base: position 85,507 of record NZ_JBEZDS010000041.1, on the reverse strand, counting down.
GTCGGTGAGGCCGCGGTCTGGGTCGTGGAGATGACGCCGTGCGCGCGCCCGGTCCGCAGCACCGCGGAGACCTGGGCATCAACGCCGGTCGTCGTCATGGTGCCTGTGGCCTGAATCTCGTCGGGCGCGCCGAGGACGAAGGACGTGAACGAGGCGGGGTAGATCCCGAGATCGAGCAGCGCGCCGCCGGCCAACGCAGGGTTGAGCAGCCGGTGCGTCGGCTCGATCTCGAAGTACTGGCCATGGTCGCTGATCACCGTCTGCACCTCGCCGAGTGCGCCGTCAGCAAGCAGCTGACGCACGATGTCGTAGTGCGGCAGGAAGCGACTCCACATGGCCTCCATCAGCAGCGCGCCCGAGGTGCGGGCCAGCTCGATGAGTTCCGACGCCTGCGACGCGTTCTGCGTGAAAGCCTTCTCGACGAGGACCGGCTTGCCGCCGAGCAGCGCCAAGCGGGCCTGCTCGAAATGATGGCTGTGCGGCGACGCGACGTAAACGGCATCGATGTCGTGATCGGCGACGAGTGCCTCGTAGGAGCCGTACGCGCGTCCGACTCCGTGACGCGCGGCGAACTCCTGGGCGCGATCCGCCGAGCTGGAGCCGACAGCGACAACCCTGGACTTCGAGTGCCGATGGACGGCGTTGGCGAACTGACCCGCAATCCATCCAGGCGCGATGATGCCCCACTTGATCGGCGGCGCGTCGCCGGGGTCGGCGGTTCGCGCGTTGGGCAAAGAGGTTCCGCTCGTGCTCACGTTCGTCCTTCGAGTTGGCTGTTTCGGGTACCCACGGCGAAAGCTACACCGCGGTTGCCATGACCCGCTTCCGTCCCCCTGGTGCACCTCATCCATGCGCCTCGTCCTGCGGATCGATCGGACCGCCGACCTCCGGCACCCACAGCCGCGCCCGGAAATGCTCGAACAACGGCAACGTCAACCCGAATTGGTTGCCGTAGAAAGCACGGTGCGGCTCACCGATCACCACATCGTCGAACCCTCGGCCTGGACCACGCAACGCGTCAAACAGCCGCTCGGCGTCGAGCCGACGCTGCCATGGCAACGCGCGAGAGCGGCCTGCGTCGAAGTACTCGTCCACGATCGTCCCGCCGTGCGGGGCGATAAGGGTCGTCGCGCGCCTGGCAGCTGAGCCACTCCCCGACGGGCCGAGGCACCGGCCGCCCGGTCGCCGCGGGCATCTGACCCGACGCGAGGAGGAGCGTCGGTCAGCCGAACGTGCAAAACCGGGACCTGGCACTGTCGTGAATGTTGCTCACCGGTCCGGCGTGAATCACAGTGTGGGGACACTGCACCGTCCTCACACTGTGTGGGGGGCTCGCCCTCGTCGGATGCAGGAGTAGGCATGCGGTCGTTGTCCCGGAAGGTGGCGATTGGCGCGGTATGCGTGGGGGTGACCGCCGCCGGCGTGACGGCCGGCACGTCCAGCTACGCCGCCGCCACGCCCAGCTTCGTCCAGCAGGCAACGGCGCACGGGCTCGGTAGCACCCGCGCCGTCACGCTGCCGTCCAGCACGGTCGCCGGCAACCGCCTCATCGTCGAGGTCGGGGTGTGGAACTCGAAGAGCGCCACGATCAGCACGGTCACCGACGACGCCGGCGACACGTTCATCAAGCTGCTCAGCTTCACCGCGGCCGACCACACGGAGATGAGCGTGTGGACCGCCGTCGTGGCGACGGGCGGCACGAGGCCCACCATCACGGCCAAGCCCACGTCGTCGGCCGATGTGGGGGTACTGGCGTTGGAGTACTCGGGACTGTCCACCGTCACCGACGCGACGGTGCTGGACCAGCAGGCCCACACCGCCGGTACCACCTCGAGTGCGGGCAGCGTCAGCTCGGGAACCACGGGCGCCACGGGCGCCAACGGTGAGCTGGCGCTCGGGTTCTACGCCGACTCGGGCTTCAGCGCCTCCCTGACCGCCGGCAGCGGGTTCTCCCAGCGGGCCAACCTGTCACCGAACAGCGACATGGAGCTGCTGGCCGAGGACAAGGTGGTGTCCGCCGGCTCGACCGTCTCGGCGACGGTCGGCACCGGCGCCAGCACCACCTGGCTGATGGCGGTGCTCGTGCTGCGCTCCGGCAGCCCGCCCACCGCGCCGTCGGCGCCCAGCGGCGTGACCGCCACCGCGGGCGACCGCGTTGCCACGGTCACCTGGAACGCGCCCGCCAACGGCGGCAGCCCGGTCACCGGCTACACCGTCACGCCGTACGTGGGAACGACGGCGCAGGCCACCACGACCGTCACCGGCAACCCGCCGGCGACGACCGCGACGGTGTCCGGGCTGACCAACGGCACCGCCTACACGTTCACGGTCACCGCCACCAACGCGGTCGGCAGCGGGCCCGCCTCGGCGGCCTCCAACGCGGTCACCCCCGGCTCCTCACCCGGCGGCTCCTGGTCGAGCCTGCAGACCTGGCCGATCGTCGCGCTGTCCAACACGCTGCTCTACAACGGCAACGTGGTCGCCTGGGACGGCTGGCAGCAGCCGCAGCCGTCGGTCATCTGGAACCCGTCGACGCCGAGCACGTTCACCACCGTCAACGCGCCGACGAGTGTCTTCTGCGACGGCGGGGCCTCCCTGCCCGACGGCCGGGTGCTCGTCGTCGGCGGCTACGGCGGCCTGACCACCGGCAAGCTCGGCATTGTCGACACGAACATCTTCGACCCGGCCACCAACAACTGGTCGCGCGTCGCCGACATGCACTTCCCGCGCTGGTACCCGACGGTGACCGAACTGGCCGACGGCCGGTACGTGGCGCTCAGCGGCAACGACACCACGTCGGCACACTGGGCCGACACGCCCGAGGTGTACGACCCGTCGACCAACACCTGGACCCTGCTGTCCAGCGTGTCCACCCCGCAGATCCACGAGACCGAGTACCCGTTCTCCTACCTGCTGCCCAGCGGGAAGGTCTTCGCGATCGGCCCGGACGAGGACAACTCGTTCCTGCTCGACGTCAACGCGCAGACCTGGACCCAGATCGGCGGGACCAGCGGCGTCCACAATGGATCCTCGGTGATGTACCGGCCGGGCAAGGTGCTGTACACCGGCGGCGGCGCCAACGTCAACGCGGCGGGGCCGGCGTTCAACACGGCCGCCACCATCGACCTCACCTCGGCCGGCCCGACCTGGACGGCGGCGGCGCCGATGAGCTCGGCCCGCGTGTATCACACGCTGACGATGCTGGCCGACGGCAAGGTGCTCGCGGTCGGCGGCAACACCGACACCAACCAGGGCATCGTCACCTCGGGCGTGCTGTCGACCGAGATCTGGGACCCGGCCACGCAGGCGTGGACGACCGGCGCCTCGATGGCGGCGGCCCGCAACTACCACTCGACCGCGCTGCTCATGCCGGACGGCCGGGTGCTCGTCGCGGGCGGCGGTCACCCGTTCGGGCAGGGTAACGCGGGACAGTACTCGGCGCAGTACTACTCCCCGCCGTACCTGTCCACCGGAGCGCGGCCGACGATCACCTCGGCGTCGGCGGGCGCGTCCTACGGCGGCAGCATCACGGTGTCGACCCCCGACGCGGCAAGCATCAGCTCGGTGAACCTCGTCTCGCTGGGCGCCGACACCCACCAGATGGACATGAACCAGCACTTCGTGCCGCTGAGCTTCACCGCCAACGGCTCCACGCTGTCGGTGCAGGCACCGGCCAGTTCGGCGCTCGCGCCGCCCGGCTACTACATGCTGTTCATCGTCAACGACAAGGGCGTGCCGTCGGTCGCCTCGATGGTGCAGCTGTCCCAGGCGCCGACCGCGCCCGCGGCGCCGACCGGGGTGAGCGCCACGGCCGGCGACGGGTTCACGACAGTGCGGTGGACCGCGCCACCGAACAGCGGCAGTCCGGTCACCGGATACACCGTCACGCCATACGTCGGCACTACCGCGCAGACCCCGATGACGGTGACCGGCAACCCGCCGGCCACGACCGCGACCGTGACCGGGCTGACCAACGGCACCGCGTACACCTTCAAGGTGACGGCGACGAACGCGATCGGGACGTCGCCCGCCTCGGCCGCTTCCAACGCGGTGACGCCGGGCACGGTGACCACCCCGACGTTCGTGCAGCAGACCGGCGCCCAGGGCACGGCCGGCACGCAGTCGGTCACCCTGCCGGCGAACCTCGGCCCGGGCAACCGGCTCGTCGTCGAGGTCGGCACGTGGAGCAGCACCGGCGCGACGACCAGCGGGGTGACCGACTCGGCCGGAGACCCGTTCACCGAAGTGGCGCACTGGAAGGCCGGCGACAACACCGAGCTGAGCGTCTGGACCGCGCCGGTCACCGGCGGGGGAGGGCAGGCACCGGTCATCACCGCCCGCGCGTCCAGCACCGCCGACGTCGGCGTCGTCGCGATGGAGTACAGCGGACTATCCGCTGTGGCCGATACCAGCGTGGTCGATGTCGCGGCCACCAACTCGGGCACCACGTCGGGTGCCGCGACGGTTCAGTCAGGCGCGACCGCGGCCACCGCGACCGGCAACGAGCTGGCGATCGGCTTCTACGGCGACTCGGGCTTCAACCATCCGCTCACCCCCGGCAGCGGCTGGACCGTGCGCGGCAACGTCTCACCCAACGGCAACATGGACCTGCTCACCGAGGACCAGGTCGTCGCGGCCGGCGCCAAGCCCAACGCGGCGGTCGGCGCCGGGGCGAGCACGACCTGGCTGCTCGGCACGCTCGTGTTCAAGCCGGGCACGGCCGGACCGCCGACCGCCCCGGCCGCGCCGAGCGGGGTGACCGCCACCGCCGGCAACGCTTCGGCGACCGTGAGCTGGTCGGCACCGGCCAACGGGGGCAGCGCCATCACGTCCTACACGGTGACGCCCTACATCGGCAGCACCGCGCAGACCCCGGTGACGGTGACGGCGCCGACGGCGGCCGTGACCGGGCTGACCAACGGCACCGCGTACACCTTCAAGGTGTCGGCGACGAACGCGGTCGGTACCTCACCGGACTCCGCCGCCTCCACCCCGGTGACCCCGACGAACGTGACCGCGCCGGCCTTCGTCCAGCAGGTATCGGCCCAGGGCGCCGGCAAGACCAGCCTGGCCGTCACCCTGCCGGCCAACGCGACGACCAACAACCGGCTGGTCGTCGAGGTCGGCGTGTGGAGTTCCGGGTCGGCGACGGTCAGCACGGTCACCGACAGCGCCGGTGACGTCTTCACGAAGCTCACCTCGTTCACCGCGTCCGATCACACGCAGGTCAGCGTGTGGACCGCCGTGGTGGCGACCGGTGGCACCAAGCCCACCATTACGGCGAACGTCAGCGCGTCGGCCGACGTCGGGATCGCGGTGGCCGAGTACTCCGGCCTGTCGGCCGCCGCCGGCGCCGGTGCCGTCGACCAGCAGGCGACCGGCACCGGCACCACCACCAGCCAGCAGGTGGTGAAGCCGGCCGCCACCCCGGCCGTCACCGGCGACGGCGAGCTGGCGATCGGGTTCTACGCCGACTCGGGCTTCGGTAATACGTTGACCGGGGACCCGGGCTACACGACGCGGGTGAACCTGTCCCCGAACGGCAACATGGACATGCTCGTCGAGGACACCGTGGTCGGCGCCGGCGGCACCCCGGCGGCCAGCGCGACCACGGGCGCGTCGACGGTCTGGCTGATGGCGACGGTGGTGTTCAAGCATGCCTAGGCTTCCGGCCCGTCTGACCCCGCTGTTGGCCGAGATCCCGGTCCTCGTGGGGGTCGGGGTGCTCGCGGTGGTGCTGACGCCGGCCAGCACTCCGGTCGGCCCGCAGCGCGTGACCGCCCGCGTCGCCTCCTGCGACCTGCAGAACGCGGGCTCGGCCAACGTCACCTACACGGTCGTCAACGGGGACCGCGTGGAGCACGCCTACAAGGTGGAGCTCACGGTGACCGCGGCCGGCAGCCCGCTCGGCTCCGGCGTCGGCCTGGTCAACCGGGTCGCACCCGGCGCCACGGTGACGGGCCGCGCCCTGATCGTCGTGCGCGCCAACCCCCCGGACGCCGCGTGCACGGTCAGCGCGACCGCCCACGACGGCCACGCTGGCCACGGCTCGTAGCCCCGCCGCGTTCCCTTTCTTGCGCCGGTCAAGGGGGCGTGGCGCACACCACTGGTCCTGGGTGACAAGCAACGCATGGCGGCAAAATGTCCGGCTTGTCGGGAAAGAACCACCAACGTTCCGGTAACAGCATGATCTTCACGCCGTTCGCAGCGAGCGGAACCCCTGTGCCGTGCCAATTTCCGTGCATTGGCTGTGAGCTGGTCGTTTTCCGCTGTGGTCAGGCTGCTCGGCGGTACTCGTTGATCAGGCCGTGGAGGACTCGTCGCTTGCGTATCGCGCGGTCGAGCGGTATCACGACGTCCGGGTCGTAGTCCGGTTGCCGCACCTTTTGTTGCGCCGGTTCGTTACCCCGCGACGGTAATCTTTCACATCGGTGTGAAGGTCAAGCCCCGGAGGTGTACGTGCGGATCGGCGACCTCGCCGCGAGACCGGGGTCAGCGAGCGGCTGTTGCGCTCGACGGTCTGCTCACCTTCGGCGACGGCCGGGTCGAACGGCACGCCGGTGACGCTGAACACGCGTCACGGGGACCGGGGAGCAATGGCGCGGTGCCATAGCGGATCTGCTGCGACGAAACCGCCTGGCCGCGCCGGACGATCTGGCCGCTGAGGTGACGCGGCCGCGCCGCCCGGGTTGGATGTGTGCCGACCGGCAGCGCCGTGCTCGTCGTTCCCGAGCAGCGCGGCCGGTGGACCCACCGGGTCGGTCGACCCGCCCTTCGCTGCGCGCGAACAGAGCCGGGGCGGGCGTCTTCGTCACCATAGTATGAGGCATGCCTGCCGCAACTTCGCCCGATCGTGCCGGCCCTGATGAGGCACCATCGACGCATTTCCCTCGTTCCGGCCAGCGCGCCCGGGAGCCGTTGTGGCGTCATGTTCTCGGAGAACAGCTGCGGTGGCTGCGTCACGAGCGAGGGCAGACGCTGATCGACACGGCCACCCGCGCCGGCGTGTCCCCGCAGTACCTCTCGGAGATGGAGCGCGGCGTCAAGGAACCATCGAGCGAAATGATCGCCGCAGTCGCCGGTGCGTTGGACACGACGCTGATCGACCTGACGAGCGGAGTGGCCGAGCGGCTGCGCACCATCCGGTGCATGGCGGCGTCCGGCCCGCGGTGCCGGGCGGCGTACGCGCTGGCCGCCTGAGGAGCCGGCGGGTGCGAACCCCGCCGGCCGCCCGGCCTACTCGGTGCGTGCGCGATCCTCGATCACCTGGTCGATGAGTCCGTACTCCTGCGCCGCCCGGGCGGTGAAGACGCGGTCGCGGTCGGTGTCAGCGCGGAGTGCGGCGACCTCCTGACCGGTGTGTCGGGACAGGATCCGTTCGATGTCCGTCCGGACCCGTACGACCTCGTCGGCCTGCAGGATGAGGTCCGGGATCGGACCGCGACCCTGCGCGGCCGGCTGGTGGAGCACGACGCGGGCGTGCGGTAGTGCCGATCGCATGCCGGGCGAGCCCGCCGCGAGCAGGACGGCGCCGACGCCGATCGCCTGGCCGATGCAGGTCGTAGCGATCGGAGGGCGGATATAGCGCAACGTGTCGTAGATGCCGAGCATCGCGCTCGGGTCGCCACCCTCGCAGTTGATGTACAGCCGTACCTCCCGCTCGGGATTGTCCGCCTCCAGGAACAGCAACTGGGCGACGAGCGCGTTCGCCACGCCGGCATCGATGGGCGTGCCCAGATACACGATCCGCTCGCTGAGCAGGTGCGAGTAGACGTCCATGATGCGCTCGCCGCGGGGATGCTGGGTGATGATGTTCGGGATCGTGTACGTGCTCATGCTCACGCCGCTCCTTCCGGCTGGACGCCGAGTCCGAAGTACCGACGCGACCGTGGGGCGATCTCGTCGAAACTGCCGACGATGTTGTCGATGAATCCGTACTCCATCGCTTCCGCGGCGGTGTACCAGCGGTCGCGCAGGGAGTCCTCGAAGACCCGTTCCACGGGTTGCCCGGTGTCCTCGGCGATCAGGCCCAGCACCGTGTCCCGGGTGTGGCGCAGGTCGCCGGCCTGCAGCTCGATGTCGACAGCCGTGCCCGCGATGCCCGCCGAGCCCTGGTGCATCAGGACACGGGCGTGGGGCATGGCCCGGCGCTTGCCGCTAGTTCCGGCCGACAGCAGGAACTGGCCGGCGCTGCAGGCGATGCCCAGCGCGAGGGTCGACACGTCGCAGGGGACGAGCTTCATCACGTCACGGATCGCGAGCATCGACGGTACCGACCCGCCGGGCGAGTGGATCCAGAATGCGATGTCGGTGGAGGCGTCCTCCGCCGCCAACGCGATCAACTGGGTCGCGAGCAGGGTGCCGTTGTCGTCGTCGAGCGGCCCGTCCAGCACCACGACGCGCTGCTGATACAGCTCGCGGCGGGTGCGTACATCGAACAGCGGAACCTTTGATTCCTCGGTCATGACACGACACTGGCCGGTGGCCGGCCGCGGCGACAACATCATCCGCCCTCGGCAGATCCGCCCACAGCAGCGAATATTCGCAGACAGCGTAACCGTACCCCGCATTGCGAGCCGACAGGCGACGGCGCGGATCATGAAGGATAGGCCGATGACGAGTCGCGAAACTCCACGACTCGTGCTGCGTCGTTGGCGCGATGACGACATCACGCCCATGACCGCGATCAACTCGGATCCGGACGTCATTCGGCGCTCCGGCAGCCGCACGAGCCGCAGGAGTCTGTTAGCGCGTCCATCGCCTCCGCCGATCGCCGACCCGGACAAGAACGGTGTCGGTACGGCTGGCGTTCCTCGTGTTCTGCCGGATCCTGCCCTGGCTGGCACGACATCGTGTGCTCGATGACCCAGCGGTGGCGGCCCAGGCGTTGTGAGGACTTGACCTTCTTGCGGGCGATCCGTACGGCGATGCCGCGTCGACGAACCTGCGCACGCCGCGTGTGGGCTCGTAAATCCGGTTTGGCTGCGCTGCCTGCGAGTATTCGTTGATCAATCCGCCTAGGATCGGGCGTCGTCGGACTCGAGCGGCGTTGAGGTCGACGACCTGCGGTGGTGGGTTGGGCGGTCGTAGCAGCAGGTCTTGTCAGCGTCGACATCGGTGACTCCCGGACCACTGTCGCTTGTGGTCAGACCTGACCGGTGTTGATGCCCAGAGCCCGGCTGGCGGCGCATCAGGCACGCCCTGGTACGCGGACCTGCTACGTGCCAGCCGGGCGCGGAGGTGACCCGTTACTTGTAGTTGGCCGGGACCGTGATCTTGTCGATGTCCGGTACGTCGCCGGTCGCGCGGGCGTTGCTGAACAGGATGCTGTTGCTGCCGGCGGCGAGGGTGAGGGTGACCGTGGCGGTGGCCGGGGTGTTCCAGTTCGCGGTCGGCGCGCCGGTGAGGGTGACCGCGGTGCCGCCGTTGACGCTCAACATGATCTTCAGGCTGCTGGTGGTGCCGTTGGTGTAGGCGACCGTGACCGTGTAGGTGCCGGCGGCGGCCACGGTGATGTTCTGCATTTTCAACGTGCCGGTGCCGCCGAGGTAGCCGACGCGGGCACCGCCCGAGCAGGCCGAGCAGGTGACGATCGCAGCACCGCCGGCCAGCGTGCTCGACGACGCCTCTGCCTCATAGGCCGTCGATGTACCACCGGTTCCGCCGACCGTCAGCGTGTACGTCGTGGTGTGCTGACCGGACGCGGCCGTCCCGGTCACGGTGATCGGGTACGTGCCGGACGCAACCGACGACGACGTCGCGATCGTCATCGTCGACGACGAGCCCGTGCCTATCGAGGTGGGTGCGAACGACACCGTCACGCCGGCGGGCGCGCCGGACGACGTCAACGCCACCGTTTGCGCGCTGCCCGACGTCACCGCGGCCGAGATCGTCGAGGTCGCCGAGCTGCCGGCCGTGACCGTGGCCGCACTCGGACTCGCAGCGATCGAGAAGTCGTTGGTCTGCGAGGTGACCGGGATCGGGTCGGAGATGTCCAGCGCCCAGAGCGCCATACCGTGCAGGCTGTACTTCTGCGCGAGTGTCACCCGCAGGGGCCACGATTTCGCGTCCGACCACCACATGACCGTGCCGTTCTTCAACGTCACCGTCCATTCGCCCTGGGTGCTGTCCCAGGTCGCGGTCGACCCGTCGCGCTGCACCATCTGCCGGGCCTGCGCGTCGGTGACCTGGACGCCGGTTCCGCTGGTCGGCCAGGTGTAGCCGTAGCCGGCCACGCCGAGGTCCACCTTGGCCGCCGGGACGTTCGCGAGCAGCAGCTTCAGGCACGATTCCTGCCAGGGCAGCCCGCCGATCGGGCCGACACCGTTCCACGTCGGGCCGTGCTCGTCGTAGGCCATCAGCACGATCCGGTCGGCCGCATTGCCCAGCGCGGCCAGGTCGTATCCGTTCGCCGGGTAGTCGGCGGCGTTGGTGAACGCGGTGACGTCGACCGAGACGGTCTTCCCGGCCGGCAGCGCAGCCTTCAATGCCTTGACGAAATTGACCAGGCCCTGTTTGTCGTTGCTCGGGATCAACTCGAAGTCGACGGTGACGCCGTCCCAGCCCTGCGAGTTCACGTCACTCACCAGCGAGGTGACCAGTTTGCTGATGTTGCTGCTGGAGCTCAGCAGTTTGTCGAGTGCGGTCGGGTCGAAGTCGCCGAGGGAGGCGGAGTAGTTGCCGACCAGGAACTCCGCACGGAGGTTGTCCGCGTGCGCCTTGTTCATCAGGGTGATGGTCGTCGAGTCGGGCGCCGGCGCGCTGTTCCCGGCGGAGTTGATGTTGATGCCGTCGACGCCGACGGTTGTCATCGCGGCCGCGCTGGCGTCGATCTCGGCCGCGGTGGTGGCACCGCCGGATTCGGCGTAGCCGGTCACGGCGAGCGCGGACGCCGCCGAGGCGGGACCCGCTGCCGAGGTCATGGCCACGACCACCCCGAGTGTGGCCAGCGAGAGCAACGCGGTGGCGATCACACCAACGCGGAGCGGTCTGGACGTATCAGTCATGTCCGGCATCATGTACTGGTAAATACCAGTCGTCAAGGGTTGTCAATGTGCACGGGTTCCCCGTCCTCGACGCTCCAGCCCGGGTCGCGGTTCAACACACCGTCGAGGCCGGTCGCCCGCCCCGACGAGCGCGACGACCACTGTCCGGCCAGCACGCTCTGCTGGCCCGGGCGTGCGTCGGCGTCGAGTTCGAGGGTCGACACGATCCGATAGCGGTCGCCGCGGTAGATCGAGCGGGTGAACTCGACCGCATGGCCACGGGCATCGTGGGTGGTGCGTTCGAAGAGCAGCGCCGGCGAGTACGCGGGAACCTCCAGCAGCGCCGCCTCCTGCTCGTCGGCGACGGTCGGCTCGATGACCTGGACCGCCCGCGCCAGGCGCAGCCCGAACCGCCGCCGCAGCAGGGCGTACAGGGAGACACCGTCGAGGTCCTCGGCGGCCAGGTCGGCGACGAAACGCCGCGGCAGGTGCACCGTCTCCATGCACACCGGTTCGCCGTCGACCAGGCGGATCCGGTGCACCCGCACGATCTCGTCGTGCGGAGCCAGGTGCAGCCGCCGGGCCACCCGGGCGCCGGCCGGCACGACCTCGAAGGCCAGGGTGCGGCTCGCCCACACGCCGTCGACCGAGGCCAGGATGTGGCTGCCGGCCCCGGCCAGGTGCGCGAGGCTCTGGGCGATCTTCGCCCGGGCGACGAACACCCCCTTGCCGTGCTGGCGGACCAGTGCGCCGTCGCGGACGAGTTCGTCGACGACGGCGCGCAGCGTCGGTCGGGACACACCCAGTTGCTCGCACAACTGGCGTTCGGACGGGATGGACAAGCCGGGCGCGACCTCTTCGATGAGATCGAGCAAATGGGCGCGCACCCGGTCGCGTTTGGTCGACGACACCGTGTACTCCGGCTCTTGGTCGCTCACATCTCCACCCGTCCTTGACGAACCCTGGACCGTACCGTACGTTGTGGCACCAGCGCACCAGTGGTCAATAATTGGTAAGTCTAGCAGCGATGGTCGGTCACTTTTCTGACCACTGGTACAAACATAGGCGCACCCGCCGTCGCGGCGCGAACCGTCGAGCGGCGGCGGGCACGGGCTACGCATCCCCCACCACCCGGGCCGCGACGTGCCGTTTCACGGCCGGGCGGCCCCCAAGGTCGGCGACAGCGAGGACAACCATGACGACGTTAACGAAGCTGGCCGCGATCGTAGCGGCGACCACACTGACCGCCGCGTGCAGCGGCGGCAGTGCCACCGGACCGGCCTCGGGCGGTTCCGGGTCTGTCGACGACTTCGCGACGACGCACAAGAAGGGCGGATCGGTCACCATCGCCAACGAGTCCGGTCAGACCTGGACCTGCCAGTTCAACCCGTTCAACCCCGCGGTCAACGGCCTGGCGAACGGCATCGTGTACGAGCCCCTGGTCTACGTCAACGCGATCAAGAACGCCGCCGAGACTCCGATGCTGGCGCAGTCCTACAAATGGTCCGGCGACAAGAAATCGATCACCTTCACCGTACGCGACGGGGTGAAGTGGAGCGACGGCCAGCCCTTCAGCGCGGCGGACGTCGCGTTCACCTTCAACCTGATGAAGAAGGCCCCGGCAACCGACCTGTACTCGCTGTGGACCGGCGCTGGACTGCTCAGCGCGACCTCCGACGGCAACCAGGCCACGCTGACCTTCAACGCGCCCGCGGAGCCGTACTTCTACAGCTTCGCCGGCCGGGTCACCGTCGTACCGCAACACATCTGGTCCACCGGCGCCGCCGCGGCCGACCCCGCCACCTGGGACGACACCGCCCCCGTCGGCACCGGCCCGTTCGCCGTCAACCCGTGCTCGCCCAATGAGATCACGTACACCGCGAACCCCACGTACTGGCAGCCCGGCAAGCCCTACATCCAGACCGTCCACTATCCCGCGTACCTCGACAACAACCCGGCCAACCTGGATCTCGCCAGCGGAAAGGCGCAGTGGGGCGGCCAGTACATCCCCGACATCGACAACTTCTACACCCGGCGCAGCCCGAACAACCATTACTGGTTCGCCCCGATCACGAACGTCGCGCTGTACCCCAACCTGGCCCCCTCGCACACCGCGACGAGCAATCCCACGGTGCGTCGGGCGATCGCGCTGGCGCTGGACCGCAACCAGGTCTCCCAGATCGGCGAGAGCGGCTACCAGCCCGCCGCCAACCAGACCGGCATCGTGCTGCCCACGTTCCAGAGCTACTACGACGACGCCGCAGCGACCGCCTCCGGATACACGAAGCCCGACGTCGCGAAGGCCACGTCGCTGATGGCCTCGGCGGGCTACTCGCCCGCGCACCCGCTGAACCTCGCCGTCATCACGGTCACCGGCTACACCGACTGGGACGCCTCGCTCGCGGTGATCAAGCAGCAGCTCAAGCCGATCGGGATCAACCTGACGGTGTCCGACCTCGCCGGGCAGACCTACAACGACCGGCTGTACAAGGGCGACTTCGACCTGGCGTACTCGGGGCAGAACGGCGGGCCGACGCCGTACACCGAACTGCGCGAGATGCTCCACTCGAAGAACTCCGCGCCGCTGGGATCGGATGCCGCGTCGAACTTCGAACGCTACGACAACCCCTCGGTCGACGCCCTCCTCGACCAGTACCCCGCCGCGGACGAGACGCAGCGGGTGGCCATCATCAAGAAGATCGAGGCGGCGATGCTCGCCGACGTGCCGGTCATCCCCACCACCGAATCGGTGAACTGGTACGAGTACAACACCCAGGATCTCGGCGGCTGGCCGACCGCGGACAATCCCTACGCGCAGGCCGCGCCCTTCAACGTCCCGGACATCGAGCAGGTTCTGCTCCACCTGTACTCCAAGTCGGCCCAGCACTGAACCGCGACCCCAGCAGGCAAGGAGTCCGTCCATGAGGGCGAGCACGAGGAGCCGGTACCCGTGAGATACCTGTTGCGCCGCCTGGGTTTCTTCGCGCTCACCCTCTGGGCGGCCCTGACCATCAATTTCCTGCTTCCGCGGCTGATGCCGGGCAGCCCAGCCGCCGCGCTGCGCGAACGCACCAAGGGCCGCTTGTCCCCGGAGGCGACCGACCGGCTGCTGGCCTCGTTCGGGTACAAGTCGGGCCAGAGCCTGTCCGAGCAGTACACCGAATATCTGCACAACATGGTCACCGGCAACTGGGGGGTGTCCATCGGCTCGTCGCTCGGCAAGCCGGTGACCACCCTGATCGCCCAGGCCCTGCCGTGGACGCTGGGCCTGGTCGGGGTCGCGACGGTGCTGGCGTTCGGGGTCGGCACGCTCATCGGCATCGTCGCGGGCTGGAAGCGCGGCAGCAAGCTCGATGCGGTGCTGCCGCCGGTCTTCGTGGTCACCTCCGCGCTGCCGTACTTCTGGGTCGCGCTGATGCTGATCCTCGTCTTCAACGTCTCGATGAACGGCTTCCTGCCCAACGACTTCGACTACGGCGAGGGCAGCGTCCCCGGCCCGAACGTGGACTTCGGCGTGAGCGTCCTGCGGCACGCCGTGCTGCCGGCCGCCACCATCGTGATCACCGCGATCGGCGGCTGGATCCTGACCATGCGCAACAACATGATCACCACGCTCGCGGAGGACTACGTGCGGATGGCGCGGGCCAAGGGTCTGTCCAACCGGCGGGTCATGCTCGGCTACGCGGCCCGCAACGCCTTCCTGCCCAACCTCTCGGGCCTGGCGATGTCGCTCGGCTACGTGCTGACCGGGGCGATTCTGGTCGAGTACGTGTTCAGCTATCAGGGCCTCGGCTACCTCTTCTACAACAGCACGGTGAGTGCGGACTACCCGTTGATGGGCGCGCTCTTCATGCTCTACACCGTGGCGGTCCTGGTCGCCGTGCTGATCTGCGACTTCGCGACGTTCTGGCTCGATCCGCGCGCACGGGCGAAAGGCTAGGTCCGATGAGTGAGAACCCCCAGCCGCCGCTGCGGCGCGCGCCCGGCCGGCGGCGCGGCGGCGGCCTGGTGACCGCGGTCCGCACCAACCCCAAGGCGCTGGCCGGCGTGGTCATCCTGTTCGTCTTCACCGTCACGGCGGTCATCCCGCACGCGGTCACGGCCCTCGAAGGCGGCATCGACGACCCCGACGCGATCGCCTTCGTGCCGCGGCTGCATCCGGGTGCGCAGCACTGGCTCGGCACCACAGGCCTGGGCCAGGACATCTTCGCCCAGCTGGTGTACGGCACGCGCCAATCGCTGCTGATCGCGATGACCGCCGGACTGATCGCCACCGTGCTGTCCGTGGCGGTCGGCGTCTCCGCCGCCTACCTCGGCGGGATCGCCGACGACGTGCTGTCCCTGATCACCGACATCTTCCTGGTCATCCCGACGTTCCCGTTGGTCGTCGTGCTCGCTGCCTACGTCGGGTCCGGCAGCTTCTGGGTTCTGGTCGGCGTGCTGGTGCTGACCGGCTGGGCCTACGGGGCCCGCCAGTTGCGCGCACAGACCCTTTCCCTGCGCAATCGGGACTTCCTCGAATCCGCACGCGTACGCGGCGAGCGGCGCTCCTACATCATCGTGGCGGAGGTGCTGCCGACGATGAGTTCGCTGATCCTCGCGAACTTCCTCGGCGCCGCCCTGTACGCCGTACTCGCCGCCGCAGGCCTGCAGTTCCTCGGTCTGGGCAACACCTCTTCGGACAGCTGGGGATCGATGTTGTACTGGTCGCAGAACCAGGGCGCTCTGGTCAGCGGCCTGCCGTGGTGGTCGATCGCCCCCGGGCTGTGCGTCGCGCTGCTCGGTGCGGCCCTCGCCCTGGTCAACTACGCCTTCGACGAGCTGTCCAATCCCGCGCCTCGTCCAGTTAGGAGGCTTCGTGTCAAGCGCGCCCATCCTTGAGGTCCGCGACCTCACGGTCGACTACCAGACCTCGCGGGGAGCCGCACGCGCCGCGGACCGGCTCACCTTCGACGTGCACCGTGGCGAGTTCCTCGGTGTCGTCGGCGAATCCGGCTGCGGGAAGTCGACCATGCTGTTCGCCGTCGCCCGACTGCTGAGCCACCCGGCCGGGATCACCGGCGGATCCGTGCTGTTCCACGGCGAGAACCTGCTCACCATGGCCGAACGACGACTCAACGTCCTGCGTTGGCGTGACTTTGCGGTGGTCATGCAGAGCGCCATGAACGCACTGAACCCGATCACCACCATCCGCGCGCAGTTCTCCGATGCGCTCATCGCCCACGGACGCCGCTCGAAGACCGAGAACGAGACGCGCTGCGCCGAGGTGATGCGCCTGGTCGGCATCGACCCGGTGCACCTGGGCAGCTACCCGCACCAACTCTCCGGCGGGATGCGGCAGCGCGCGATGATCGCGATGGCCCTGCTGTTCACTCCCGACCTGATCATCATGGACGAGCCGACCTCCGCCCTGGACGTGGTCGCCCAGCGATCGCTGATGGCGCAGATCAAGGAACTGCAACGGCAACTCGGCTTCGCGGTCCTGTTCGTCACCCACGACATGTCGCTGGTCAGCCACTTCTCCGACCGGCTGATGGTGATGTACGCGGGCCAGATCGTCGAGGTCGGCGACACCCGGTCCGCCTTCGACCGCCCCGCCCACCCGTACAGCCGGGGCCTGCTCAACGCCTTCCCGTCGATCCACGGGCCGCGCGTCGAACTCCTCGGCATCCCCGGCTCGCCGCCGGATCTGGCCGAACCCGGGCACGGCTGCCGCTTCGCCCCGCGCTGCCCCGAGGTCATGGCGCGGTGCGCCGACCAGGAACCCGAGCTGTACCCGATCGCCGGCGCGCACGCACGGTGTCTTCGGCACGAACCCGCCACCGCGGGGAAGGAGCTGGCGTGACCATCGAGACGCCGACAGCGGGTGGCGTACCGCTGTTGGAGACCCGCGGACTCACCAAGCACTTCCCGATCGGCCGTGGCTTCGCCCGCAAGGCGTTGCACGCCGTCGACGACGCGGACCTGTCCATCTCTCGCGGGGAGATCGTCGCGCTGGCCGGTGAGAGCGGAAGCGGCAAGAGCACGGTCGCGCGTCTGCTCGCCGGCGTGTACAAGCCGACCGGGGGTGAGATCTACTACCAGGGCGAACCGTTGTCCCGACCGCGTTCGTGGCGCGACCGGCAGGCCTACCGCGGCGACGTGCCGATGGTGTTCCAGGACCCGTTCAGCTCGCTCAACCCCGCCTACCGCGTCTCGCACGGGATCATGCGCGGCATCGGCCTGCACCGCCCCGACCTCAAGAACGCGGCGGCGCGGCGGGGCGAGGCCGAGCGGGTCGTGGAGGCCGTCGGCCTCGTCCCCGCCCCGGAGATCCTGAGCCGCTACCCGCACGAACTGAGCGGGGGCCAGCGGCAGCGGATCGGATTCGCACAGGCGCTGGCCCACCGGCCCACGCTCATCCTGGCCGACGAGCCGGTGTCCATGTTGGACGTCTCGATCCGGATCGAACTGCTCAACCTGATGGCCCGGCTGCGCGCGGACGAAGGCGTGTCGTTCCTCTACATCACGCACGACATCGCCGGCGCGCGCTACGTCGCCGACCGGATCGTCATCATGTACGCCGGGCACATCGTCGAGTCCGGCCCGACCGAGACCGTGCTGGCCGACCCGCGGCACCCTTACACCCGGCTGCTGCTGTCCGCGGTGCCCGACCCCCGAGCGCCGTTGGACCTCGCGGCGGCCGGCGACCTCGCCGAACCGCCGAGCGTCGTCGACCCGGCAGCGGGCTGCCGGTTCCGTCGACGCTGTGCGTCGGCCGTCGAGCTGTGTCACCGGGAGACCCCACTGACCCGTGTCCTCGGACCCGACCGGTCCGTCGCCTGCCACCTCGTGCAGCCGACCGTGGTCGCGGTCTGACGCACGGGTCCGCACCTCAGCACCCATCGTCCCCTCAGGAACAGGAACCCCATGAAAATCGCGGTGATCGGCGGTGGCTCGACCTACACGCCGGAGCTGATCGACGGGGTCGCGCGGATGCGCGACGACCTGCCGGTCGAGCAGATCGTGCTCGTGGACCCGGATACGGATCGGCTCGCCGCGGTCGGCGGGGTGTCGGCCCGGATCATGGCCGAGCGCGGCCACACCACCGAGGTGAGCTGGACGTCGGACGTCGACGCCGCGGTTGACGGCGCGACGGCGGTGCTGTTGCAGTTGCGCGTCGGCGGGCAGGCCGCCCGGCGCGGCGACGAGAGCTGGCCGCAGGAGTGCGGCTGCATCGGCCAGGAGACCACCGGTGCGGGTGGCCTGGCGAAGGCGCTGCGCACCGTCCCGGTCGTGCTCGACATCGCGCGGCGGGTCCGGGAACGCGCGCTGGACTCCGCGTGGATCGTCGACTTCACCAACCCGGTGGGCATCGTGACCCGGGCGCTGCTCGACGAGGGGCACCGTGCGGTCGGCCTGTGCAACGTCGCCATCGGTTTCCAGCGTCGTTTCGCGAAGACCCTCGGGGTGGACCCCGACCGGGTCTCCCTGGACCATATCGGACTCAATCACCTGACCTGGGAGCGCGCGGTCCGCCTGGACGGCATCGACGTGCTGCCGAAAATCCTCGCCGACCACGGCGAGGAACTCGCCACCGACGCCGGGATCCCGCTCGACCTGATGCGCCGGCTCGGCGTGGTGCCGTCGTACTACCTGCGCTACTTCTACCGCCACGACGCCGTGCTGAAGACGCAGCGCACCGACCCGCAGACCCGCGCCGAGAAGGTGACGGATCTCGAACGGGAACTGCTGAGCCGCTACGCGGACCCGCAGTGGCGGTACGTCCCCGCCCTGCTCGAACAGCGCGGCGGCGCCCACTACTCGGACGCCGCGCTGCGTCTCGTCGCCTCCCTCGTCAACGACACCCGCGAAATCCAGGTCGTCAACGTGCGCAACCGCGGGACACTGCCGTTCCTGCCGGACGAAGCGGTGATCGAGGTACCGGCCCGGGTCGGCGCCGACGGCGCGCACGCGGAGCCGGTCGAACCGGTCCACCACCTGTACCAGGGCCTCATCGCGCACGTCGCCGCGTACGAGGAACTGGCGGTGGACGCGGCGCTGCACGGCGGCCGCGAGCGGGTGTTCGACGCTCTGCTCGCCCATCCACTCGTCGGGCAGACCGACATCGCCGACGCCCTGACCACCCGGCTGTTGGCGAACAACACGGACCACCTGCCGTGGGCCAGGGCGGCCTCGTGAACGCCTCGCCCCAGGCGGCCGTGCTCGCCATCGACGGCGGTAACAGCAAGACCGACGTCGCTCTGATCGCGTTCGACGGAGCCGTGCTCGGCCGCGCCACCGGGCCCGGCTCGAACGCCCAGCAGATCGGGCTCGACCAGGCCTTCGCGGTGCTGGACGGGTTGGTCGCGGCCGCCGCCGACCAGGCGGGACCGGCCGACCGGTGGCGGCCCGGTACCGCCGTCGCCCACCACACGCTCGCGTGCCTGGCCGGCGCGGACCTGCCCGAGGAGGAGCAGAGCTTGGGCGCCGCCGTACGGGCACGCGGCTGGAGCGGTACGAGCCGCGTCGTCAACGACACCTTCGCCGTCCTGCGGGCCGGTTCCCCGGACGGCTGTGGCGTGGCGGTGACCTGCGGCGCCGGAATCAACTGCGTCGGCGTCGCGGCCGACGGGCGGGTGGCCCGGTTCCCCGCCCTCGGCCGGCTGACCGGCGACTGGGGCGGCGGCGACGACCTGTCCAAGGAGGTGCTGTGGTGGGCCGGCCGCGCCGAGGACGGCCGCGGGCCGCAGACGTCCCTGGCAACGGCGGTCGCGGACCACTTCACGACCGCCACGGTGCACGACGCCGCCATCGGCATCCACTTCGGACGGATCCCGCCCGCCCGGGTCCATGGTCTGACCTACGTGTTGTTCGCGGCGGCCGCGGCCGGCGACGCGGTCGCGCACAGCCTGGTCACGAGGATGGCGGAGGAGGTGGTCGGCATGGCGGCGGTCGCCGCCGGACGCCTCGGACCGACCGACGAGACTATCGACGTCGTCCTGGGCGGAGGGCTGATGCGGGCCCGCGACCCGATCCTGACCGCGGCCCTGCACGCCGGCCTGGCCCGCGAACTGCCCAAGGCCCGCGTCCACATCCTCGACCTGCCCCCGATCGTCGGCGCGGCGATGCTGGGACTCGATCAGGTCGCCGGGCCGGGCGCCGCGGCGAACCTGCGCGCCACCTTCGCCGCCGACCTGGGGCACGATGGCGTGCACTGCTGGTGGGCACGGGCTTGCGTGCGCTTTCCAGGGCCGCCTGGGCTTCGGTGAAGAGTACGTCAAGGCGCAGCCCATCACTGTCTCCGTCGACACCGTTTGCGATGACGTCGAGGAGGTACTCGGTGAAGTAGGTCTGCGGCAGTTCGACCTCTGGATCCGTTCGCTGGGGATATCAGCGGATCCGAGGCGAACTCCTGGCGCTGGGCCACCCGGTCGACGCGTCCACGATCCCCAGGGTCCTGCAGCGAGCCGGGATCCCGTCAGCACCGACCCGCCGCGATCACACCACCTGGCGGCGATTCCTGCACACCCAGGGCATCGACCACGCTGAGCTGCGACTTCTTCCACGTCGACTGTGCGGTCACGCTGCGCCGGTGGTACGTGTTGGTGATGGAGGTCGGCAGCCGCTGCGTACACATCCTCGGGATCACCACCAACCCGGACGGACCGTGAACCGTTCAGCAGATCCGCAACCTGCTCATGGAGCTGGGCGAACGCGCCAGCCAGTTCACGATCCTCATCCGCGACCGGGCCGGACAGTTCACCACCGTCTTCGACACCACCCTCGCGATGCCGGGACCACCGTCGTCAAGATTCCACCCCGGTGTCCCCGCGCAAACGCCCACGCCGAACGATTCGTACGCACCATCAGGACGGAGGTCACCGACCGGATGCTGATCTTCAGCGGGCAGCACCTCCGCCGAACCTTGGCCGGCTACGCCCGGCACTACAACGGATGGAGACCTCATTGCGCCCTGGATCTGCGACAGCCACGATCTGAACGCCCAACGGTCGATCTGACTCAGGAGCGGATCAAACGCCGACCGATCCTCGGCGGCCTCGTCAACGAGTACGAACGAGCCGCATAGAAGTCCAGGCCAACACTGAAGCGAAGTAAAGACAGCCCACAGGGTGCTCCGTGGGTGATCGGCTGGCCGCGTCCAAATTCATCCAGCGGCAACCGTCTCGCGCTTTGGGTCCCAGCATGTCCCGTCCGGGCGGCGTCGTATTGTCGTGTCGCCATGGATCGCTCGCCGGGGCGTGGGATCCCACCTGCGGCGGCGCGTGGGCACCGCCGCAGGCACGGTTGCGCTCACCGGGGTCTGTGGGAGCCGGTGGCGGCCGCGATCGCCGTCGCGGCGATCAGCCCTACCGGCCGCCGGGCGCGCCAGACTGCCGTGCAGCAGTCTGGTCGTCACGCCGGCGCGTGCTGCTTGAGGAATGCCTCGATCAGCTCGGTGACCTTCGTCCCCTGACCTCCGGCCAGCAGACCGGTCCCGTGCTCGGCGCCGATGGCGATGAAGACCTGATGCGGTACCGCCTTCGGCGCAGCCGCATCGAACTGCTGCGCGGCGTCGGCGAACGGGTGGTCGTTCTCGGCGGCCAGAAAGAGTACCGGCGACGCGAGGCGCGGCACCGCGTCCTCGGCCGAGACGCCGCCGAACACCGCCGGCGCCGACAGCGACACGACCGCCACCGGCTTGGGGGTCAGCGTGACGGCGGCGGCGAGCGACGCGGCCGCGCCCTTCGAGGCGCCCATCAACACCACGTCGGCGACCCCGCTCGCGCGCAGGTGGGTGGCCGCGGCCGCCACGTCGTCGTCCAGGCGGTCGTCGCCCTGGTGCGGGCCGGAGTCGCCGTCGCCGCCGAAGTCGAACGCGAGCACCCGGTACCCGAGGGCGGCGAGGCGCTGGCCGAACGGCAGCCACTCGCACAGGTTCGAGCCGTTCTGGTGAGCGAGCACGACGCCCTTCGAGCCGGTCCCGAGCTCGACGCCCGCCAGGTGGGTGCCTGCCGGGGTGGCGAACCCGACCCGCTTGCCGCGGTCCGCGGCGTCGGCGCAATGAGACCCGGCCTTCGGGCCCTCCGACGGCGGCGCCGGGTCGGGGGAGCCACCCGAGCAGGCGGTGAGCATCAGGGTCAGGCAAAGTACCGCGACTCGGCGCATGAAGGCCTCCTTGGGAGCGCTCCCGCGGAGCATAGCGGGGTCGCTCCGGTCGCGTTGTCCCGTCGCCAGGTGAAGCCAGACGCCGGCGGCACCTTGCCACTGCCGAAAACCGGGCCTGCTCCGTCCGGCGCCGCCGCGGGATCTCCGTCAGACTGGGAGGTTCATCTTGTATGCGAAGCTGCCCGCGCCGACGCTGAAGACGGCAACGGATGCGCCGGACAGCTCGCCCGTGCTGGTGAACCGGTACTCGCCGAGGATGCCGTGGTAGGTCTTCGCGGCGAGGTAGTCGGCGACCTGCCGGCGAGTGGTGGCGCCCTTGCCGACCGCGTCGAGCAGGAAGTTCGCGCTGTCGTAGGAGCTGGCGATGTACCACTCGGGACCGGTGCCGGGCGAAAGCTGCATCTTGTCGCGGAAGTTGCCGTCGGGCGCGGGTAGGCAGGTGCATGCCAGGAAGATGTCGCCCTTGGTGGCGGCCACGCCGCTGGCGAAGGTCCGGTCGAACAGGTCTCCGTTGGCGACGATCGGGCCGGCGAAGCCCGCCTTGCGCACCGAGTTGACGAACGCGACCCCGTCGGCGAGCTGCCCGCTGAAGAACACCGCCTCGGCCTTGCTGCCGGCGATGGTAGTGGCGAGCGTGGCGAAGTTGTAGCCCGTGGGGAACTCGAAACTGCCGGCGAGGTACGCCCCGGCCGGGGCGAGGGCGGTGGCGCGCAGGTCCTTTCCGGCGGCCCCCTGGTCGGTCACGACGTAGATCGACTGTTTGTGCTGCTGCTCGCCGAGGTACTTGACGGCGGCGGCGGCCACGCTCCTGTTGGTCGCGATCGAGCGGTGGAACATCTGCCAGTTGTGCCCGGACAGCTCGGTGCGGCTCGCGCTCGGGGTGATGAACGGCACCTGGGCCTCTTCCAGCTTCGGCCCCGCGGCGAGGACGTCCTCGGTGAAGATCGGGCCGACGACGCCGAGCACGTGGGCGTCGAGCTCGCCGGCGGCGAGGTTGACAGCGGCGGACCCGGCCGCGCTCTGTGTGTCGACGGGCTTCAGCTCGACACGGCAGCCGGGATGGGCCGTGCCGTACTCCTCGACCGCCACCCGCACTGCCTCCTTCGCGGCCGTGCCCTGCTCGGATTGGCTGCCGGTCAGCGGGCCGATGAAGGCGATCGCCGGGTTGCTGCACGGGACGCTGGGGGCTTTGCTGTTGCCGATGCCCCGCGCCAGGATCGCGACGGTTCCCGCCACCCCGAGCACCGCCACGACCGCGACGATCGCGATAGCGGCCCGCCGTCCACGGGCCGCCGAGCGCGGTGGCGGCCCTGCTACCGGGGCCGCCGGGGGCGGGGCGTAGTGGGCCGCGGGCGGGACCGTCGGGAAGGCCGACGGCGGGGTCCGGTCGGCGCCGAACTGCCCGGTTCCCGGGAGACGGGCGCGGCCACCGGCGAGACGGGCCCCGGCGACACCGGCGCGGCGGGGCTTGCCGACACGGGCGAAGATGCGGGCACCGGCGGGACCACGGTGACCGGACCGGTGACGGGGGCAGTGGCCGGGCCGGTGACGGGGCCGGTGGCGGGTGCGGCGACGGCCGGGGCGTGCCGGCCACCGCCAGCTCGGGCTGCTCGAAGGCGGTCGGTGCGATGCCCAGTGCGCGGTGCAGCAGCGTCGCAGCGAGCGGGATCCGGCTCGACCCGCCGACCAGGAACACGCTCGCGAGCTTGTCCGGGCCGATGCCGGACACCCGCAGGGCGGTCCGGGTGGCCGCGACCGTCCGGTCGAGCACCGGCCGGGCCAGCTCCTCGAGCTGCTCGCGGCCCAGCGGCACGTCGGTCTCCAGCAGCGGCAGGTGGATGCTCGTCGTGGCCGACCGGGACAGCATCTCCTTCGCGTCGCGGACGTCCTGCCAGAGCTGGCGGTTGGCTCGCAGCTCGACCGGCCCGCCATGGCCCGAGGTCGAGGTCGATCTGCGCGTCTTGTGGCAGGACGGCGGCCCCAACCGTCAGCGTGGCCGGCAGGCGGACAAGAACGTCGTGGTGCCTCGACGCGCGACCTCCTGGGCACCGCACGGCGGAATCTGGGTCATCGGCCTCATCGGCAAGCCAGTGCTCTACGTGCTGGCCATCACGGTCGGTACGGTGATCAGCGCCGTCTGCATTATCGTTCTGAAGTCATTGCGCCATTCAGCCGAACGCCGGGTGCCCGATACGCGGCAAGGGCGAAGTGGAGCGGGCGGCCCGGGCCTGCCTGAACCCCAAGCGTAAAGTCGAGGAAGAGCCTTTAAGGAACATGTCATGGTCTCCCGAGCCTCGGCGAACGATCTGCGTGCGGATCTGGAACGTCTGGTGCATCGCCATGAGCACCCTCGGGCGGCGCGCGGGGAGATAGCTTCGTCGTGGGAGCGAAGTTTGCGTGTGGGGCTACATCCGGACACGTTCACGGCGCCGTATCAGCCGGATTTCGATCCGGCGGCGCGTTTGACGTGGGCGGCGGAGCCCGTGCTGGCCCAGTTGGCACATGATGTCGAAGGTACCGGGATCGGTGTGTTGGCATCGGACGAGCAGGGCCGGGTCGTCGCGCGCCGGGAGGACGAGCCGGCTGTCGTGCGGGTGCTCGACCGGATCGACCTGGCTCCGGGCTTCGGATACGGCGAGGCGCTGGTCGGCACGAACGGGATCGGTACCGCGATCGCGAGTGCCCGGCCTTCGACGGTGATCGGCACTGAGCATTTCGCGGAGGCGCTGACCGGCTGGGCGTGTGCGGGTTGTCCGATCATGGGTCCGGACGGGACGATCGTCGGTGTGGTCGATCTGGCGGTCGCTGTCGAGCGTGGCAATCCGCTGATGCTGGGGCTGGCCAAGCGTGCCGCGCGGGATATCGAGCAGCGGTTGCGTGCGGACTGTTCGGCGACCGAACACGCGTTGCGGGAGGAGTTCGCGACGGCCCAGCGCAGAGCGCAGGGTCCGCTGATCCTGCTCAGCCCGACCACGACGCTGGCCAATCCGGCGGCGGCGAGGTTGTTGCACAGCGCGGACCGGGAGCGCCTGTGGGATCTGATCGCCCCGGTGCTCACTGGCGGGGCGCCGGCTGCCCGGGTGCTGTGCTTGGTCGACGGTTCCTCGCTCGGTATTCGGTGGAAGCCGGTCGGGGACCGCGACCGGGTGGCCGGTGTGCTGGTCTGGCTGCGGCCGGTGTCGTCTGGCCCGGTCGTGGGCGAGGCGATGCCGCCGTCGGGGCTGGTGAGCCTGACCGCGGTGGAGCGTGCGGTGGCCGAGCTTGTGGCTGAGGGGTTGACCAATCGTGTGGTGGCGCAGCGGCTGGGGCTGTCGGCGTCGACCGTCCAGTCGTGCCTTCGCCGGGTCTTTGTCAAACTCGAGGTCCGGTCGCGGGTGCAGTTGGCCCGGACGCTGGAGCGTTCCGCGGCGAAGGCGCAGATGTTCGCCGCTCTCGACGAGGTCAAGTGCCGTATCGAGCGTGACCTGCAGGATGGGGTGCAGCAGCGGCTGGCCGGGCTGGGTCTGTCGCTGGGCCTGGCGCGTGCTTCGGTTCCGCCCGAGCGTGCCGAGCTCGCCGACGATCTTGCCAAGATCGCTCAGGGGCTGGTTGAGGCGACGGAGAGTCTCCGGGAGATTCACCGGGGTGTCTATCCGGCGACCATTGCCGGCAAGGGCCTGCGGCCGGCGATCCAGGCGTTGGCTCGCCGCTCACCGATACCGGTGCAGCTCGATCTGAGGGTCGGCGGGAGGCTCCCGCACTCGGTCGAGGTCAGTGTGTACTACCTCGTCTGTGAGGCGTTGGCGTACGTGGCCAAGCACACGAAGGCCAGTGTCGTCGACGTCTGCGTCGCGTCGTGCGAGGGCTTCCTGGATGTGACGGTACGCGGCGACGGCATCGGTGACTCCGACCCCGACGGCTCGAACCTGACCGACCTGATGGACCGTGTCGAGGCGATGGGCGGAGCGATGCGACTGGTGAGCCCTCCGGAAGCCGGGTCGTTCATGCAGATCAAGGTACCGGTCAAGGGCAGCTGACCTCCCCGACCCGAGCCGAAGGACAGCCTGCCTTGCCACCCCTCAGCCCATGACCGGGCGGTATTCGATGATCCTCGGTCGGGGTAGCGTTGGTTGATGCCGAAGGACGGCGCGCGGTGATGTCACGGGCCGCCCGCCGTCGGTGGTGTGGGAGACCCCAGAGTGCGCATTCGGGCAGGTATGCGGTTCCTGGGTGGCCTGCCAGCGTGGGTCACCGCGATCGTCGTGTTCTTCCCGGTGACATCGTCGACCGCGCCCGGTGTGGTGGAAGGCACCGCGAGCACGACCGGAACACGCACCGCGGCCGGTGAGGAGAACTTCCCGCCGCCGACCGGTGATCCCCGCATCATTCGCGCTGGCGCTCGCCTGACCACGGTCTTCGACGGCGGCTGTGTCCTCACCGCCGATGCGGCAGCCGACCGTGAGGGCAACGTGTTCTTCACCGACCTTACGCCTACCGACCGTTGCCGTGATGCGCGGAGCCACCCGGAGACCGGCGTCATCTTCAGATACAACGCAGCCGACAGGCATACGACAGTCTTCCGCTCTCCCAGCGGCCAGGCCAACGGCCTGGATTTCGACACCGACGGCAACCTTGTCGTGGCCGAGTCGGCGGACTACGGGGGCAGGCGGGTCACGAGGACCGACATGCGCACCGGGAAGAGCGTCATGCTTGCCGGCCAGTACCAAGGACGCCCGCTGAACTCCCCCAACGGCGTGAGCATCGACCAGCGGGGCCGTGTCTACTTCACCGACCCGCGGTACGAGGGACCCGAGACGGTTGACCAGCCCGTCGAAGGCGTCTACCGCATCGACCCCGACGGCTCAATCCACCGGATCATTGTCAACGTCACCAAGCCCAACGGCGTGCTCGTGTCGCCCGACCAGCGGACGCTGTACGTCACCGACTTCAACACCGGGATTCTCGACGCGCACAGGCTCACTCCGGAAGAGCAGGCCAGTGTCCCACCCCTGCAGATGACGCTCTGGGCGTACCCGCTGCACGCCGACGGCACCGTCGGAGAGCGTCGGGCGCTGGTCAACTACCTTCCGCATTTCGGTGCTGACGGCCTCTCCGCTGACGTCGATGGCAACGTGTACGTCGCGGTGCGCGACACGCAGGGGCCGGGCATCCGTGTGTACGACCCGCAGGGGCACGAGTTGGCCCGCATCCCGACCGGCAACCTGCTTCCCACGAGAGCGGTGTTCGGCACCGGCCATGAGGCGAACGTCCTGTATGTCACGGCCGGCAAGGGGCTCTACCGCATCGTGCTCAACAACCGCGGATACCACCTGCCGGCGGCTGAGCAGGGAGGAACGACGACCAGTGCGGCGGCGAGGTCTGCCGCGGTGTCGGGCATCTCCTGGCCTCCAACCGCAGTGGTCGGCGTTCTTCGTCACCCCGGCCACACTCCTGCGTTGGCACCGGCAATTGATCGCACGGCACTGGACCTACCCACACGCCCGCCCCGGGCGGCCATCAGTCGATCGGATCGCGCGCTGGTACTGCGCCTGGCTGCGGAAAACTCGACGTGGGGCCATCGCCGCGTGCAAGGCGAACTGGCTCGGCTGGGCTACCAGATCGCCGCCAGCACGGTCTGGAAGATCCTGCACCAGGGCGGGCATCGACCCGTTACCACACCGGACCGCACCGACGTGGCAGCACCGGCAAGCACGTAGCCGTGTTCGCTCAGCATCGACGCCCTGATCAACACGGCCTCCCGGACCGCGACGATCACCTACGACCCGAACTGCCGACCGTCGCTGATGGGCGACCCGGTGCGAGTTCGCCAACGGGTCGAGGGCCTTGTCGCCATCAGCGACATCGTCAAGGTCAGTCTCGACGACCTGGCGTGGCTGTAATCCCGGGCAGCAGTACGGCGAGGTCGCCGAGGCGTGGCTCGACCTGGGCGCCCGCCTGGTGGTGGTCACTCCAGGCGCGGACGGCGCCTGGGGCTACACCCGGTACCGTGCGACGCGGATCGACGCGGTGGCGGTCGACGTGATCGACACCACGGTCCTTGCGGTGCGGGTCCTGGCCTGACCGCACGCAGCCGGACGCGGCATCGCCGGGCCCTTCGGGTATCCCGGGCGTCTCGCCCGCGCCCCCGGCCGGTCGGCCCGCGGGTGGCTGACCGGCCGGGGGCGCGGCAGGGATCAGCTCGGCTGGGGAACGCGGATCTTGATGCAGTGCTTGGGCGGGTTGAAGCCCCGGTAGGCCCAGGTGCAGCCGGTGCCCCACACCGTCCCGGTGACGTGCGTGTCGGGCAGGCCGTCGATGGTGTTGTAGTCGGAGCAGTGCGACAGCGCCGACGCCGGGGTGGCGTTGAGTAAGGTTCCCGAGCCGCAGGTCGGCTCGAGGAGGGTCAGCCAGGACTCGATGAAGCGCTGCCCGCTCGGCGAGTCGTCCCATCCGAAGTAGTCGAAGTTGACGTCGCCGATGGTGATCCAGGCGCCCCAGTCCTCGCCCGAGTATCCGTCGTAGTACTTCCAGTGCGCGCCGTTGCCCTCCGTACGGATGAATTCGTCGGTGGACGACGACGGCACGTCGATGACGTTGCAGTTGGTCTTGTTGTCATGCGCGGTGGAGTCCCGGCACAGGACGGCCGTCAGGGCGTTGGTCGAGCTCGGCAGCCCGGTGACCTGCACCGTGGTTCCGCTGCCGCACGACCAGTGCTCGGTTGTCGCTGCCCCGGTCCACTTCACGTATGCGCACTTGCCGTCGGCCACCGTGTCGGTGACGTTCAGCACGAAGGCCCGCACACCGAGCGCGTCCCAGCCGTTCGCGACCAGCTTCGCGCCCGGTACGTCCAGGGTGACCTGGATGCTCGTGCCACCGGTGTACGCCCAGGAGCCGGACCAGCCGGTGCCGGAGGGAATGGCGAACGCGGCCTGGGGCGCGACCACCACTGCCGCCGCCACGGTGGCCGCGACGACGAGGACTCGAGTCAGCTTCATAGCGGGTGAGTCTGTACAGCAGCGCCGCCGGTTACCCGTGACTGTCGGTGTTATGACGGCCGCGAAGACCGCCGCGTCGCGTGCTCTCCCTCGATCCGGCGGGAGACTCACCCACGACACACCGTCATGACGCGGTCGGCAGGTGAAACGGCTCCGTGATCGGCTGCGGTTGGGCGAAGAGGAAGCCCTGCGCGGTCTCGCACCCGAGGCCGCAGGAGGTCGGCCTACGCGGTCTCGCACCCGAGGCCGCAGGAGGTCGGCCTGCGCGCGTTTCTCCACGCCCTCGACGACGATCTCGAGGCCGAGGGCGTGTCCCATGTGGACGATCGCCCCGACGATCGCGGCGGCCGAGTCGTCCTGGTCGAGCACCCGACACGACCGAGCGGTCGATCTCGGAGCACTCGTCGGCACCGTTGCCGGGATGAGCACCGCTGCCCGCGTCATCACACCTGGACGGTGGGCCCGCTGTCGGTCGCGGGATACGCCGCTGCTGTGCCGCGGGCACGGCGCAGGCCGTCGACGGACCACGGCCCGGCGCCCACCACGGCGATGGCCAGGAACGCCCAGCAGAACAGGGCCGGGGCGTCACCGCCGTTCTCCAGCGGCAGCAGCCCGTGCGGCTGGTGCACGGTGAAGTACGCGTACGCCATGGACCCGGAGGCCAGCACGGCCGCCGGTACGGTCAGGAGGCCGACCAGCACGAGCAGCCCGCACACCAGCTGGATGACGCCGGCGTACCAGCCGGGCCAGGTGCCCACCGCGGCGGCGTGCCCGCTGCCCCGGTTGCCGCCGAAGATTCCGAACACCGTCGACGCGCCGTGCAGGGCGAAGAGCAGCCCGATCACGATCCGGAACAGCGCCCAGATGGCCTCCGTAAAGCGGTTGCTGCGCATACCCGACCCTCCAGTACATCGCTCACGATATTTACAGTCATTAATGTCATAGAGGAAGCCGTGATTGATGTCAATCGATTGTCTTGATAGCTCGTGCGTGCCTGGCCGGACAGCAGTTCCGGACGTGGCGTTTGAGCCGGCTTGGCGTGCTGAGCGCGCCCTCATGGGAACCTGTGCGCGTGAACGCTGTCGCCGAGCCTGCCGGCCGGAGTGAAAGATTCGCGCTGCCGCCGGCACGGGTGCTGGGTCCGCTCACCGTCGCGGTATTGACGGCCGCATTCGCGATGCTCTGGGTGCTGACGGGCCACCTGACTCACAGTTGCGTTGAGCGTTGGCATGATCGAGGCACGGTTGACCGGTGAAGCTGTCGACCCTTCGTCGCCCGTGGCTGCCTCCGAAGTCGGCGTTCGCTGGGGTCAACCGCGTCCGCCGATCCCACAACGCAACGGCGCCTGGACTACCCTTCCGCCAATCGGCTGGTCCGCGGGCCAGCCTCCGGCGGGCGCGGGCGCGGGCCCGGTCGCGGCACGTCAATGCCGGTCGAGGACTCCTGTGTCGCAACGCCGGCTGGTGGCCCGTCATTATCGACGGAGCCACCAGGTTGTGTGCGGAGTGTCCGCCTCAGCGGGCAGCAGGGGTCGCAAGCAGGAAGGGCGTGAAGTTGTACGCCCACCCGGCGTGCGGGTCACGGATCAGTGCCTCGACGAACGAGGCCATGGCGCTGCGGTCCAGCGACGACCCTGACGCCACGGCGAGTACCGGCGCCTCCATGGTGAAGGCGATGCCGGCCATGGTGACGCCCGCGCCGGCGGACCATTGCACCTCGCGCAGCTGGCGCTGATTGTCCAGCACCAGCGCGCCGACCTTGCGACCAGCGTGGCGCAGCTGGGTCACGGTGGCGCCAGGCCGGGGCGTTCCATCCAGGTGTTCCGCAGTTCGGACAGGTGCCGGCGGGCCTGGGTCTGGCTCTAGATCCAGGGCATCGGGTCAACGGGGCGACCGCCCAGGCGTACTTCGAAGTGCAGGTGCGGCCCGGTCGAGGCGCCCGTCGATCCGACCTGACCGATCACCTGACCGGCGCTGACCTGCTGGCCGGGTTGAACCAGGATGGCTTGCTGGTGGGCGTAGCAGGTGGTGACCCGCTGCCCGTCGACCAGGCCGTGGTCGATGCAGGTGTACCTGCCGTTGCCGCCAGACCAACCGGCTCGCGTCACCCGCCCGGCGGCGGCCGCGATGATTGAAGTTCCTGCCGGTGCCGCGATATCGATGCCGGCGTGCAGCTGCCAGACGTGGTAGTAGGGGTCGAGCCGATTGCCGAACGGGCTGGTGATCCGGCCTGGCACCGGTCGGCGAAGCTTGCCACCGGCGTAGGTCGTCGCGGCAGCCGGCACGGGTGTATCGCCGGTCAGCGTTTCCCGGACACGGTCGTCGA
Organism: Dactylosporangium sp. NPDC049140; assembly: GCF_040648435.1. Classification (NCBI taxonomy): domain Bacteria; kingdom Bacillati; phylum Actinomycetota; class Actinomycetes; order Micromonosporales; family Micromonosporaceae; genus Dactylosporangium; species Dactylosporangium sp. NPDC049140. The sequence goes on along the minus strand of NZ_JBEZDS010000041.1, from coordinate 54,075 downwards.
CCTGCTGCTGCAGCGACTGCGCCGCTGATTCGCTCCGCGCCAGTTCCGCCTCGCCGGAAGCGATCGCCGCGGACAGGGCGACGACCCGGCCCTGCGGGCCGTCGAGCGCGCCGCCGGACAGCGCCGATACGGTCGCCGGCGCGGCCGCGCCGGCCGGCGCGGCCAGGCTCACCGGTGCGGTGAGCAGCATGATCAGCGAGGAGACCGAGTCGAGCTGCGCCTGCGCGACCGCCAGATCGGCGCGCGTGCGCATCAGCACATTGCGCAGGTACTGGACCCGATGCTGGACCTCGTTCAGCCGGGCGACAAGACGCGCCTGGGCAGTCGTGGCCGGGTCGACCGGTGGCTGCGGGTACAGATCAGCGGCCGGGTCGTTGGCGATGATGTCACCGGCGGCGGCCGCGGTCACCGGGCCGGCCGCGTTGACGGCATCCGGCTCAGCGGCGCCCGAGGTGGGCCCGGCGGACAGTTGGGCCGGTGGTGCGGCGGACGAGCCGGGAGGACCGGGCGACGAGGTCGGCGGGGCGGTTCGAGGATGGGATGCCGCTGGTGGCTTGCCGGTGGGTAGCGGCAGCGCAGGTGGGCTCACGCCCGGGACGGGCAGCGAGGGCAGGCCCGGCAGCGCCGGCAGACGAACGCTCGCGGACGGTAAGCCGGGCAGCGGACCGGCGCCCGCCGTGGTGCTTGTCATCGTGACCAGCGCCACGGCCACCACGGCTGTCGACAGCGCTGCACTCATGTACCGCGTTGGATGGTTCATCCTGAGCCCCAGAAGCAGGTTCCTCGCAATGAATGTCTACCTGCTGTATCGGTCTGGACGTCCGATCCGTAACACACCGGTCACGAATGGCGGCGCCGGAGCAGGATGAGGCCCGCCAGCGCGCCGAGCACCAGCACCGCGCCAGCCACCGGTACCAGGTACCCCGGCCTTCGCCGCGCGCCGTCCGAAGACTGTGCGGCGTCCGAAGACTGCGCGGCGCCGGGGCGGCTCGTCGGGCTGCCACTCAAGCCCGGTATCAGGTACGCGTTGCTCGCCGCGTTGTTGGACACGTCGGCGTCGGACGGTTCCGACGTGACGTCGACGAGGTTCTGCACGAGGGCGCCGCGGGCGGCCCCCGGCTTGACGGTACCGGTGATCGTTATCTTCGGCGGTGCGGTATCGGCGTCCGGGAAGTCCACGACTCCCAGTTCACAGACCACCGTGAGCGCATCGACGACCGAGCAATGCCCTTGGCTGGCGCTCGCCGCGACGCCATCGAGGCCGACTGTCGTGGTGAATGTGAGCCGCACCCCCGTCAGACTCCCCACACCAGTGCCTGACACGAGGATCGTGTGCGTGACCAACTGCCCGCCGACCGCACCGAACGGTGTCGACGTCAGCGCGGGTACGAGATCGACGTCGCCCGACGGGACCGGAGCAACGACCGGACCCGCCAGCGCGACGGCGACGCTGATGAGACGGACAGCACGCGACGGCAGCACCCCCGCACTGTAGCCACACTCGGTTCAGCCGGTCGGTACCGTTCCGCCGGAGCTGGCCACCGCGAGCTTCGTCGACGACGCGCCTCCTCGGTGCCCTGGCCATGGCCGCCCAGCTGGGCTTACGTTCACTTCGGGGCGGTGCCGGCCGGGTACTGGCACGCCGAGCGGGCGGCGGCGGTGCGTTCCTGCGGGCTGAGCGTGGCCGCCTCCGGGGTGCCATCCGAGGTCGCCTTGGCGTCCACGACGTCCGTCGGGCCGCCGCCGCCCAGGCACGCGGCCGCGACGATGGTGACCCGCCCGCTCGCGGCCGGGCCGCCCGGCCGCCAGGTGCCGGTGAACTCGCCGCCGCCGCTCAACGCGATCTGCTGCCACTGCGGAGAGCCTGAGCTGCCCGGGTCGGCGTGGCGGGCCGCGAAGCCCACGATGTCCACGTCGCGGCCGGTGGCCCGGGCCAGGATCGCGCCGGGCTTGGCAACGTCAGCGCTGAGCTCGAGCGTGACGGCCTGGGGCGCCGGGCGTTCGCCACGGCAGCTTGCCGGCCGCAGCTGCGCGGGCGGGTTGCCGTGGATCACGGCCGAGGGCACGACGTTGCCGTCGCCCAGGATGAACCACCGCACGTCCGGGGTACCGCTGGTGGCGTCCTTCATCTTCTGCCCGCGGCAGTAACCGGTGAACCCCAGCGTGCAGCGGGCAGGCACGTCGGTCACGACGGCAGCGTCCGTGGATGCCCCGGCGCGGATCGCCACGCCGGTGCCGTAGGTCTCGCCGGTGAACGCCCGCTTGGCGGGCAGCTGCGGGCAGCCGGCGGCCACGGGCGGCGCCACCCGGTGCCTGGGCCACTTCGCGACGACGGTCACCACCACGGTTGCGAGGAGGATCGCCGCGGCCGCCACGAGCACCCGGCGGCGCACGTTGGGGGTGTTGGTCTCCTCCGGTGCGACGTCCGCAGTCGCATCCGGCGGCTCGTCGAGCGCGTGCCACCGCCGCCGCCACTGCTCGACGTCGCCGTGGCAGGCGCCGACGTACGCGAGCACGACGTCCAGGGTCGGCCGGCGCTCGCCTCGCGCGGCCTCCGAGAGCGTGGTCGCGCTGTAACCGGCGGTCTTGGCCAGCGCGCGGTAGGTCGGGTTTCCGGCGGCGGCCCGCACCTTGCGCAGTTCGTACGCGAACGACTGCAACGGCCCGGTCGACGGATCGACGGGCGTTTCCAGACGTGCCATGCCACCACCCCCGCAAATGCTGCTCGACCTGGTGCCGAAACGGATGGTGCCTGCGGCGTGCAGCGACGTCAAGCTGTTCGGGGCCGTACCAGTGGCATGAAGATGTCATCGACGATCTCGACGATTGTCGCGTCGGGCACCGGCGAGCTGGCGGGAGCCGGTTTGGTCGGGCGCGAACCGGCGGCGGTGTGGAGGGAGGCCACACCGCCGCGCGGGTCTGGGCGGGCTATCCGCAGTGTTCGGAGGGGCTGTCGTAGGAGTTCGAGCCGACCGCGCCGCCCCACTTGACGCAGGTGTTCTCGGCGGCGGCGCGCACCGGGCCCGCGTAGTAGCCGTACGCCCCGCTGTCGGTCGTCCGGGCCTTGCCCTTCACCTCGAGGTAGGCGGTCGTGGTGCCGGTGGCGCTGCCGATCCCGGTCTGCTTCACGGTCGTCACGCAGTTGCGGCCGTTGGAGGCGTTGTACAGCAGGTACACCCGGCCGGCTGTGCCCAACGCGGCCTGGTCGATGACCTGGTAGCCGTCACCGCAGATCTCGGTGGCGGTGTACGGGTTGGTCGAGCCGCCGGAGCACGAGTTGTTGGAGCGCAGCGTCTGGTTCGGGTAGCCGAACACCGTGCCGTTGAAGTACGCCCTCTGGATGTTGGACGGGTAGGAGGTGTCGGTAGTGCGCACCTCGTAGTGCAGGTGCGGGCTGATGTTGTTGCCCGGCTTGCTGGTGTTGCCGACCTCGCCGATCTTCTGGCCTTGCGCCACGTGGGCGCCCTGGCTCACGGAGCGCTTGCTCAAGTGGGCGTAGTAGCTGCGCCAGCCGCCGCCGTGGTCGATGACGATCAGGTTGCCGTAGCCGTTGGCGGAGCCCTGGTTGGCCGAGGTGAGCACGGTGCCCGCCGCCGAGGCGACGACCGTGTCGCCGTAGTCGGCGTCGGCGGTGCTGCCCCGGTTGAAGTCGATCTCCCACGAGCGGTGTGCGCTGCTGTTGTCGGAGTCGCCGTTCCAGGTCTGCCCGCACGGGAAGGGCAGCTGGAAGGCCGGTCGTACGCCCGCCGCGTTGGCCACCCCGATGCCGGCGTAGGTCATCGCGACGACGCCGCCGACGGCCACGGTCAGTACCAGCATTCTTCTTTTGCGCATGCGTTACTCCTGTCACCCACAGTGTTCGAACGGGCTGTCATATACATTGCCGTCCACCGATCCGCCCCATTTCACGCACGTGTTCTCGGCGGAGGCGCGCACGGGGCCGGCGTAGTAGGCGTACGAGCCGCTGTCGGTGTTCCGGGCCTTCCCCTTGACCTCGAGGTAGGCGGAGGTAGCCGAGGCGGTGCCGAGCTTCGTCGCTTTCACCGTGGTCACGCAGTTGCCGCCGGTGGTGGCGTCGTAGAGCAGGTAGACGGTGCCGGCCGAGCTGAGCGCGGCCTGGTCGATGACCTTGTAGCCGCCGCCGCAGATCTCGGTGGCGGTGTACGGGTTGGTGGCGCCCCCACCGGAGCCGTCCGCGAGCTGCCGCAGCTGGGCGAGCGTGCCGTGGAAGAAGTCGTGGTCGACGCCGCCGGTGATCCCGGAGACCGTGAAGGAGCTGGTGTTCTGCCAGAAGGTGTACGTCGACCAGCCGCCGGGGATGGTCGGGGTCCCCGAGGTGTACTGGGCCAGCCACAGCGGGTAGTTCTTGAAATCCTTGGAGTTGGCCATCTTGCTCTGCCAGAACGACGGGCCGGTGTAGACGATCGGCACCCGGCCGGTGAGCCGCTCGACCTCCCGCAGGAACGTCCTGGTCCAGGTGATGAGCGCGCTCGAGGAGAGCCCGCCGCTGTCCTCGATGTCGAGCACCGGCGGCAGCTGGCCGGTCAGTGAGGTGCCGGTCACGTCGATGAAGTGCCGGGCCTCGGCGAGGGCGTCGCCGGCCGAGGAGTCGGGGCGGGCGAAGTGGTACGCGCCGCGCAGCAACCCGGCCGAGTTCGCTGCGCTGCTGTTGGCGGAGTAGTGCGGGTCGGTGTAGCTCACGCCCTCGCTCGCCTTGAGGAACACGAAGCTCTCGCCGGCACTCTTGACCTTGCTCCAGTTGATCGCCCCGCGATCGTTCTGGTGGCTCGACACGTCGAGCCCCTCCACCGGACCGGACGCCTCCGCGTCCGGGGCAGTCCAGACGGTGCCGGCGGCGATCGCGCAGACTCCGGCGAACGCCAGGAGCCAGCCGCCCACGCGTCCTTTTCTCACAGGGTGTCCTTTCACCGCACGTCAATGAGTCACGTGTTTTACGACCATCGATCGGAGCAGGATGCTAACAAGCAGAAAAGTGCCCGACCCCTACTCAAGTGGCTGGCCATAATGACGCACGGTGACGACTTTAAAGGTTGCCTTTGCGCTCGTTTAGGTGGGCATTAAGAATTGTCGCTCCGGCCAATGAACGGCGTTGACCGGAATTGACCGGAGCGGCATCTTGATCCGCCGACGTCGATGCGTTCGAGGCTTGGCGGACCGTTGGCCGTGGTGTCGGCGACCCGGACAGTGTTGGTGCCGGCGACGAGGCTCACCTCCGGCGGAAACCGGAACCCGACGACTGCGCTTCACGCACGCCGAGGAGGTGGAGCCGCTGGCCGTGCTGCTGCAGCTGCCGGGCAGCACGAAGCCGGCCCGCCCGGACCAGCCGTACACCTACCTCAACAACCCCTGGCGCGGCGCGAACGTGGCCCGATGGCCGCGAACATCCAGTGGGACCTCTACGCCTGGGGCGACGTCTACCTGGTCCGGATGCTCTACAACGAGCGGGAGACGGCCTTCCCGCCGTCGTGCCGCCCGATCGCCCGGGGCAGCTTCTACTACCGGCTGAGCGAGCTGGAGCGCTGCTTCGGCCGCTGACGCCTATCCGTGGCCGCCCCGGCCCGTTCCGGGCGGCCGCCGCAGCCGGTCAGACCGCGGTGCAGGTCACTGCGATCGACTGGCGGCCGGGCGGGGTGTCCTGGGCGCGGACCGGCCTCGACCACGACGTCGTGAGCGTGCCGTCGAAGGCGAACGCGGCCCGCAGGCCGAGGTCCGTGATCAGGCAGGTCTGGGTGAACGTCACCGCCCGGCTGTCCAGGTCCGGGCCGCTGGCGGTCAGCTCGACCTCGCCCGGCACCGCCACCTGGCCGGCCAGGAGCGGGGTCTCGTCGGGGGCGGCGACGAGGGTGCCGGGCAGGTTCACCACGGGATAGCGGCGCAGCGTCCACGCCGCGGTCTTCACGTCGTGGATGTCGGCGACCGAGTCGCGCAGGCGGTACAGGCCGTCGCCGTTGCTGAAGCGGCAGTCGCCGCCGGGCTGGGCCGCCACGGCCACGCAGTGGTCGACCATAGCGTTCACGGTCTGCTGGAAGGCCGCGGTGCCGCGGCCGGTGACGGTGACCGTCGCCGCCGGCACGCGGGTCGGGCCGGAGCCGGGCCAGGCGACGATCCGGCTCGGCGCCACCGTCGCCAGGTCGCCGGGGTCGCGGTAGAGGGTGTACATGCCCGGAAACGCCAGGTAGGAAGGGCCGCCGTCCTTGTCCGCGCCAGAGCGGTCGACGCGGACGCCGTTGACCTCGAGGTACCTCACGGGGACGGTCATGAAGTGCAGCTCGGCCAGGGGCTGGTCGATCCGCCACCGGCCGTCGCGCTCGGTCAGCGCGAGCCGGAGCGCCCACCGGTCACCGCCCGGCCACACGTCCGGGACGCCCGGGGCCGCCGTCAGGTTCACGTCGACTTCGGCGGTCGCGTCGTCGCCGAACCGGTCGGTGCCGCCGACGTCGGCCCGCCAGTCGTCGCCGATCGCGGCCGGGGTGAGCAGGACGCCCGCGGCGCCGTCGGGGCGGGTGGCGCCGGCGACGCTCAGCGCGCGGTCGACGTCCTTCGCGCGGATGGCGGCCAGGTAGTTGCGCACGACGTCGGCGGGGCCGTCGGCGCGGGGCCACACCGCGTACACCACGATCCCGGCGACGACCGCTACGGCCGACCCCGCCGCCCACAACATCCGCCGCCGATTCACGACGCGATGGTACGCCAGGCCGTCCACATCGGACGCTCGACGGGCGTCAGTATGATGCCGGCGACCGGAAGGGGAACCAGGTGCGCTCGCGGCCGGCCCGCGAGCGTCCTCGGAGTTGTGTGGGTGTCGTGAAGGGGCCCGGGCGCCCGGCCGCCGGGTCCTATATCGACCCTTGCCACAACAAGCATCCGACATGTGGCCAACTTGTTCACTCGGGCAGCGTCAGGCCGGCGACTTCACAGCGGGAGAGCAGCCACGGCAGGTGCGGCGTCCCGCTCTGACCTTGGCCGCGCGCGGCGACCACCAGCGTGATGTCGCCGACCCGCATCACTACCCGGTTACCGCTGGCGTACGCCTCGTCCCCGACTCCCGGCAGCGGGGTCGCTGCTCGGCGCCCGTTCGCATGCCACGCGAGCCGCCCGGCCGTGCCGCCGCCCCATTCCGCGCGTAGCAGCAGGCTGCTGTCGGCCTCGGAACGGAAGTCAACGCGCTGCAGCTGCCGCTCCGCGCGTACCGGCTGACCGACGAGCCGTGCCACGTCATCGACTGACAGCGGAAGCGGGCCCGGCGTGCGCACCTCGCCGAAGAAGTCCGTAAGCGGCGGGCCGGCCTGTTCGGCTGCGACCGCGGCCACCGGCCGGGCTTGCGCCGGTGCTCGCCGGGTCACCGTGATGACCCGTCTGCTCCACGGCCGGGCGGTGATCGTCACGATGTCGCCGGTGCCGTAGCGCTCGCTCCGCCTGGCGGGCAGGCCCCAGGCCGTGGTCGTGTCCGCGGTGCCGTCGTCGATCACCAGGTAGTCGAGTTGGGGGCGGTCGTTGTGCTGCCGCCAGGGACGGCACGCGAGCACTTCGCCGGTGACCTGCTTGGATCCCGTCAGGTCGAGCAGGGCACGGATCAGCACGTAGAGGCCAGCACCGATCAGCGCGTACCCGGGTAGCGCGTACCCGCTCGCGCGACCGGTCACGCCCGCGACGACCGAGCCGACCACCATGAACAGCACCGCCTGCAGGATCAGGGTGCCGGTGGTGCTACCACACCAGGGACCCCGCGGGTAGCGGACCCGGATCTGGCGCCAGCCGCCTTGGTACGACGACCACAGCCGGCGCTGGGTGCCGAATTTGAGATCGAGCACGTCACTGGCCTGCCGGGTGACGCCCAGGGCGGCGCCGTACGCCAGGTAACGGTCCCAGACCGCCACTGCCGAGGGCGGCAGTTCCGCGAACTGCTCGTGGTGTTGCAGCCAGGTTTGCACCCCCAGCCAGCGGGAGGCGGCCTCCAGCCCGGCCGGGGTGCCCCGCTCCCCGGTGTGCTGCACCACGGCGACGAGCAGGGCGGCCAACATCAGGGACCAGGCGAACGCCGTGAAATGATGGGTGTAGTGCACGGCCAGGCAGCCGCACAACACGGCGACCGCGAGTACGCCGTAGTACAGCCCCTTCATCATCGTCCGGCTGAACCGGCGCTGCGACAACCCGGCCGCCCGCGCGTCGGCGACCACGGCGGCACGCAGCCGGCTGTTCCACGCCCTGGACTCGTTGCGGTTGCGGAAGGCCAGCGCGGTCAGCGGCACCACCCCGTCGACAGCGAGCCCACGGACGCGCTCCAGCACCTGCCGTTCGTACGGGCGTAGACCGCCCAGGTTCGGCTGGTTGCGGGTCAGGTGCACGGTGGTCCGGTAGGGGTCGGCATCCGGCTGACGCAGCTCGTAGTAGCCGGCCGCGGCCAGGTCGAGGACCGTCGACTCGGCCGTGTCGACGCTCGTCGACCAGCCGTTGACCAACATGCTGACCACCGCCGGCGGCTCCGGACCAAGGTCCATGGTTGCCGGTCCTACCGGCGGCGCCACCGGGCGGGTGACGATGCGGCACGATCCGTATGCGATCAGCCAAAGCCCTACGGCGGCCACGGCGATGATGAGTTCGAGCATCGGTCTAGAAACTGACTTCGACCGGGCCACGTTCCGAGCCAACCGCCGCGAACAACTCCCGCCGGTGGAAGCCGAACACACCTGCGATCAGATTGGCGGGAAAGCTCTCGATCGCCGTGTTGTACTGCTGCACGGCGTACGTCACGAACTGCCGCGAGTACGCGATCTTGTCCTCGGTAGTGGCGAGCTCGGCCTGCAACGCCGCGAAGTTCTCGTTCGCCCGCAGTTGCGGGTAGGCCTCGCCGAGCGCGATGAGCCGGCCCAGCGCCCGGCTCAGCGCGCCCTCGGCATCGGCCTGGCCGGCATCGCCGCCGGAATGAGCCATCGCCGCACCGCGGGCGATCACCACGGCCTCGAGGGTGCCACGCTCATGCGCCGCGTAGCCCTTGACGGCCTCAACGAGATTCGGGATCAGATCGTGCCGCCGCTTGAGCTGCACATCGATCTGCGACCCAGACGCATCGACCTGATTGCGCATACGGACCAACCTGTTGTACACGCTGACCAGCCACACCGCGAGCAGCGTCACAACAGCCAACCCGACGAGACAGGCGACCACAATCGATGTCATGACGGGCAAAGATAGCCCTCCGGTCCAGGCGTGGCGACGGTGGCACCCCTGGTTGACTGATCGGCACGCCACGGCCCAAGCGGAAACTCGAATCCAAGGCCAACTCGTTGCGCAGGTCGCGCAGCGAGCCGGCGTGCACTACCAGAGCCTGGTAAAGCAGATGCGGGCCGGCGCCGCTGTAACCCCAGCCGAACACCATGTCCGAGCGGAAGTGTCGCCGTTATCGTTGACCGGTGATCGGCAACCTTGAGACGTTCCAGGACGAGTTGGCCGCCAGCGGGTTTCCGCCGCTGGTCAACAAGCTGGCCGGGGCCGGCTTCCGGGGCCGGGTCGCCACCCGCGACCTCGGGCCGCTGCGGCTGGTCTCTCTCGACACGCCCGAGAGCGCCTGTATCGGGCGGGGGCGCGACGCCTCCGACGGCAAGAACCTGGCGGTCAAGGTGATGACCCGGGGCCGGACGCGGATCGAGCAGGGGCGTGGCGACGCCGAACTCGGGCCGGCCGACCTGGTGCTGCTCGATCCCACGCGTACGCTCCGGTTCGAGAGCACCGCCGCGGCGCACGTCACTATCCTGGTACCGCGCCGGGAGCTTCGGATCCGGCCCGCGCAAATTGACCGGCTCATCGGCGTACGCATCGACGGTAGCCACGGTCCGGGCGCTCTCGTGTCCGTGCTGGCCCGGGAGACGGCGCGGTCGGCGAACGAGTTCCGCGAGGCGGAGGCGCTGCGGTCGGCGGCGGCGATCATCGAGCTGATCGCGGTCGCACTGGAGGCCCGGCTGGGCGACGAACAACCGGCCTCGGACGACGGGTTGCGGGACCGGATCGCCGGCTACATCGAGGCCCGGCTCGCCGATCCCGACCTGTCCCCGCCCAGCATCGCCGCCGCCCACCACATCTCCGTACGCCGGCTGCACAAGCTGTTCGAGGACCAGCCGCTCACCGTCGCGGCTCTGATCCGGCGTCGCCGCCTGGAGCGCTGCCGGGCCGAGCTGACCGTAGGCGGACGTACGGTCACCGCCGTGGCCGCCCGGTGGGGGTTCTCCGATCCCACCCATTTCAGCAAGCTCTTCAAGACGACGTACGGCTACAACGCCCGCGCACTGGTAACCAGCAACCGTGCGCAGACGACCAAGACGCGCACGGCCGACCCGGAACAGGATGGTGGTGACCAAGGCAAGCAATAGCAATGGGAGAAGTCGTGGCGAAGGTAAACATCGTCCGCCCCGGTGAGGGCGAGATCCTCGGCAGCGGGGCTCAGCAGATCCGGATCCTGGAGAATGGCGAGCACACCGACCACCGGCTGGGGTTCGCCGAGGTCACCATCCCGCCGGGCGCCCCGAGCCCATTGCAGCACCGCCATGCCCAGCACGACGAGGGCTTCTACGTACTGGCGGGGACGTTCCGGTTCACCGTCGGCGAGGACCAATATGACGCCGGGCCGGGCACCTGGGTCATCGTGCCGACCGGGGCGCCGCACACGTTCGCCAACGTCGGCGACGAGAACGCGGTCATGCTGAACACGTTCACGCCGGACCTGTACGTGCAGTATTTCCGCGACTTCAAGGCCATGATCGATTCCGGGCAGCCGGTCAACGCCGAGACCATGAAACCGCTGTGGAAGAACTACGCCACCGAGATCTCGAACGAATACGCCTCGTGAAGCGCCTTCAGTACGACCGCTACGGCGGCCCGGAGGTAATGCGACTCGCAGAGTTCGAGCCACCACGACCGGGTCAGGATGAGGTTCTCCGGGTGAACATCCACCGGCGTGACCACCTCGGTGGCGTCCTTCACCAATACGAGCACGCCGCCTGAGCTGCCCGGATGGCGTTCTCGGCAGGTACAACGCTGCGGTTCGGCCTGTCAACGATCGACACGAACGGACAGGTGGCGGACGCCGTGTCATTCCGGCGCGACACATCGGCTAGTGTGCATCGGTGTCAGGCCTTCAGCTCGCCGTGGATTTCGGCACCTCGAACACGGTCGCGGTGCTGCGCTGGCCGGACGGTCGGGCGCAGCCGCTGATCTTCGACGGTTCGCCGATGCTGCCGTCGGCGGTGTTCCTCGGAGCCGACGGGCAAGCTGTCACCGGCCGCCACGCTCAGCGGTACGCCGGCAGCGACCCGGCGCGGTACGAGCCCCACCCGAAGCGCTGCATCGACGACGGCGACGTGCTGCTCGGCGACACGGCGGTGCCGGTGGTCGGCCTGATAGCGGCCGTCCTGAGCCGGGTGGCCGCCGAAGCGGTGCGGGTCGGTGGTGCGCCGAGCACCCGCACGGTGCTGACCCATCCGGTCGGCTGGGGGCACCGCCGGCGCGAGGTGCTGCTGGCGGCCGCCGGCCGGGCCGGCTTGAACAACGTCGAGCTGCTCGCCGAGCCGTTGGCCGCCGCCGCGTACTTCACCCGCGTTCTCGATCGGCCGGTGCCGGTCGGGAGCGCGATCGTGGTGTACGACTTCGGCGGCGGCACCTTTGACGTGAGCGTGGTGCAGCGCCGGTCCGACGAGGATTGGCAGGTGCTGGCCGGCGACGGGCTGAACGACGTGGGTGGCATCGACCTGGATCACGTCATTGTGACCCGCGTCGCTGACGCGTGCGCCGACACCGACCCGGCCGGTTGGCGGCGGCTGGTCGAGCCGGTGACGCCGGCCGAGCGCCGGTACCGCCGGATGCTGCTCGACGATGCCCGCGATGCCAAGGAGCAGTTGTCGATGGGCAGCACCGCGCCGATCCATGTACCGCTGCTGAACGCCGAGACGTTCGTGACGCGTGAGGAGTTCGAACAGCGAGCCCGGCCGCTGATCGAGCGCACGATCTCGCTCACCGCGACGACGCTGGCTGCCGCCGCGGTCCCGGCGGATCTGATCGCCGGCGTGTTCCTGGTCGGCGGCGCCAGCCGGATCCCGCTGGTCGCGACCCTGCTGCACCGCCGCCTCGCCGTAGCGCCCACGATCATCGAACAGCCCGAGCTCGTCGTTGCTCAAGGAGCGCTGGACGCCACCGGCCTGGCCATCGGTCCGCCCGCCGACCCGACCGCGGACCTCGTTGTCGGCGGGACCACCGACCCGGCCGCCGATCTTCCGGCCGCCGGGCCGACAACCCGGCCGCCCGCGGACCCACCGCCGCACCCGCCCCGGATCGGGCCATCATTCCCGGCGGCCGGGACCAGGACCGCGCCGCCGCCGCACTACCGGACCGGCCGGTCCGTCCCCCTCGTGGTGGGCGCCGTGGTGGTGGTGGTCATCGTCCTGATCATCTGGGGACTGGTCGACCTCGGCGACCAGGGCACGGGGAGCCGCACCGGCGACACTCCGGCCGCGGCCACCTCGTCCGCGTGCACCCAGCCCGACGAGTTTTTCACCCCGGTCAGCAACAAGGACCTGTTTTGCACCCCCGCACTGAAGCAGTTCGCGCAGCCGTGGCTGGGCACCTCGGATTGCAGCGGCAACGGCGGTGTCGCAGGGGCCACGGAAGCCGTCACGTGCGAGAAGCGGGACTGGACCGTCACGTTCATCATGTGCGCGAGCGGGCGGAACGACTGCCCGGAGGGCCGGCAGAACGCGCAAGCTGGCGCCAAGGTCTCCGCGGTCACGCCCTACCAGGCACAGGGCATCAGTGGCACCCGGATCACGGGCAGCCGCGACGGTGTTCCGTTCGTGTACTGGGACAGCGACAGTTCGCCGGCCACGGGCCTGCTGGTCAGCAAGACATTCAACGGCACGCCGTACGTCAACGGGGACAGTCTGGAGACCATCTGGCAGCAGAACACCAGCTGATCGACCCACCGCCCGCCCGCGAGCCAGGCGTCGAGCGGGCCGATCATGATGTCCTCTCGCATGATCACGTTGCGGGGATGGTCGATGGCGTTGGCCAGCGCGTACTCCTGGGGAAACCGGCAGCGGTAGTAGGCCACGCCGTGCGAGGACTGGCCTTGCTGGGTCCTGCTCATGCCAAGGGATGCCGGCGCCGGTGCGGAATGCCTCGACGAGCTGGTCGATGCCGGCGAACCAGCCACGTATCATCGTGGCGCCGCCACCCATGAAGGCCGGCGATGCCTCGTGGGCGAGCACGGCGGCGGCCTCGGCCGCGAGCGTGTACCGCCCGTCGCCCTCCCGGTAGGTGAGGAATCCGGCGGCGGCCTGCTGGAACAGCCACTCGTGCAGGTAACGGGCCGCCGTGCCGGTGCGGGCGCCCAGTTCCTCCGGGGTGGCCGGTCCGTCGTCGGCGAGTGCCCCGGTACAGCCCGAGCTGGTCGCCGACCGCCACCATGGCCGTGGTGGCCGCGCCGGTCATCGCGCCGAGCAGGCGGTGCACGTTCTGTTCGAGCAGATCAGTGTTCATCGAAACCTCGCAACATGGTTGGGTCGTTGGGCTGTTACAACAGTTCGGCCAGCAGCGTGGCGGCGCGCGCGGCGCCGTCGGGGGCGACCGGGTGGTAGGCCGTGTGTTTGCCGATCTCGGTCGCCACCACCTCGGCCAGGTGATCGGGTGTGACGTCGGCATGGTCGTCCATCCGGCGCAGCGCCTGGAAGGCGTGCAGGTCGTGCTCGGCCGACTCGCTCTCGATGTGCGCCGACTCGTTGGCCAGCCACCGGCTCGCCGGGTGCACCCGCCCGCCGGCATGCTCCAGCGCACGGCTGACCGGGTGCTGGGCGAGCCAGTCAATGTCCACATCGGACACCTGTCGGCGCAGTTCCTGGGCGACCGCCAGGTCCCGGCGGGCGTGCCCGAGGCCGATCGGCGAGGACAGATAGAGCGGCGCGCAGACCCGGCTCGGCCCCCTGACGGCGGAGGAGGCCGCCGCCCTGGTCGGTCTCTCGTTCCTCGGCGGCGAGGCGATCATCCTGCTCGGGGACAAGAGTTGGACGCGGCGGGTGCGAACGGCGCTGCGCAGCCTGGGCACGCTGATCCGCCACATCGAGGGGAACTGACTCGGCCGGGCCACGCGGCAAGGCAGCCCTTGGGGCACCGAACCAGCGAAGACGGCCGCCCGAACGGACCTTCGAGGTCCGTCCCGCAGGGGCGGCCGCGACCCGCTGCCGCCGACGTGCCGAACCGCGTCGTCACGCCACGACACACGCAGGGCCCGGAGTCACCCGCTCCGGGCCCTGCGTCATCACCTTGCCGCTGCCAGAGCGGGAACTTCGCCGGGGCCGCACCTCGGGCCATGGTTTCCGAGCCGACCACCACAAACGATTCATATCAATCGCGAACACGGCGAGCGGAGACGCAAGGCATAACACTTTTTGAGCAACTATTTTCAGCGCCCGACCCTCCAGGACGGGTATTCGCGCTGTTTTCATGGCGACCCGCAGCTCCCAAGGGGGCACTCTGTGGAACATTGACACTTTTCGTTACCGTGGTAATAGTAAGTGCACATCGCTCCCATCGGATATCTGGTCTACGGCCGGCGCAGCGATGCGGTCTACCCCGTTCCCGCGGACCTGTTCCACGACTGGCCGCCGGCCATCTCGGCCAGCGCCCGACCGCACAGCCGCCGCCGATGCGCCACACCCGAGGAAGCGCCGTATCGGCACACCCCTTGGAGAGTGGGATGAGCAAACGTACAGCGGTCAGCGCAGGGCTGGCGGCCGTCTTCATCGCGGTCGCCACCGCGGTCATGGCGCTCGGTGCGACCTCGGCAGATGCCGCGGTCGGCGGATCCGGCCCCTACCCGGCCGACTACGAGACTGCGAGCAACCTGCCCAACCACACGATCTACCGCCCGCAGAACCTTCCGGCCGAGCGCATGCCCGTGTTCGTCTGGGGCAACGGCGGCTGCTCGGGCAACGGGCTGGACCAGCAGAACTTCCTGCGTGAGATCGCCTCGTACGGCTTCCTGGCCATCGCCAACGGCGCTCCCGGTGGCTCCGGCAGCACCAACTCGACGATGCACACCGCGTCCATCGACTGGGCCGTGTCGGAGAACGGCCGGCAGGGCAGCAAGTACTTCGGGAAAATCGACACCTCGAAGATCGCCGTGGCCGGCTGGTCGTGCGGCGGGCTGGAGGCGTACGCCGTCTCCAACGACCCGCGGGTCACCACCACCGCCATCTTCAGCAGCGGGCTGCTGAATGACGCCGACGACTACCAGCTGTGGCGACTGACCAAGCCGATCGCCTACTTCATCGGCGGCCCCAGCGACATCGCGTACCCGAACGCCATGGACGACTGGAACAAGCTGCCAGCCGGGCTGCCCGCCTTCATGGGCAACCTCAACGTCGGGCACGGCGGCACCTACGGCCAGACCAACGGCGGCGAGTTCGGCCGCGTCGCGGTGCTCTACCTCAAGTGGCGCCTGAAGGGCGACACGACCGCCGGCACCAACTTCGTCGGTTCGAACTGCGGACTGTGCAACACCCAGTGGCAGGTGCAGCAGAAGAACCTCACCCTCGGCGACACGCCGCCGAGCAGCCCGCCGCCCACCAGCCCGGCACCGGGCACTCCCGGTCAGATCCGCGGGGTGGGCTCGAACCGCTGTCTGGACGTCAGCGGAGCGAGCCAGTCCGACGGTGCGGTCGTGCAGATCTGGGACTGCAACGGCGGCGCCAACCAGGCCTGGACGGCGACTTCGAGTAACCAGCTGACGGTGTACGGCAACAAGTGCCTCGACGCCCCGGGTACCGCCGCAGGTGCGCGGGTCCAGATCTGGACCTGCCACGGTGGAGCCAACCAGCAATGGCGGCTCAACACCGACGGCTCCATCACCGGCGTCCAGTCCGGCCTGTGCCTGGACGCGACCGGCCGAGGGACAGCCAACGGCACGGCGGTGGTGCTGTGGACGTGCAACGGTGGCAGCAACCAGCGCTGGACCCGTTCCTGACACCGGCCACCGACCCGCGGCTGACGTTGTAGGGCAGCGACACCGGACCACCGTGGGCCGGGAGTCTCGAACGGATTCCCGGCTGGGGCCTGACCCACCGCAGGGCAAACCTCCACTCCGACCGCGGCAATACACCTCTACCGCGTTTCGCGCGACGCTGGCCACGTCGACCTTCGACCGGTCTGGCCGGATCGTCGGCGGTCGTATCGAACACACCGACTATTCGGCGTCAGGGCCACAATCCTCCGGCCGTTGGCGCCCGGGGCGCCACCGCAACGGCTACTCGTCGGCATCGGCCAGTAAGGCGGCGGCCGGTGCGACCAGCGTGTTACGCTCGGCGCGCACCGGCGGCCCACAGCGCTTGCCACGCAGCTGTCGCATCAGTCCGAACGCAGGCGGGTCCACGCGCGGACGACGGCTCGTCGGTGCTCTGCGAAGCCTCGCCACTGTCGAGTGCCGCATTCCGCTGTTGCTGTACCGGCGTGGACAGCCGATCCGCCGCCGGTGACGACTGCGACGGCCCGACCGGAGACATCTGCCATGACGATCGATGCCGACGACGCGCAACTGCGTCGCCACCTTCGCGACGCCGAGGTGCCCGCCCTACTGATGACGGTGGCGCACCTGACCGGCGACACCTCGATCCTTCGCGACGACCTGCGCCCGCCCGGCTGGCTGTTCCTGCCACAGGGCGGCCTGACCGCCCGGCAGCGGGAGGAGGCCCGAGCGCTCGGGGCCGCGGTGCTGGCCGGGCTGCGAGGCGGAGCGCCAGCACCGGCACCGGACGCGCCGACGCTGCACCGGATCAGCAGCTGGGCATTGGGCATGGACACTGCGGACCTGGTACCGCTGCTGGCCGAGGAGATCGCGCTGCCCGGCGCCGACCTCAAGGCGCCCGGCTGGAGCCGTGACGACCTGCCTGGCGCACGGGACGTCGAGGTGGCCATCGTGGGCGCCGGGATGAGCGGCCTGCTCGCCGCGTATCGGCTGAAGCAGGCCGGCGTGCCGGTCGTCGTCTACGAAAAGAACAGCGACGTCGGCGGCACCTGGTTGGAGAACACCTACCCGGGGTGCCGGGTCGATGTGCCCAGCCACCTGTACAGCTACTCGTTCGCGCGGCGCGCCGACTGGGAGTACCACTTCAGCACCCAGGACGACCTGCTGCGGTACTTCATGGACTTCGCGAAGCAGCACGGCCTGTACGAACACATCTGCTTGGACACCGAGGTGCGCGCTGCCACGTGGGACGAGCCGGCGGGCCGGTGGCGGCTCACCCTGGACGGGCCCGACGGTGAACGCACGGTCACCAGCACCGTGCTGGTGACCGCCGTCGGGCAGCTCAACCGGCCGCACGTGCCCGGCATTCCGGGCCTCGACGAGTTCACCGGCCCGGCGTTCCACTCTGCCCGCTGGGACCACTCGGTTCGGCTCGCCGGACAGCGGGTCGCGGTCGTCGGCACCGGCGCGAGCGCCATCCAGTTCGTCCCCGAGATCGCGAAGACGGCCGGCGAGCTGCGGATCTTCCAGCGTACGCCGCCCTGGCTGCGGCCAACCCCGAACTACCACCAGCCGGTCGCCGACGGGCTGCGCTGGCTGCACGAGCACCTGCCGTACTACTCCGCCTGGTACCGCTTCTGGCTGCTGGCGCCCGGGCTGCACCACGTGCTGGAGGGCTGGGTCGTCGACCGGGACTACCCGCCGAGCGAGAGGGCGGTCTCGGCGGTCAACGACACCCTCCGCGCGACCCTGACCGGCTATACGAGGGGCCAACTCGCCGGGCGGCCCGACCTTGAACGGCTGGTGATACCGGCCTACCCGGTCGGCGCCAAGCGGATCCTGCGCGACAACGGCACCTGGATTGCCACGCTGAAGCGCAGCAATGTCCGGCTCGTGAGCGAGCGGATCGAGCGGATCACGCCGGAAGGGATCCGGACCACGGACGGCGCGGAGCATCCGGCCGACGTCATCATCTACGGCACCGGCTTCGCCGCGTCGCAGTTCCTCGCCCCGATGACGGTCACCGGCCGTGGCGGCATCGACCTGCACCGGTCCTGGAACGGCGACGCCCGCGCGTATCTCGGCCTCACCGTGCCCGGCTTCCCCAACCTGTTCTGCCTCTACGGGCCCAACACCAATCTGGCCGGGCACGGCGGCAGCATCATCTTCCTATCGGAGTGCGGCGTCACCTACCTGCTCGACGCGGTCCGGCATCTGCTCGGCGCGCCGCACCGGGCGGTCGAGGTGCGCCGCGACGTCTGCGACGCCTTCAATGCCGAAGTGGACGCGGCCAATGCAGAGCGCGCCTGGGGCTTCTCGAAGGCCGGCGGCTGGTTCGTCAACCAGGCGGGCCGCTCGGCGCAGAACTGGCCGTTCCCGGCGCAGGAGTACCGGCGGCGCACCCGCCGGTTCGACTCGGCGCAGTACCTGCACCTGCCGTGACGGTCCGGGCGACCTGACCGGCATCGTGCAGGGCGCGGACTCCCTCCGGCAGGATCGGGTGGTACCACTGCCAGACGTGGAACATGTGCGGCCAGTGGTGCAGGATCGCGTGTCCACCGGCGGTGCGGATGCCCTCGACGAGCATCAGGGCGTCGTCGAGCAGCACCTCCTGGCCGCCGACCTGGACCAGCACCGGTGGTAGGCCAGCGAGGTCGCCAAAGATGGGCGAGATCTCGGGATGCCGCCGATCGGCGCGGCCGGCGTACAGCTCAGCCATCGCCAGGAGATCCTCGGTGGCCAGCACCGGATCCGCCGACGCCAGCTCCTGGTGGCTGCGCAACGAGCAGGTCAGGTCCGTCCACGGCGAGAACAGCATCAGCAGGTCCGGTGCTCGGGCCCCGTCGTCGCGCAGGCGCATCGCCACCGACACGGCCAGGCCCGCTCCCGCCGAGTCGCCGGCGATGACGACCGGCCCGGCCGGCGCCACGGCCCGGATCGTCTCCATAGCGGCGACGGCGTCGGCGACGGCCGCGGGGAACGGGTGCTCGGGACCTCTGCGGTAGTCCAGGATCAGGCAGGCGGCCTCGGTGAGGTCCGCCAGCCGGCCCGCCAGGTGCCGATGTGACCGGGCCGATCCCATGCAGTAGAAGCCGCCGTGCAGATAGAGCAGGACGGGCCGGCCGGCGGCGGGGCGACGGATCCAGGTCCCGGACGCCGCCCCGATCGGTACCGCCTCGCCGCCGGCCGGCGGCGCCGCGAACGCCTCGGCCGCCCGTTCGTACGCGATCCGCCGTTGATCAAGGGCGGCCGGACGGCGCAGCGCCGCGTGCTGCAGCATCTGCCGCACCAGCGCCGCGTTCGCCGACGGTCGATCGGACACGGTCAGGTCGGAGACGGTCAGGTCGGAGTACGTCATCGATGCTATTGCGCCGTGTAGCCGCCGTCGGCGACGAAGTACGACCCGGTGGTGTTGGACGCGCGGTCGGAAGCGAGGAACGCGACCAGCTCGGCGACCTCCTCGGCGCGGCCCAGCCGGCACGTGGGGTGCAGGTAGGCCACGCCGGCGGCACCCTCCTGGGACAGCATGGGCGCCTGGATGAAGCCCGGTCCGACGCTGTTGACCCGGATCCCGTGCCTGGCGTACTCGAGGGCGGCGCTCTTGGTCATGCCGACGACGCCGTGCTTCGCCGACACATAGGCCACCGACCGCGCGAATCCGACCGTTCCCATGATCGATGCCATGTTGACGATGCTCCCGCCGCCGTTGTCCAGCATGGCGGGGATCTCCGCCCGCATGGAGTAGAACACGCCACTGAGGTTGACCGCGATCACGGCCGCCCAGCCGTCGAGGGGGTACTCCCCCGTGAGCGCCCGCGGCCCGCCGACGCCCGCGTTGTTCACCGCGACGTCGAGCCGGCCGAACGTCTCCAATGCGGTGGCGACCATCGCCTCGCACGCGTGCGGGTCGGTCACGTCGACCTGATAGGGCTGGGCCGACTTGCCGATGGCCTCGGCAGCACGTGTCGCCGCGTACAGGTCGAGATCGGCGACGAGGACTCTGGCGCCGCGGCTGGCCAGTAGTCCGGCGCAAGCCTCACCGATGCCCGAGCCCGCGCCCGTGACCAGCGCAACCCTGTCCGCGAAGTCATTCATGCCAGCGCCGCCGCCGCGCGCGCGGCCGGGCGGGCCACGACAGATCCGGCCACCCGGTCCGCCCACTGCTGCCAGTCCTCCAACCCCAGGAACCGGCCCAGCTGGCCGAGCTGCGCTGGCGGGTCGTCGACCAGGTCCTCGTACGCCATCGTCAGCAGGTGCCGTGGGCGCGCGTCGGCGATCGCCTGCTCGGCCTGGCTGGCGAGAAACGCGCACAGTCCCCGGTAACGCCTGACGTCCCGGCCGCGTTCGCGGAGCGTCTCGGCGGTCAGGCGGCCGGGCAGGTAGCGCTCCACCTCCGCCGGCACCAGCTGGCCGGGGGTGATCTCGAACGGGTCGACGCCGTACCGGCCGGCGGACTCTACTCGCAGCTGCATGAGCTGGAAGCAGGAGTGCCGGCTCATCGACTCGGCGGTGTCCGTCCAGTTCCGGGTCAGATACACGATCTTCGCGTCCGGGAAGTTCTGCAGCAGGCACTGGGCGATGTTGCTGGAGCCGCCGGACCGCTCGACCCAGCGCCGCCGGCCGGTGAGCGAGGTGAGCAGGTCCAGGAACATCCGGTGGTGCCGCGCCAGCGGCTGGGCCGGAAACTTGGGCACGAGCTCGGCGAGCGTGTCGTAGAGGCCATCCGGGTCGGCCGAGATTTTCGGCAGTGTGGTCGCGAGGATCTGCGGCAGCTCGGTGAGGTTGCCGGCCCAGCGACCGTGCGCCGGGTAGCGCACCTCGGACGGCGTGAGCCCGATCCTGAACAGGGTGGCGAGCTGGGTGCTGGGGCTGCTCAATGTCCACCAGTACGCCGCGCCGGTGAGCACCTCCGCACCGGCGGTCCACGGCACCCACATGAGGAACTCCTGGACCGACAGGGTGTCGGGCTGCTCGGCGATCAGGTCGGACAGCAGTGTCGATCCGCACCGGCCGGTGTTGATGATGATGGCGTGGTCATGGCTTGCTGGGTCCATCGCAATGTCCTAGTGGTCGATGCGTGCCAGTTGGTGATCGTCGCAGTGCTGCCCGCCGGCTTCGCGCAGCCAGGGCAGGATGATGTCGCGGATGTTGTTCGGCTGGTCGACGAGGACGGAGTGCCTTTGGCCGGGCACGGTGACGATTCGTGCCCGCGGAAGCAGCCGGCGTATGTCGGTGGTCGCCTCGTCCACGGCTGACTCGCCGCCGAAGATGCACAGGACCGGGCACCGGATCGCGGCGATGCGCTCCTCCGCCGGCAGCCGGCTGGCCGGCACGTCGCGGGCGAGTGTCGTCGCCGCGAGCACTTCGCCAATGGTCTTGGCCCACCGGCTGGCGCGCTCTCCGCGTCCGGGGTTGCTCCCGGCGAGCGCGTGCTCACGCTGCAGGTACGCGGCGGCGTTGCCGATCCACCGGGGCACGAGCCTGAGCCAGACCGCGGTAGGCGGCATGGCCTCGATCGTCGCGATGGTGGCGACCCGTTCGGGGTGGCGCGCCGCGTAGCCGAACGCGATCGTGCCGCCGAATGAGTTGCCGAACAGGTGGACCGGGCCGGTGATGTCCAGCGTAGCCAGCAGCGCCGCCAGGTCGTCGACGAAGTCGTCCAGCGCGTAGCCCTCCGGCAGGCGTTGCGTGCGTCCGTGGCCGCGTAGGTCATACATGACCACGTCGAAACCGGCGGCGGCGAGGGGGTGGGACAGGGTGAGGTACCAGCTGGCCAAGGTGTCCAGGGCCAGACCGTGAATCAGCACGGCGGTCGGGGCGGTGCTCCGCGCGCCGGACGCCGGTTCGGGCGGGGCAAGCTGTTCCACGTGCATGGACAGGCCATTGGCCAGCACCATGCTCATGCTGGCGTACCCACCTTGCCGACGCCGGTGTGCGCGTCGCTCACGCTGCCGAGTCCTGCCTCCGTGTTGCCGGTGCCGGCCTCCGCCTTGTCGAGCGAGGCGGCGACATACTCGACGAGCTGGCCGACCGTCAGGTCCCGCAGCGAGTCAAGGTCGAGGCTGGCCACGAAGTGGGCGAAGTTGACCGTGTCGCCGTACCGGCCCTGCAGGCGGCCGGCGACGGAGACCATGTCGATGCTCTCCATCTCCAGGTCGTCGGAGAATCTGGTCGACATCGTGATCTCGCCGTCGACTCCGGCGTGGTCGCGGACCGCGTGCAGCAGCGCGGCGATCTCGGCAAGGATCGTGGTCCGGTCAGCAGACATGAGATGTCCCTTCTCTTGGTTCGTGGTTGGCGCCGCTACGGCGACCGGTTGGGTGGACGGGCTCTGGTCCCCAGGTCCAGCCGACGACGTAGCGTCGTGGCGGCAGGCCCTCGGGGTTGGAGACTTCTCGATAGGCGACCAGGTAGATGCGGTCGGCGACCTGCACGGTCAGCGCAGCCGGCGTGGCGGCCACGAGCTTGAACCGCTGGGGGTTGCCGTCCAGGCCGGTGCCATCCGCTTTGGCGGCGGCCTCTTTCGCGGCCCAGAAGCGGGCGAACCACAGGCGCTGGTCTTCGCCGGAGGTCACCTTCGAGTCGAGCAACCGCCGTTCGGCGTCGGACAGCGCGAACGCGATCGTGCTGTCCGCATAGTCGGTGATCTCGGCAACGTCGATGCCGACGCCGGGGGCGTCGATCGGTGCTCCGGGTGTGCGTGGCTTCGCGATCGCGACGGCGACGTCGGCGATGTGGGCGAGTGAGACGTCACAGTCGCGATAGCCACGGCCGGAGCGCGCGCGCACCCGGGGCCGCCCGTTCGGGTCGTTGCTGACCGTCAGCTCGATCGGGTAGACGTCGGTGTGGCCGTCGTCCCACAGTCCGAAGCGCACAGCGTCCTTGACCGCGATCCGGCCCAGCAGCCACTGCTTGCGCGCCTTGAGCGGCTGCCGCTCGTACTCGGCGACGCCCCCGGCGCCGAGGATGCCGCGCGCGGCCAGGCCACGGGTGACCAGGTCGGGCCAGCGGTCGAACGCTACGGTCCACCCCTCCGGCTGGCGCACCGACAGTGGATGGCGCCCCGGGAAGCGCTCGGCGGGCCGGATTGCGGGGTGGCTGACGAACGGCCGGTGGACGCATCCGTCGAGCTGCGCCCATACCCGGCCGTCGACGGCGAGCTGCGTGTCGAAGACGAGTTGGGCATCGTCGACCGAGCGCACCCGGACGACGCAGTCGACCGCCGCATCCGGCGCCGGTGACGGTCCGAAGAACCGTGCACGTCCGATCCCGACCGGCAACGCGATGAACGGCTGCGTCGTGAAGAGCCAGTTGCCCATGAGTTGGGACGCGTTGTCGAGCAGCGCGCCGGGCGGGGTCAGGGCGGTCAGGACGCCGCGGACGTGCATGTCGCCCAGGGCATCGACCGCGGTCAAGCCTTGGAACCGGGGTCCGTGGAACACGATCCGTTCGGCGTACATCTGCTCGGCATTGAACCGCGGCGGCCGTTCCGTGGCCGGGTCGTGTCGCCACACCTCCGGACGCTCGGCCGGGTAATCCGGCGCCACCTCGATCGTGGACCGGGCGTAGGCACCGAAGGTCACCGCAAGCCGGCCGGGTGCGGTGGCCTTGACGGTGATCTCGACGTCCTGTGCCGGCGCGGCGACACACCAGCGGTTGAACCGGGCGTCGTGTACGCCGACCACCCGCATGCCGGGGACCGCCTGCTGGGCGGCGTCCATCATGTGTTGTACGACTGTGGTGGCCGGCACGACGGGCCAGCGGTCCTCCGGATGGGGCCAGTCGTCGGGCTGGGCGAAGAAGCAGTGGTCGTGCAGGTACGGCATCGTGTCGAGGGCGACCCGCAGGACCGTGCGGTGGACATCCGGCGGCAGCGGCCGCGAGGCGTGGCCGGCTCCGCCGCCGGGTACCGGGTCGCCGATGGCCACGCCGTGCGTTGCGCCATCCGTTGCGCCGTCCAGCAGCGATGCGAGCTCAGCGGCGGCGCTCGACCGCCCCGCGAGCTTGCGCAGCGTGGCCAGGGCTGGCGATCGCGGCGCCGGCACCGCGGCATGCGTCCGCACCGCGGGCACCGCGGCATGCGTCGCCACGGCGGCCGGCCCCGCGCCCCGATCGCCGGCCGGCTCGGCGGCCCGCGCCGGCATGCCGAGCAGATCCTCGGCTCCCTCGCCGAGGTGGATCAGCGGGACGCCCAGGTCGAGCCGCGTGATCGGGCCGCGGCGGGCGGGTGGCCGGGCGGCGGGCGCCGCGGCCTGTACGGAAGCCGTGCCTCGTGGATACAGAGCCCGCGGATCAGGTGCGGCGCCTTCGACCCACAGTGCCGTGGCGACCCGGCGCAGCTGGTTCAGGCCAGCGCGGTGGGCGACGTTGACGGGCACGGCGAGGTGCTCGCGGCCGCGCAGGTTGTCGTCGATGACCGAGGCCAGCTGCCCGACGCCGACCTGCAGGAACACCCGGAACCCGGCGTCGTACATCGCCTGCACGGTTTCGCGGAACCAGACCGGTTCGAGCATGTGCCGGATCGACATCTCGCGCACGCCGGCCGGATCGCTGGGCGACGGCGCCTTGAGGGTGGCCGACCAGACGGGTACTCGTGCGGGGTGGACCTGCCAGCGGCGCAGCGCGGCGCCGATCGACTCCAGCCCGGAGGCGAACAGCGGGGTGTGGAAGGCGGAGCGGAACGGCAGCTTCTGGCAGACGAGGCCGTCGCCGCGCAGCGCTTCGACCAGCCGGTCGATCTCGCTCTCCGGACCGTTGACGATGCACTGTGCGGGCGCGTTGTCATGCGAGAGGGCCACCCCTTGGTAGCGCTCCAGCCGCGGGATGATCTGCTCGGCCGCGCACCCGACGACGGCGAATGCGCGGCCGGGCACCTCTACCGACGCCGGGTTGAGCGCGGCGATGACCTCGTCGATGGAGGAGACACTGACCTGCCCGCTCGTTACCGCGGCGGTCCACTCCCCGATGCTGTACCCGGCGACCGCGTCCGGGGTGATCCCGATGCGATGCAGGGCGTCGTTGAGCAGCCGGCCCAGCTCGACCAGGCCGCCGCTGTGCCGGCCCAGGTCGGCGGCGGACCACTGCCGGTCGGGCAGGCCGAAGTGTGCCGCAATGTCGGCAGTGCGGGGGCGGAACTCCGCCTCCGGCCCGGGGAACACGAAGGCGAGGCGGCCGGGGGCCGCGCCGGCCAGCAGCGGTGCCGGGCTGAACCAGATGTCACGGGCGCCGCGCCAGGATTGCCCTCTCGCGACGGCGAGACGGGCGGTGGCCAGGCGCTTGGCGTCCGGGTTGACGATGCCGATCCGGCAGCTCTCGTCGTCGGCCTCGACGCGGGCGCCAGCGGCAGGACGGGCCTGCCGGGCCCTGTCGGCGCCACGGGCGCGAACGGTGGTGTCGTCCGCGTCGAGCAGGCGGGCCAGCGCGGCCGGGTCCGGTGCGGCGAGCCACAGCATCTCGTCCGGCTCCTCGACGTCGACCGACGCGGCGGGCAACGGCACGGGCCCGGTCGAGCCCGTGCCGCCGCGACGGGCCGCCACCGCGTCCGGCGCTTCCTCCAGGATGACGTGGGCGTTGATGCCGCCGAAGCCGAAGGCGTTGACGCCCGCGCGACGCGGTCCCTCGCTCTCCCACGGCCGAGCGGAACCGATCGGGGCGAACCGGGTCCGCGCCAGCTCCGGCCGCGGATCGTCGCAGTGCAGGGTGGGCAGCAGCACGCCGCGGTACACGGCCAGGGCCGCCTTGATCAGCCCCGCGATGCCGGCTGCGGGCATGGCGTGCCCGATCATCGACTTGACCGAGCCGAGCACCGGCTTCGGGCCTCCGGCGTGGGCGCCGAACACCTCGGCGATCGTGTCGAGTTCGGCGGCGTCGCCGATCGGCGTGGCGGTCCCGTGCGCCTCCAGCAGGCCCAGCGCGTCCGGCGCGGTGGGGTCGAGGCCGGCGCCCGCCCAGGCCCGCCCGATCGCGAGCGCCTGCCCGGCGGTGGCCGGGTTGACCATGCTGGCGGCGCGACCGTCGCTGGACACCCCGCTGCCCCGGATCACCGCATAGATCCGATCGCCGTCGCGCAGCGCGTCGGCCAGCCGCTTGAGTACGACGATTCCGGTGCCCTCGCCCATCAGCAGCCCGTCCGCCGCGCGGTCGAACGGTCGGATCTCGCCGCGCCGGGACAGCGCGCCGAGCTGGCCGAAGACCGACCAGAGGGCGACGTCGTGTACGTGGTGGACGCCGCCGGCGAGCACCGCGTCGAGCCGGCCTCTGCTCAGTTCGGAGATCGCGTGATCGACCGCGACCAGCGACGAGGCGCAGGCGGCGTCCAACACATATGCGGGGCCGCGCAGGTTGAGCCGGTTGGCAACCCTGGACGCGGCGAGATTCGGCACCACCCCGACCGGGCCCTCCGGCTGGTGCTTGCCGAGCCGCTCGTCGAGCCTCTGCCGTACCGCCTCGAGCCGGCTCTCCGGCAGGTCGGGAATTAGCTCCCGGAGCACCTGGATCACCTGGCTGGGCATCCGGACCCGCTGATTGTGCCGGACCTGGCCCGGGCTGAAGAAGCCGCCCCGGCCGATGATCACACCGACCCGGTCGCCGGCGGGCAGCCGGTCCGCACCACCCGCATCCTCGATGGCAGCCGCAGCCACCCGCAGCGTGATGAGCTGATCCGGGTCGATGTCGGCGATCGAAGCCGGCATGATGCCGAACTGCAGCGGCTCGAACGTGGCCAGCTCGTCGACGAACCCGCCGCGCCGGCAGTACACGCGGTCCGGACGGTGCGCCTGCGCCGGGTCATAGAACTCGGCATCCCACCTGGCCGGCGGCACCTCGCTGATCGCGTCGACGCCCTCGACCAGATTGCGCCAGTAGCCGTCCAGGTCACCCGCGCCGGGCAGCAGCGCCGCCATACCCACGATGGCTGTCTGGTCGCCGTGCAACGCGGTCACCAGCCCGACGCGGTGTAGACGACGGAGGTGATCGCCGGATCACCCCAGGCCAGCTCGCCCAGCAGGCTCAGCGCGCCTTCCTCGGGGTCGATGAGCGCTATGCCGCGCCGGGCATACTCCCGGCTCAGTTCCGCGGTGACCATGCCGCTGTGGCCTTCGGCCGGCGCCCATGGTCCCCAGTGGACGGTCAGGCAGCGGTTGCCCGAGCCGGCCGCCCAGCGTGCTCCCATCGCGTCCAGGGCATCGTTGGCGGCGGCGTAGTCGGCCTGGCCGCGGTTGCCGTGCGTCGCCGCGACGCTGCCGAAGAACACCACGAATTTCGGCGCGCCGCTGAGCCCGTCCAGCGCGCCCAGAACGGCCCGGGCGCCCGCCACCTTGGTGTCGAAGACCCGGGCGAACGACTCCGGCTCCTTGTCGGCGATCAGCTTGTCGTCGATCACACCGGCGGCGTACACCAGCCCGTCGATGCGGCCGTACTCGCCATGGATCGCAGTGATGAGCCGGTCGGTCGCCTGTGCGTCGCGGACGTCGAGACTGTGGTAGCGCACCTGGGCGCCCGCATCGCGCAGCTCCCGCAGGGTGGCCTCGACCTCTCGCCCAGCCAGGATCGCCTGAGCCCGGCGGGCGATCTCCGCCGGCGGGGCGACGCCCTGGCGCGCGAGCGCCGCCCGCAACGCAACTGCGTCCGTGGCCGCCGTGAACGCCGGATCCTCCGGTCCGTCCGGCATCGGGGTCCGGCCGACCAGCTCGATGCGGCACCCGGCGGCCGACGCGAGCGCACGGGCGAACCAGGAGGTGATGCCCCGTGCGCCGCCCACCAGCACCACCACGGCGTTGCGGTCCAGACCGATCGCGCGGGCTTCGGCCGCACCGTCTCCCGCCGGGCCGGCGCCACCGGCCGCGAGCGGCCCGAGGATCGCCGGCACCAGCTCGTACGCGCTGCGCGCGCCACCGCCGCGGTGTACCACCGGGACGTCGTCCTCGGCGAGCAACTCGTCGACGATCTGCTGAGCAAGCCGGTCCGCGGGTTCCGTGGCGTCCACGGCGACCAGCCGCACGGCGGTCGACGGATACTCCCGGGCGATGGTGCGGAACAGGCCGCGCAGCCCGTCCGCGACGGCACCGGCGTTCGCGTCGACGGCCGCCAGCAGGTAGCGCGGCCCGCCGGCCAGGACCTGCTTGATCAACCCGAACACCTCCGGCAGCAGCGGCGCCGGTCCACCGGCCAGCCCGTTGAGCAGGACGAGCCCGTCCGCCGTGTCGACGGTGCCCGGCTCGGCCACCGTGCCGGTGTGGACGGTCGCCCCGTGCCGGCGCAGCAGCTCGACCACGGGTTCGGCCACCGGACCGGCCCCGGTGACCAGCAGCGTCGCCCCCGCGAGCGCCGCCGCCGGTTGGACCTGCGGATCCGTGACGAGAACAAGGGCGGGGAGCATGCGCGTCGGCGCGACGCCCGGCCGCGTGTCACCGCCGGCCGGTGCCTCGGTTCGATCCTGCGTGGGTATGGACAGCGTCTCCGCCGCCGGTGCCGGCAGCCCGCCGTTCACCCGGGTCGTGAGCCAGCCGACCATGGTGCGCACGGTCCGGGCCTTGACCAGCTCCTCCAGCTGCGAGTCGTCGCCCTCGGCCGACAGCCCCAGCCGGGCCGCCACGTCCCCGGCCACCTCCGCCCGCTTGATGGAGTCGATACTGAGGTCGGCCTCCAGGTCCAGATCGAGATCGATCAAATCGACCGGGTACCCGGTCCGCTCGCTCAGCACCGCCAGCACCGCACCCTGGAAGTCCGACGCGGCCGGCACGGCGACGACGGGTGCCGGCGTGCCGGTCCGGGGAAGGGGTACGTCGGGCGCCGGGCGGACGACGGTGTCCGCGGCCGGTGCCGGCAGCGCGCCGTTCACCCGGGTCGTGAGCCAGCCGACCATGGTGCGCACGGTCCGGGCCTTGACCAGCTCCTCCAGCTGCGAGTCGTCGCCCTCGGCCGACAGCCCCAGCCGGGCCGCCACGTCCCCGGCCACCTCCGCCCGCTTGATGGAGTCGATACTGAGGTCGGCCTCCAGGTCCAGATCGAGATCGATCAAATCGACCGGGTACCCGGTCCGCTCGCTCAGCACCGCCAGCACCGCACCGTGGAAGTCGAGCTTCGGTGCCTGCGCCACCAGCGAGGCCGTCGCGCTGCCATTGCTGGACGCGGTGAACACCGGCGCCCGCACGGCGGACACGGGCGGGCCGGCCGGGGCGGACACGGGCGGGCCGGCCGGGGCGGGCACGGGCGACACCGGCCTGTGCGGACTCGCCGCAACCGGTGCCGGCGTCGACGGTGGCGGCGGGGGCAGCGGCGGTCCCGCGACGGTGTCCACCGGGCCGTATCCATCGCTTATGTCGTTGCCAAGGTAGGCGAGCATGACGTCGCGCTGGGAGGCGATCAGCTCGCGATACGTCCGGAGGAACTCGGCGAGCAGCTCGTCCGGGCCTCGTCGCCCGGCCCGGTTGTCGGGGTCGCCGGCGGCGGGCTTGGTCGTTGCGGTCATAAACAGCTCCTTGATACGTCGTGGGGGCCTCAACCCGCCGGGGATGCAGTTGCCGTCGCGGTCGCGGACCAGTTGGCCGTCCACCGTCCAGAAGGGACGGTCATCGGGTCCGGTCGGGGCGGCCTCGACGTTGTCGCGGCCGTGGAACAGCCAGCCGCTCTGCACCGGTACGCCGGCGCAGGCCAGTTGCGCCACCGCGGTGAGCACGTCGCGGAGCCCTTCGCCGGTGTTCCGGTCGCACGCGATCGCGAGGTGTGGCCGATCGGTGAGGATGGCCTGCACCAGGCGGGTGAGTACCTGCCCCGGGCCGGTTTCGACGAAGATCCGGACGCCGGCGGCGTACATGGCCTCGATCTGTTCGGCGAACCGAACCGGCGCGCCGACCTGGGCGGCGAGCTCGTCCCGGACCTCCTCGGCATTCGCGGGGTAGGCCCCGGCGGTGCGGTTCGACCACACGGCGATGGCCGGTGGTGCGACCGGCTGGTCGGCGAGCACCGCTGCGAAGCGCTCCACGGCGCCGGCAACGACCGGGCTGTGGAAGGCGCAGGCAACGCTGAGCCGATGTGTCGTCAGGCCGGCCGCCTGCAACGCGGTGATCGCCGCCTGTACCGCGGCGGTCGGGCCGGAGATCACCTGCTGGGTCAGGGAGTTCTGGTTGGCCAGGACGACCTGGTCGGTAAGGCCGGCGTCGTCGAGGACCGTGGCGATCTGCCCGGCGGTGGCGCTGACCGCGGCCATGGTGCCCGGATCGTCACCGGCGGCGCCGAGGATCGCTTCGGCCCGCCGCCGGCTGAGCTGTAGCAACGTCGGCGGGTCGTAGGCACCGGCCACGCAGAGCGCGACGAGCTCGCCGTAGCTGTGTCCGGCGGCGACGTCCGGACAGATGTCCAGCCGGCGCAGCAGATGGCCGACAGCGAGTCCTTCGATACCGAGCACGGGTTGAGCCACTCGGGTGTCGCGGAGGCGCTGCTGCTGGTCGCGTTCGGTGGTCGCATCGAACGCGGCAGGCGGGAACAGCAGATCCGCGTACTCGGGCGCGAGCTCGAGGTACTCGCGCAACTCGGGAAAGGCGACGAACAGCTCGGCCAGGGCGCCCGGGCGTTGGCTACCCTGCCCGGGGAACAGGAACGCCAGCTGACCGCTGGCCGTGCCCGATGGTGGCTGGATCAGCCCCTGCCCGGGGTCGTGCTCGCCGGCGAGCGCGCGGCGCACCAGCTGGTCGAGCTCGGCGACGTCGCGTGCGACGATCGCGACCTGGACGGAGCCGGAGCGCGGGTCGGACTGCGCGGCGGCCGTGGCCGCCAGGTCACGCAGCCGCCATGGCCGGCCGTACCGGTCGGTGCCGCGCATCAGGTCGGCGAGTCTGCCGACCGCCTGGTGCGCGGCCGTCCGATCCCGGCCGCGGAAACAGAACAGCTCGGCCGGCCATTCGTCATGAGCGTGGCGCGGCTCGGGCGTGCGCGGGTCCGCGGCGAGCACCACGTGGTAGTTGGTGCCGCCGAAGCCGAACGCACTGACCCCGGCGATGCGCTGCTCAGCCGGAGCCGGCCAGGGGCGGGCCGAGGTGGAGAACGCGAACGGGCTGGACTGCGCGTCCCAGGCGGGATTCGGACGGGTCAGGTTGATCGTCGGCGGCCTCACCCCGGTGTGCAGCGCCAGCGCGGCTTTGATCACCCCGGCGAGACCGGCGGCGCACTTGGTGTGCCCGATCTGCGACTTGACCGATCCCAGCGCGCAGCTGCCCGGCTGCGCACCGGCCTCGACGAACAGCCGCGTCAACGTCTGTAGCTCGGTGCGGTCACCGACCACCGTGCCGGTGCCGTGCGCCTCGACCAGACCTACCTGCCGCGGCGAGACGCCGCTCTGCGCGTACGCCCGGTCCAGTGCCCGGCGCTGCCCCTCGGCCCGCGGGGCGGTCAGCCCCAGCGCCCGCCCGTCGCTGGAGGCACCCACCCCCTTGATCACCGCGTAGACGCGGTCGCCGTCGCGCCGGGCGTCGGCCAGCCGCTTGAGCACGACGCACGCGACCCCCTCGCCCAACGCGATCCCGTCGCCGGTGGCGTCGAACGTGCGGCACCGCCCGGTCGGCGACAGGGCATGCGCCGAGCTGAACATGAGGTAGTCATGGATGCCGTTGTGCAGATCCACCGCGCCGCAGATCATGAGGTCGCTGCCGCCGGTGGTCAGTTCCTTGCAGGCCGCGTCCATCGCCGCCAGCGAGGACGCGCAGGCGGCATCCACGGCGAAGTTCGGTCCGCCCAGATCCAGCCGGTTGGCCACCCTCCCCGAGATCACGTTCGTCAGGATGCCGGGAAACGAGTCCTCGGTGACGACGGGCAGCCCGTCCGCCAACTCTGCCGGCACCTCACCCAGGTAGGCGGGCAGGGTCGTGCGTATCACCGTCGCGTTGCTCAGGTCGCTGCCCGCCTCCGCGCCGAACACGACCCCGGTCCGCGAATGGTCGGCCCCGGCCGAGCCGGAGTGGTACCCGGCGTCGGCCAGCGCCCGCCGCGCCACCTCCAGGGCCAGCAGCTGGGCCGGGTCGATGCTGGCCAAGGCCGCCGGCGGGATGCCCAGCCCGATCGCGTCGAACGGCACCGGCGCGATGAAGCCGCCCCACTTCGACACGCTGATCCGGCCCGCCTGCCCCGGCTCCACCTCGGGCGCGTAGTAGGTGTCCGGCGCCCAGCGCTGGGCCGGCACCTCGGTGACCGCGTCGCGGGCGCCGAGGATCGTCTGCCAGAAGGCGGGCAGGTCCGGTGAGCCGGGAAAGACGCACGACATGCCGATGATGGCGACATCCAGGGGTGCCGCCGGCTCGGGCTCGGCCGCCGCGGCGTCCGGTCCGAGCATCGCCGTCAGGGCCGCGATCCGTCCGGCGTGGAAGCGCTGCGCCCCCACGGTCACATCGGCATGCAGGGCGGCCACAGTGGTCTGCGCGTCGCGCAGCACGGCAACCTGGCCCGCCATGAACATTCCCTCGGCGTGCTGGCCCGCCTCGTCCACATCGACCAGCGCGTCGCCCTCCCGCCGTTTGCCCTTGCTGGCGATCCGGAGCCGGCCGACGTTGAGCATCTCCAGCTGCTCCCACACCTGCCGGCCGGCCACCCCCGCCGCGTCCAGCTCCTCGCGCATCCGGTGGAAGTCGTCGACGTACGGCGTGTGCAGGCACCGCGTCACGTGCCCGGGCGCCGTCTCCAGCAGCGCCGTGACCGTCGCCCCCAGCACCTCGCGCTGGAACAGCGGCTGGATCGCCCCGAACTCGACCGCCTCGCGGGTGAACAGGTACGCGGTGCCCATCAACACCCCCACCTGCACGCCGCGACGGGTCAGCGGCCCCGCCATCGCCGCCACCATGGCCGCCGAGCGCGCATCGTGGATGCCACCGGCGAAGAACACCTGCACCTGGGCGGCGGTCCCGGGCGGCGCGCCGTCGAGGAACTCCTCCAGCGCCAGCGCCTGCGCCTCCCACAACGGAAAGCTCGTGCGCGGCCCGACATGCCCGCCGCATTCGCCACCCTCGAACACGAACCGCCGCGCACCGGCCCGCAGGAACTGCCGCAGCAACCCGGGCGACGGTACGTGCAGGAACGCGTTGAGGCCTTCGGCCTCGAGGGCCTTCGCCTGCGCCGGCCGGCCACCCGCGATGATCACGACCGGCGGCCGGACCTCCATCACCGCCGCGAGCTGCGCCGCCCGCACCTCCTCCGGCGCGAAGCCGAGCACGCCCACCCCCCACGGGCGCTGACCCAGCTGCCGCGCGGCCTCCCGCAGCATCCGCCGGGACTGTTCGCCGGTGGCCAGGGCGAGCGCGATGAACGGCAGCGCGCCGTCATCGGCCACCGCGCCCGCGAACCCGGCCACGTCACTGACCCGCGTCATCGGACCCTGCGCCACCGGGATCCGCACACCCAACGCCTGCGCCAATGGTGCGTCCGGCGCCAGCACGTCACCCGCCGCGGCGCCCGTGGCCGCAGCCTCGATCGCCGCGCGGATGCCGCGCACCGCCTGCGTCGTACTCCCCCACCGCTGCCGGAACACCGCGGCCATCCAGCCGTCCTGACCGACCGGCAGCAACTCGCCGCTGCCGTCCGACCGGCTGTCGCGGCGCAGGCCCCGGACGCCGTCGCACAGCACCGTCTCCGAGCCGTCCATCCGTCCGATCACGGCCCGCACGTCCTCCGGCAGATCGGACTCGGGCATCAGCGCCAACTGGCTGTCCAGGACCACGCCGGCCGCCCCGCCGACCACGCACGCGGCGGCGGTACGCGGCCCGATGCCACCCGCCACCCACACCGGCAGACCCAGCGCCTCATCGGCCAGCAGCTGCTGCAGCAACACGAACGAGCTCAGCTCACCGGATCTTCCTCCGGCCTCCGAGCCACGCGCGATCAACCCGTGCGCACCGGCCGCCGCCGCCGCGCGCGCCTCCGCACGACTGTTCACCTCCACCAGCACCCGGTACCGTTCAGCCGCCTCACGCACCGGCCACCCGCCGCCGGCCGGCAAGACCACCAGGGTGACGTTGTCGTTCGCGGCGCGCCGGACGTCGGCCGGCGTGGCGATGCAACCCGCCGGCACCCGCACCCCGATCGGCCCGGCCGACCACGACGCCGCCCTTTCCAGCGCTCGCAGCGTCCGGCGGTCACCTTCGGCCAGGTCGAAGACCCCCAGCGCGCCGCCGGCAACCGCGGCCGCCACGATCCGCGGACCCGGCTCCACCGCCCCACACGGATTGACGGCGATGACCAGATCGTTGCCGCCGAATGCAGTACTCATCAAGCTCCTGTCGATTGGGTCAGATGTGCAGCAAGCGTTGGGATGACGCAGGTGCACACCGGCCCGACGGCGCAGCCTCGTGCGCCAAGTCCGTTGACTGATCCGCCAAAAGCTCACGTTTGGCGTGCGCGCCGCCGGCGTCCGTAGCCGGCTCGGCCCGGCGCATTCCAGCGCGCTGCGGCCGCGGCACATCATTCGTATAACACGGCGGTCGTATTTGTCCCCGGTTACTCAGAACGGTCTTGCTCTCTTTGCGGATCGTCCTGCCCACGCATCGGCCGTCTGGTACAAACCAGGTTGTAGATGCCTTGGGCTGAGACGCGCATGACGCAGGGCGTCCGGTTCGCTGGTGGTCCCAGCCGGACTCGCAACGCTGCACATGCGGATGTAGCAGGCTTCGCCGCCGCCCAGCCCGGGTTGCGAGCATCGCTGTATTTCGCGGTGCCCCGTCATCCGCACGAAACGGCAGCCGCCCCTGCCCGTCCAGAGATCCCTTGTCTCGACAGCAAGCGTTCTCGACGTCCGCGGCGACTGCCGCCGACGGACCTGTACCTGATGAAAGGAAAAGCATGCACAGGATCAGGTTCATCGCCCGATCTCTGCTCCCCGTCGCCATCCTCGCGGCCGTTCCGGTGCTCACCGTCGGCCAAGCGGCCGACGGCGCCGTCAGAACCCAGACGACGAGGGTGTCGTCGGGGCCGGAACTGCTCGCCAAAGCCCAACCGGACGAGTGCTTCGCCGGGATCGGTCAGCCGTACCCGGCCGGGCCGCCGTGCAAGGACGGCAAGCCGAAAGTGAACCAGTCGTACGTGTGGGGCCTGACCAAGACGGGCGACCGGGTCTGGTTCGGAACTGGCGCCAACGTCCAGTGCCTGACCCTGGGAACGAGCCTTTCGCAGACCACGCCGACGCTGAACGATGACTACGTGTGCGAGTACGGCTCCAGTCAGATGAGCAAGAAGGCCGGCAGCCTGGGGGGTTCACTGGGTGACCTGGCGGCGGGACTGGGTGACTGGCGCGCGCCGAAGGTGTACCTCTACCAGACGTCGTCGCGGAAGCTGACCGACAAGACCGGCGACATCACCAAGGCGTCCAGGGCCGACAACCTGCGCATCAACACGACCGTCGGTATCCGTGCCGCCGGCTCGAACAACGGCGTGGTGCTGCTGGGCGGACCGGGCCTGCTGGGCAGCAACCTCTTCGCCTTCGACAGCGACTCGGGCCGGTACCTCGGGTCGACCAGCCTCAACGCGTACGGCAACATCCGGCACTTCGTCGTGGCCGACGGCGCGCTCTACGTCGGTGTCGGCCTGGGCCCGGAGGGCCAGGGCGGGGGCGCGGTGCTGCGCTTCACCGGCGACAAGTCCAACCCGTTCAAGTACACGGTGGTGGCCAACCTGCCGGCGCAGGTCGCGGACCTCGCCGTGCACCAGGGCCGGATCTTCGTCACCACCTGGCCGAGCGCCGGTGGGTACACCAAGTCGACCGCGGCCGGCGTGTGGATGAGCGCGCGGCTGGCGAACGGCAAGCCCGGCCTGACCAAGGACGACGCCAACACCTGGAAGCAGGTGTGGAACGTGTACCAGTACGAGCCTGACCCCATCGTGGCCAGGACGTACGGTCTCGGCTCACTCGCCTCCTACGGCGGATACCTGTACTGGGGAACCATGCACGTGCCGCTGCAGGCCACCGCGGCAATGGTGAAGCAGTACAAGCCCGCGAACGACCAGCAGGGCGCGCTCGCGGTCAAGAACACGCAGCGCACGGTGAGCATCTTCCGCGCCGGAAGCTTCGACAAGAGCCGCCCGTCGGTCGACCTGTTGTACGGGGCGTCGCAACTGCCCACCTACGACCCGAAGGCGAACAGCGGGTCGGGCGCCTGGAAGCTCGCCTCGACCGGGTACCAGCCCAAGTACGGCGCGGCCGGATTCGGCAACGCCTACAACACCTACACCTGGTCGATGGTGGTCACCGGCGGCTCGCTGTACGTCGGCACCATGGACTGGGGCTACATCAGCAAGTACTCGCCGCCGGCGGCGCTCGGCGGGGTCCGGGCCGCAATGGGCACGCCCGATCCGAAGTCGTACGGTGCCGACCTGTGGGCGTTCGACAGCCCGCAAGGACCGGCCAAGCCGGTGAACACCACCGGACTCGGCAACTACTTCAGTTACGGGGTCCGCAACATGGTGGCGGACGGATCGGCCATCTACCTCGGCATGGCCAACCCGATGAACCTGCGCACCGACAAGGGTGACAACGTGCCCGAGGGCGGTTGGGAGCTGGTCCGGCTCAAGACCACCGCCGGGCGCCTCGGCTAGGTCTCGTCCGGTCGCCGGCCGGTCGGCGCAGGTCGCCGACCGGCCGGCGCTCCGGCGAGCAACTGCGAGCTGCCATGAGAGGTGGGAAGTTCATGTTCCGCAGAACCAACACAGCGGCGTCCGTCCGGCGTACCGCGTTGACGGTGGCGGCCGTGAGCGTGTTCATCGTGCTGATCGCCTGCGATGCGGCCCAGCCGTCCGGGCAGGGCACGCCCACGCCGACTGCTCCGACCAGGTCCGCGGCGGTGGCGGTCAAGCCCAGGAGCCCGTCCGTTGCCGCCGGGTCGTCCGACCACAGCATCACCGTCGCCGGCACGAAGCGCACGTTCCGTCTCTACCGGCCGGCCAACCTGTCGATGTCGAAGCCGGTACCGCTGGTGGTCATGCTGCACGGCGCCCTCGGTGACGGCCGCCAGGCGGAGCTGGCGTACGGCTGGAACGCCGAGGCGGACCGTAAAGGGTTCGTGGTCGCATACCCGGACGGGCTCCTGCGATCCTGGGTCGTGAGCGCCGACTGCTGCGGGCCGTCGGCGCACGGCGGCGTCGACGACGTGGCATTCATCCGTGACATGGTGGCCAACGTCTCGAACCAACTGCCGATCGATCCGGCCAGGATCTACGCCACCGGAATATCCAACGGCGGGATGCTCGCCTACCGGTTGGCCTGCGACACCACCACGTTCGCCGCGATCGGGGTGGTGGCCGGCAAGCAGCTCGGGCAATGCCCGGCGCCGGCACCGATCTCCGTGATCCATGTCCACGGCACCGGCGACGACGTGGTGCCGTACGACGGCAGTGCGGGAAAAATGAACAACGACGGCCAAGGACTGATCCCGGTCAAGATCGACGGCGGATCAGTGCCCGACCAGATCGGCAAGTGGCGGACGATCGACCGGTGCGGCGCCCCGCAGACACGGACCGCGGGAGAGGTCACCACGGTGCTGGCGCACTGCCCGGACGGGCGCGACGTCGAGCTCATCACCATCGCCGGCGCCGGCCACCAGTGGCCGGGCGGCACGCCGATGCCGGCGGTGGAGCAACTGCTCGGGCTGCCGCCACCGTCACAGGCGTTGAACGCCACCGACTCGATCTGGCAGTTCTTCAGCACCCACCCGCGCAAGGGGTGAGTCCCGGCCCGTCGCGGTGCCTTGGGGGGCGGAAGGTCGCCCTCCAAGGCACACGGCCTGACGGCCAACCTCCCTGGACGCCACACCTGGTCCACCCACGATCGGGACATCAGCTACGTCTCGCGGATCGACGTTGTCATTGAAGAAGAGGGGCCATTTCGATTCCGCTCCCGGTACCTGCGCCACACCTGGTCGGGCCGGCGTCCCGCAGCCCGAGCACGTCGGTCGTTCGGCGAGGCAGTCGCGGACTCGGGCAGCGGTCGCGGCCGTTGAAATGGTCGGCGAGGTCGGCTTGGGCACACCGTTCGCGCCGGTGTGCCAGACCACGAGGCGCCGGGGATCGCTCGCGGTCCGGCACACCCCGGTCACCTCGCCTGGATGGGGGCGGCCGAGCACCGCCGGGGCAACCATGGGTGTCGAGCCGGAGGCTCCGGATACCTCGGGAACCTTGGAGGATGGCGATGCGCGAGGACCCCATCACGCGGACGACGCTGCTCGACGAGTCTCCGCCGTTCATCCCCGATTCGCCCGAGTTCATGACGGTGCTGATCGAGGTGCCGCCGGGCGAGGGCATCCCGCCGCACCGGCACTCCGGCCCGCTGTCCGCCTACGTCCTCGAAGGCGAGATGATCTTCGAACTGGAGGGCCAGCCGGAGCGACTGGTCCGAGCCGGCGAGGCGGTGTTCGAGCCGGGCGGCGACATCATCCACTACCAGACCACCAACCCCCGGCCGGACACCTGGCTGCGCTTCCTGGCCACCATGATCATGGTGCCAGGTCAGCCGATGCAAACGCTGGTCAGCGACGAAGAGCTCGAACAGCGCCGCGACCGGCGGGCACCCCGGCCCTCCTGAACCCCAGCAGGGCGTTCAACCAACACGAACAGGAGACCGCGATGTCCGAGTCCCATTCACTCCCCACTGGACCCGAAGGCGTCATCCCGTCGCTGATTGAGCGATTTAACTCCGGCAATGTCAGCGAGATGATGACCTTGTACGAAGGAGCCGTACTCATCGCGGACGACGGGCGAACCGTCACTGATCGCGCCGAGATCGCTTCCGAACTCGAGCGCGATCTCAGCCTCGGCCTGCCGCTGGAGGCCAAGGCGCGCCATGTGTTCGTTGCCGGCGATATCGCCGAGATCGTGGTGGACTGGTCAATTGATGGCACAGGTCCCGACGGCAAGCACGTGCATGTCGAAGGCACGGCAAGCGATGTCGCGCGCCGCGGCACGGATGGACTCTGGCGGTACCTGATCGACAACCGTCTTGGTACGGCGGTGCGGCAGCCCGCCTGACATGTGTGCGCCACGGCAGTTCTTGGCGATCGGAGGATGCGCCATGACGACTGTCGAGCTGTATCCGACGCCACCCATCTGACTGGGTCAACCGCGGCGGTGGTGCGAGACTACGACCTGGTGGACCGGGCGGCCTCACCCCCGCCGTGACTGCTGCTGCAGGCGGGCACTGCGTCGCTATGACGGAGTAGCGCATGATTGCTCACGTGCCGGGCTGTTCCCGGTCGTGTCGGGGTGTGGGTTGCGCGCAGCGATGACAGTGAACACGGTGGCTACGAGGGCAAGTGCGCCGTATCCGAGGGCGATCTGCGGCAGTGAGAACGTGTTGGAGAGTTGGCCGGAGGCCAGGGCGGGGATAGCAGCACCGCTGTAGCAGAGTAGGTAGGTCGCGCTGAAGATCGGTGCCCGGTCGGCCGGGGTGCTGCCGCGCAGCAGGCCGCGGGTGGCGGCGCTGATGGCGATGCCTTGACCGGCGCCCGCGACGATGGTTGCGGTGATGAACGGTACCAGTGTGCCGGTGGCGATCGCGATGATGATGCCGATCCATCCGGCCAGGAAGATGATCATGCCGAGGCGTTCGGCGGCCGCGGATGTGAACCGGCCGCCGAGGGGAGCACCGAGAGCACTGGGACCCATGTAGGCGGCGAACACCAGCCCGAGGACGAGCGGGCTGCGCGTGTGGAGTTGATCTTCGACGAGAGCTGGCACGAAGGCCTGGTAGAAGGCCCCGGTCGCCCAGGTGGCCAGGAACACCGCTGCCGCGACGGGGAGCAGATGTCTGACCCGGGCCGGTACGCGGACGTGGGGTCGCAATGACGACCAAGCGCCCGGCGACGGAGTTGCAGTCTCCGGGCTGACAGCGACGAGTGCGGCAGACAGGAGGAGGAGGCCGACGGCAACTAGGTAGATGAGCTCGCGTGGCCAGGGGCCGAACTGGACCAGGGCTCCGGAGGCTATGGCGCCGACGGCGAGGCCGAGCATGACTGTC
Organism: Dactylosporangium sp. NPDC049140; assembly: GCF_040648435.1. NCBI lineage: Bacteria > Bacillati > Actinomycetota > Actinomycetes > Micromonosporales > Micromonosporaceae > Dactylosporangium > Dactylosporangium sp. NPDC049140. Next base: position 14,077 of record NZ_JBEZDS010000041.1, on the reverse strand, counting down.
TGGCTGGAGGCGACGGAGGCCAGCCAGGCCGGCTTGGCCGGTGCGGCATCGACGATGTAGGAGGTGAGGCTGGTGCTGGCCAGCCCGGCCCCGAGGCCCATCAGGAGCCGACCGGCGATCAGGATGCCGATGTCGTGCACGTTCAGCAACAGCAGACAGCCCAGCACAAGCAGTCCGAGGCTCGCGATCGAGGTGGGCCGGCGGCCGAGATGATTGGACAGCCGTCCCGTCATCAACAGTGTGGTGAGAGTGGCAGCGGAGTAGGCGACGACGGTCATCGAGATGCCGGCGTTGGTGAACCCGTCCTCGGCCCGGTAGATGTTGAAAAGCGGGATCGTCGAGCCCACCGCGGCAAACGCGGCCGCCAGGGATGCCACCGCAGATAAGAAAGCCAGCCGGAGCGTTCCGCCCTGGCTGACCTGGTTGATCACAGGTGCCACGTTCTGCATCTTTCTCTTGTTCTGAACTAGGCCGGGCCGCGAATGCGCCGGATGGCGACCCACACGACGCCGGAAGGGAGACCTCAGCCTTTCGGTCGGGTTGCAGGCGGCGACGACATCGCCGAGGGCCGCGACGTTGCCGATGCCCCTCCGCAGCCGACCAGCCCGGACCCGCTGGACGACTCGAACCGCGTCCGAACGCCGACGGCTACGTCACGTCGTGCTCGAACGCGGTGAGCTGCTCGTCGCCCTGCCCCCCGCGGGTTTGTGTTGGGGGTAGGCGCCGGCCCCGGGATGGACCTTGTCGATGAGATCAAGGTATTCCGGGTTGCGGGCAATGAACTCACCCACGACCGGGCAGATGACGGTGATCTTCTTCCCGCTCTCGCGAATCTCGTTCAACACGCGAGCGACGAGTTCCGTCGCCACCCGATGGTTGCGGTAGGCGTGGTCGACCCAGGTCGACAGCAGCACGACACGGCCGCCCACGAACCGATACGTGAGCTCGGCGATGGCGTCAGCACCGAGGACGGCGACCCATCGGCCGTGCTCCGCGTCGTTGATGACATCGAGCCCCCAGCTGGACTCCACCTCGCTGAGACCTGCCTTGTCCAGAGCAGCGACGAGCGCCGCGTTGTTCTCTTCGCGGGTGGCCGCCTCGGCGTCAAGATTGATCGTCATCGTCACACGTTCTGTCGGGGGAGACTGTTGGTCGCTCCCGGGTGCTCGGGGTCGATGAGGTCGGCGTACTCGGGGTTGTTCTCGATGAAGGTGCGCACAATCGGGCACATGATGGTGACCGTCTTGCCTTGCGCGCGTACATCGTCCAGCACACGTCGGATCAGCTCGGTGGCGATGCCCTGTTTGCGGAATTCGGGGAACACCGAGGTTGCCTGCAACACGAGTCGGTCGTCGCCAGCGACGTCGTAGGTCAGCCCGGCCACCTCTCGGTCCCCGACGACGGCGTCGTAGATTCCGGCTTCCTCGTCCTTAACGACCTCGAAGACGTAGCGGGTCGGCTCGGTCGGGTCGGTCATGGGGGGTATCCCTTCGTTGACGGTCATCAGATCGCTCTCGGGCCGTGGCGGTAGTCGTACTCGCCCCGCCGCATGTCGTCGACGGAGGTGCAGGCCGATCCATCGACGCAGTTCCCGCTCTGCGGGGTCATGCTCGCGCTAGGTGTGCCAAGTCCTTACGGGCGAACGCGGATGATCGTCTTTCCCTTGGCCCGCTCGGTCGGATTGAACGCCGCAACGGCATCATCGAGGGTCGCGACGTTGCCGATGACCGTCCGCAGACGTCCGTCCCGCACCCGCTGGACAATCTCATTCAGCTGGGTGCGATCGGACACGACGACGAAGTCGATCGCCAGGCCGTCCGCAGGCCGCGCCGCCGGCGGGCCGGCGATCGTCACCAGTGCTCCTCCGGCTCGAACCAGCCCTGCCGACCGCTTCCCGATGTCACCGCCAATCACGTCGAACACCAGATCGACTCCGCCGACGTCGTCCAGTGAGTCGTTATCGAGGTCGACGAACTCCTTCGCGCCGAACTCGAGTGCCGTCTCACGGTCGGCAGCACGTCCGGTACCGATGACGTAGGCACCGGCCTCACGCGCAAGCTGGGTAACCATCGATCCGACGCCGCCGGCCGCACCGTGCACAAGCACGCTCTGCCCCGCCTGAACACGACCGTGCTCGAACAGTCCCTGCCAAGCGGTCAGACCCGAGATCGGCAGGCTCGCGCCCACGGTGAAGTCGACGTCTCCCGGCAGCGGCGCAAGGTTACGCGCTTCCACGGCCGCGTACTCCGCCAGCGTGCCGTCACGGGTCCAGTCCGTGAGGCCGAACACCCGCTGTCCCACCGACAGGCCCGTCGTTCCGTACCCGAGGGCGCTGACCACACCGGCCAACTCGTGGCCGGGGATCGACGGCGTCCGGTCACGGCCGAGGCGATCCGTCCAGTTCGACGGCCACGTCAACTCTCCAGGAGTGAAGCCCGAGGCATGGACCTCGACGAGCACATCGTTCCCCGCCGCCTCCGGCCCGGGTCGCTCCGCCAGCGTCATCCCGGCCGTTCCCGCGGCCTGATCCGTCACCACAATCGCCTTCATCCGGCACCTCCCTGTATCCAGTCCCCGCCGCCAAACTGCGGGGGCGGCTATGTGGACGATTTCGTCCAGTATAGCGCCAGTACGGGGCGCGCGGCCAGACGAGGACGTATCGCCACGACCATCAGACGCGCTGTGCCAAGCCAATGGTGGCCAGCGAGTGCTACCAGATCGATGCCTGTCTGGACGTTGTAGTCCAGTTAATTGATGCCGGATTGTGGGCCGCTACGCCCTCACCGCGGAGAACCTCATCACCGAATCGCATGATGTCGCCATGGGTAGGTACCACATCGGCATATCCATCGGCCGAGTAGAAGCACGGGTGGCGGTGGGATTGCGGGCCGCCCGGCCGCAGGAAGAGGGGGGATGCCTGGCGGTCATCACCCGCGGTTCGGCAGGCGCAGACGTGACAGCCGACTCTCCCTGTTTGTACTGGTTGAACGGTCCGACCACAACTGACTGGACGGACTCGTCCAGTGCAGCTCGGTGTCGCTCTGCGAGCGCCTGGCGGTGCGGTCGCAGAGGCCGGTACGCCTGCGGGCGTGGAAATGCACACACGATGGCCGATGGGACGCCTCACGGGATGTCGATGGTTGACCAATCGAGACGAAATCGTCCAGATGTGGCTAGGTGGCTGCACACGTCCACGTTCACCGGCGCCCATGCGCGGCCGCGGCGCCCCTCGCTGATGCCTTGACCTGGTTCGTGCGGCGGTCCTGTCAGTACCATGGCAGTGTGGAGGAGAGCTCGCAGACGGCCGCAGCCGCGCGGTTGACGGCGCGTGGCGCGAAGACGAGGTCTCAAATCGTCGCCACCGCCGCCGATCTGATGCGCGTGCGAGGAGTCGGTGGAACGACTCTGGACGATGTCGTCTCAGCGAGCAACGTCAGTAAATCGCAGCTGTACCGACACTTTGAAGACAAGCCAGCGCTGGTACGGGCAGTGATCGAGTTTGTGGGCGAGCGAACGATAACCGGTGAGCGAGAACGCCTGGAGAAGGTGAGGACGTTCGCGGGCCTGCGACGTTGGCGAGATGCACTTGTCGCGCGCAATGCCCTGCAAGACGGCCGGTACGGGTGCCCTTTGGGCTCCCTGGCGAACGAGGTTTCCGATCAGGACTCAGTCGCGCGCAGGAAGCTCCACGACCTGTTCATGGCTTGGCAAGAACTCTTCGAAGATCTCCTTCGCCGGTTTCAGCAGGAAGGTGTCATTCCGCAGGACGTCGACGTGGCCCAACTTGCGACGGGGTTCGTGGCGGCTGTCCAGGGGGGCTACCTGTTGGCGCAGACCTCCCGCGACGTCACGCCGATGGCTTCCGCGATCGACATGGCCATAACACATCTGCACCTGCTCGCCCGCGAGCAGGATGAAGCATCGTAGCGGGAAGTACGTGTTCGCTCATGCTGCCCTGCTGCCGAGGATCACGGCCGGCGCGCGAGCACACTGCCCAGGTGAGGAGCCGCTCGAACAGGTCGGCGCGTGGGTCTGGTGGTGGTCAGCGGCGTGGTCGCGCTGCCGTAGCAGGGTGGGGCGGATTGATCCGCTTGTCGTGGGCCTCGTCGCGGTCTTGCCGTAGACGTACTTGTCGAGCCTTCCCCGTTGGCCCGGGTCCGTTTCGCGCTCACCAGCGCTCCCGCGCTTCGCGGGCGCGGCGGGCAATGTACTCGTCCACCGGCTCAGGCAGGATGCGGCGGTACTTGCCGTCCTTGATGGAACGCAGCTCGTGGGCGGCGATGAGCATCTTCACCTTTGAGGTGCCGTAGCCCAGCAGCATCGCCACGTCGCGCGTGGAATACCACTTCGGCTGCAGGTTCCCCCGTCTCGACAGTCATGGCTGGTCGCGGCGGGCGCGGCCGCAAGGGCAACCACGAGCGGGAACCACGCAACCGACTCACCCGCTGCGCCACCCGGATACGCGTCGACCCGTCGTCCGACCTGCCCGCGGTGATCGGCGAACCGATCCACGAGCCAGGACACCCAGGCCCGTTGGACGACGGGTCGACGCTGACCGCGACGGTGCACATGCGCTTCACCAAGGTCTCGCCCCGGCTCACTCATCGTTGCTGGGTGGCCAGCCATTCGTCGAAGGTGGTGGGGGCGATCTCGGCGTCGGCCGCGGGCAGCAGGACGTCGCCGGCCGCGGTCTCGTCGAAGATGCCGCCGTGCCAGGTCGGCACGAGCCGGATGCTCCTGCCCTGCCCGGCGAGCGTGCGACGGGCCATGTCGATCAGGTCCTGCGGCTCGGCTCCGGCGATGTCGCGGTGGCGGCCCTGCGGGGCGCCGATGGCGACCCGGGCAAGGATGTTCGCGACGTCGGCGGGGGCGATCGGCTGCATCAGCAGCGGCGGCAGCTGCGCGACCCCGTCCTGTTCGACCCAGCCGGCGACCATCGCCGGGAAGTCGTGGAACTGCGTCGCGGGAACGATGGTGTACGGGATCGGCCCGGCCTCGACCGCCGCCTCCTGGGCGCGCTTGCCCGCCATATGGGCGTTGCCGGGCACGGTGCGCACCCCGGCGATGGACAGCAGGACGTGGTGGCCGACCCCAGCTCGCTGTTCGGCGGCGAGCAGGTTGGCCGTGGCGGCAGTGAAGAAGCCGACGGCCTCGGCCTCGGTCGCGGCGTTGGTGCTGGCGGCGTCGACGACCACGTCCACCCCGGCCAGGGCTTCGTCGAGGCCGGTGCCGGCGACGACGTCCACACCGTGGGTCCGGCTGATGGGCACGACATCGTGCCCATCGTGTTGCAGGGCGGCGACGGTCAGGGAGCCGATCCGTCCGGTGGCCCCAACAACGGCTACTCGCATCTTGGCAGCTCCTTGCCTATTGCGGATATCAGAGGTCCATAATAGCAGTGTGGCTAGGCTGGGCGCGTGAAACTGCCTGAGAGTGCGGAGTGGGTTCTGCACTGCGTCGCCTCCCTGGCGCAGCTGGACGGCGGCGCTACGGCGAGCGCCGCCCAGCTCGCGGAGCACTTCGGCGTTCCCGCGCCCTACCTGGCCAAACAGCTGGCACACCTGGTCCGCGCCGGGGTGCTGACCGCAACGACGGGCCCGCGGGGCGGGTTTCGGCTAGCCCGGCCCACGTCGCAGATCACCGTGCTGGACGTGATCGAGGCTGTCGACGGCGGTGCAGACCCGTACCAGTGTCGGGAGATCAGGCAGCAGGGGCGTGGTGCGCTGCCCGCCGAGGACTGCACCGAGCCGTGCGTCCTGGCCACGACGATGAGCGCGGCCCACGAGGCATGGCGAGCCAGTCTGGCAGCGGTCAGCCTGGCCGACGTCATCGGCACGCTGCCCGCTGACGTCCCCGCCCGAACCCGTCGGCTGCTCTCCCGCACCTGAGCACCGGCCATCAGGTCGAGCCGACCGGGATCCGGCCGGCGTTCGCGCCGGTGCCCCGGCCCGGTCCGTCGGCGGCGGGCAGGTCGGCGATGCGGTCCTCGACGGCCGTGAACGGCCGAGGCGGCAGCGCTAACGGCCCGGGACGGGACGGGACGGGACGGGACGGACAGGTCGACCCGGCGCCGCGACCCCACGACGGTGACCAGCCGGCGTTCGTCGCTCACCGCGCGCGCCGCTTCGTCGGCCGTGCAAGCACCATGAATCCCGGTCCTCGATGTCGTGGCGGCGCCGAGCGGGATCGCCCGGTGTCACGTGCCCGCCCATCGTCGGACCGCCACCTTGCCGACTTCTTGTCGTGCCGACGCCGCTGCGGCACCGAGCCGGACAGCGGCTGCAGGGTGCGGCGCGGCCAGGAGCGGGCCGCAACCCGGAGCTGTCCCGCCGAAGTGACGGATTCCTGACGTATTGATCGTCCGTACTCGACGGTCTTCCCTGGCAAAACACTCACCCACATCGATCGCAGCAACGCGACAGGGAGTACACGATGAACCGGAACCTCAAGAAGCTCGCCGTGAGCGTCGCCGCCACGGTCGCGGCGGTGGCCGGCGCGGTCGCCATCAGCCCCGGGACCGCGCACGCCTCCGGCAACTTCACCGCGTGGCTGTCGCCCGCGTCCAACCCGTACATCTTCGCGGACGTGCAAAGCGCCTCGACCAGCACGCTGGCGCCGGTGATCCTCTACCACTGGACGGGCGGCAACAACCAGAAGTGGGTCTTCTGGCAGCAGGCCAGCGGCTACTACTTGATCCAGAACCTGAACAGCGGCAAGTGCCTGTGGAGCGACGGCGTGTCCGGTCACCAGGTGCTCCAGGTTCCCTGCGACGGCAACCAGTACGAGCTGTGGAGCACCGGCCTGACGACCGACTACATCGGCCGGACCATCCAGAACGTCTCCAGCGGCCTCTACCTGGAGGTGTACCAGGACGCGCGCGGCGACGGCGCGAAGCTCGACACGTACTGGTGGAACGGCGGCAACAACCAGTACTTCCAGGCCACTCCGGCCTGATCGGACCGGACGGGATCGCGGGGGCCATCGGGGACCTCCGCGATCCCGTCGTCTTCGTCAACGACAGTCGAACGGGCCGAAGACCAGCAGTGTGCCGGATCGATGCCGCCTCGCAGCAGGATCTCCCAGACCGTAGACCGGACGGACCAGCAGACGCAGCTCCCGCACCACGTCGCGCGGTACCTGGTGCAGCAGCGCGGCCAGCAACGCCCGGTCGCTCGGATCGAACCGCGGACGCTGCTCTCCGAGCTGGCGCTGCAGCACCATGATCTGGTGGCCGATGGGGCTGGTCTGATCACCTGGGATGTGTCCGCGGGCCGAACGGAGGATCGTGCGCTACCGGAGGCCATGCCTACAGGAGGGCATGCCGGGACGCCCAGTCGCGTACCGCCGCTGCGATCGCTTCCGGCTGGTCTTCGGGCGCGTGGTGGCCGGCGAGGCCGAGCTGCTCGATCTCGAGCTCGGCGATGTTGTTCGCGCACCAGTCGACAATCTCCGGTCCCATCATCGCGCCGGGGCCTGGTTGGAACGCGAGCAGCAGCTTAGGTACCTCTGTGCTTGCGGCCAGCCAGGTGTCGTACCGCTCGATGCGCGCCACGATGTCGGCGGGCTCGCCGCCGAGCGGCATGGATCGCGGCCACTGGAGCAACGGCCGGCGGCTTTCCGGCGTCGGGTACGGATCCAGGTACACCTTGAGATCGTCGTCGCCGAGACCGCTCGCGACGGTGAACGGCAGCAGCTGCGTCAGGAATGCGTTGTTGTCGAGGATCATGGTTTCGCCGACGCCCGGTGTTTTGATCGACCGGAACAGGTCGCGGCCGCCCTCGGGGAACTCCTCCCACGCCATCGGCTTCACGATCGTCTCCATGAACGCCAGGCCGCGCACGCGCCCGGGGTGCCGCGTGGCCCAGTCGAATGCGAGCGCGCCGCCCCAGTCGTGGCCGACCAGCACGATGCTGTCCAGGCCGAGCGCGTCGATCCAGGCGTCCAGGTATCTCGCGTGGTCGTCGAAGGTGTACGCGAGGTCGGGCTTGCCGGACTCGCCCATGCCGATGAGGTCCGGTGCGAGCCGCCGGCCGGAGCTGACCGCCGGCATGACGTGCCGCCACAGGTACGAGGAGGTGGGGTTGCCGTGGAGGAACACGATCGGGTGCCCGGTGCCGAGTTCCCGGTGGAACATCGTCGAGTTGAGAATACGAGTAGTGGGCATGACATGACCTTTCAGAGGTTAAGGCTGAGGATGCGGTCGACCGCGATCTCGATCACGACGCGGTCGGGTGGGGCGGGCGGAACAGACTGGTACCGCCACAGGTAGTGGCGCACCCCCTCGGCGATCCGCGCCGGGTCGTCGGACGCCGTCGCGGCGCCTTCGAGGGTGATCCAACGGAATCCCGCGACCTGGCACACTGCGATGCGGCCGTCGGGACGCCACGCGATGTTGCGGGCCTTACGGCTGGACGCGACGGTCAGTACCCGGGCCAGGCCGGCGGCCGGGTCCCAGGTGAATCGGACGGCCGTGACGTGTGGCGAACTGTCCGGCCGCAGGGTCGTCAGCGTGCACAGGTGCGGCTCGGCGAGGAACGCCGCGGCGCGCGGCGACGGCGGCTGCATTGCCGCGGCGCGATGGCCGCGAGCTGCGGGCCGTGTCATGACTTCTTCCCGATGGCCTCGCGCCAGATCAGCCCGACGATGCTCGGCCTCACCTCGGTGGTGATCACCGCCATGGCGCGCCGGACGAACCGGTCGTCGGTCAGCTGCGCCACCATGCTCGCCGCGAGATCCGTGCGCGCAGTGAACAGCCCGTCCGCGACGTTCTCCGCAACGTGGTACCGCGTGACGCTTGGGTGGTCGAACAGCCCGGACGGCCGGGCGATCGTCCAGTCCAGGTCGCTGGTGCGGACGAGGGCCTCCATACGGCGCATGTCCTCGTGCGCCGTGCGGCCCAGCCTGCGGTTGACCAGCGGGTCCATGACGTTGTTGAAGAAGAATTCACCGGTCGGTCGCCACGTCGGATCCATGACGCTGGAACTGACCGTGACGATCCGCTTCACCCCGTGGCGGTGCATCGCCGCCACAATGTTCGCGTTGCCCTGGGAGTACACGGTGATCGGTTGAGGGGAGAGCGGGACCCCCAGACTGGACAGAACTGCGTCGCTGCCGGCGACGGCACGTTCGACGGCGGCGGGGTCGGTCACGTCGGCCGTGACCACGGTGAGGCCGGCGCGGGGCTGGATGGTACCCGGGCGGCGGCTTACCGCGGTGACCTCGTGGCCGGCGGCCAGGGCCTGCTCGGTGAGCTGGCGGCCGGTCGGTCCGTTGGCGCCGAAGATGACAGTGCGCATGTGCTCGCTCCTCGTTGCGGGGTTGATGGCGTTGACGGTCCCGCGCGAGGAGCGCAATATTCAACCGTGCTGAATAAAACTCGGGGCCGGCCCCGTGGCAACCCCGAGACCAAAGCCCGCATCGCCGAGGCCGCCCGCGAGCTGTTCCGAGAGCACGGCTACAAGGGCACGACGGTCCGCGCCATCGCCGCCACGGCCGGCGTCGACTCGGCGCTCATCAGCTACCACTTCGGCTCCAAGCAGGGCCTGTTCGGCCAGTCGCTGAACTTGTTGTGCCTGGAGTCCACCGCCCTCGACCAGGCCTTGCCGGGCGACCAAGCCGGCCTCGCCGACCGGCTGCTGACCGCCGTTACGACCTTGTGGGACGCCACCGCGCCGACCGAAAACCGTATAGCGTTGCAGGACGACGACACGATGCGCGCCTTCCGCGGGTACCTGGAAAGTGAGCTACTCGTCCGCATTGCTGAATTTCTCGGCGGCCCCGACGCGACCGAACGCGCCACCGCCGCGGTCGGCGTGATCGGCGGCCTGATCTTCACGCGATATCTGAACCCGATCCGTCCCATCGCTGCCCTGCCCTCGGCCGAGGTACAGCGCATCTTCGGCCCGGCATTGCGGGCCGCCCTCCACGCCCGAGCCCGCCAGCGCTGAGCAGATCACTGTCTATAGAGGACACCGGAGGGCACAACTCGCATTTGTTGGGAACTCTAAGCCTTGCGGAGCAGCAAGTAGCCCTGCGGACATGACTCTGATTCCTCAGGCGGGCGGCTGCCCTGAAACACCATGTCGAGGCCGGCGGCCCCGGCCAGGTCCAGCATTTCCCGGGCGGGCAACCAGTACGAGTCGAACTCCACGCCGAGACCTGCGGACCGCCCGCTACGCCGGTGCCGACCGTCGCCGTCTTTGAAGGCGGTCACCATGTAGCCGCCTGGCCGGAGGACGCGCGCGAGTTCGGCGAATGCCACGGTGCGGGCCGTCGGGGCCAGGAAGATCAGCGAGTACCAGCACACCACGCCGGCCAGCGAAGCGTCCGGGAACGGCAGGTCGCGCAGGTCGCCCACCTCGAACGGGAACGCCGGATGGTCACGGCGGGCGACCTCGATCATGCCGGGAGAGAGGTCGACGCCGCGCGGCGAAAGATCGCGCGAGGCCAGATACGGCATGAGCCGGCCGGTCCCGCACCCGACGTCGGCCACCTCGGCGCCCAGGCCCGCGGCCAGGGTCAGTTCACTGAACAGGTCGAGCACCGCGCGCTCGGTCGGCATCGATTCCAGGACACCGCTCAGACGTTCCGCATACCAGCCTGCCAGCACGTCGTGCGCGTGGCGCAGTTCTTCAGTTTGAGCATCCACGATCCGCGACCCTATCGGTCAAGCGTCGACCGGGCCCGCGTCGGCTGGCAGCAACAACAGCCAACCCGAGCGTCATGGGTGTCCTACGGCCGCCTGTAGGCGTGGCCGACGCCCACAGCGGACTCCAGGCCGTCTGGCGCACCGGTGCGCGCCGGCCGCTGGCCGCCGTCGAGGACCGGCTCGGCAGACCTCCGCGCGTCGCCTGCCACTACCTGTTCCAGCGCCTCCAACCGCGCGTGGAGGGCGGGGATCAACTCGGCCAGCCCGACCTCGCCGTCCATCTTCGCCCGCGCCGCGGCGGCGCCGACCGGCACATGGACCGGTCCCGGCGCGGAGACCGCGACCGTGGCCGTCATCGTGGGGGCGGACGCGGAGATGCCGGTGATGGAGACGCCGGTCGGGGCGCCCGCGTACGAGTGCGAACTGGGAGTGCTCGTCGGACTGAACGAGGTGTTCGCGGTGCTTCCGGGGTAGGAGTCGCCGGGGTCGCCGCGGTTCGCCGACCACTCGAGGTCCCGCTGATTGTCGGCCTGCACCAGTCCCACCATGTAGTGAGACTCGTCGGTGTTGTCCGGCTGCTTCTCGTCGACGTGCAGGATCACCAGCCCTTCGCCAGGCAGCGAGGCGTCGTAGCACGTCGCCGCCGCCACCCCATGAACCGCTGCCCATCAGACACCAGTTGCCGATGCCCTCCGCAGTGCCGTCGATGTCGTACAGGTCGGGGAAGCCGAACAGCAGATGTCCCAACTCGTGGGCGCAGACACCGATTCGGGCGTCCTCGGGGATGGTCAGATAAGCGAAGATGCGCGTGCCGTCCGCGTTGTAGGCGCTCGGCAGGGTCCACTTGTGCGACCAGAGGTCTCCGGGGTTACCAGTGACTTCGCCGCCCTGTCCCGCGTGAATGAGGGCGGCATTGTGACGTTTCCCGGCGGCTCGCTTGCGGTCGTGGTAGGCCCGGGAGGGTGGATGCGCGAGGCTGGCGAACGCGGCGAGGAAGAACGCGCGTTTGAGCTGTTTGTTGCCGCCTTTGGGTGGATGCTCGCCGCGGATGCTGGTGCCGGAGCGTCGGGTGACCGGGGCGAGGCCTGCGTAGGCGGCCAGGTGTCCCGGGGTCGGGAACGCGGTGCCGTCGCCGACTTCGAGGAGGATGCGGGCTGCGGTCCTGATCCCGATGCCGGGCATCGAGGTCAGGACCTTGGCAAGAGGGTGTGCATCAAGCATCCCCTCGACCTCGCCGGCGACCTGGTCACGCTGGCGGAGGACGTCGCGGAAGCTGTCGGCCAGCCTCGGGAGGACCTTCTCGGCCGCGGCGGTGCCAGGAACGGTCACGGTCTGCTCGTCCAGGGCGGTCAGGACCTGCTCGACGAGGCGTCCGCCCATCCGCGGGGCGTGCTTGGCGGCGATCTCGGCGAGTTTGCGGCGGCCGGCCTTGCGCAGCCCGGCTGGTCGACCACCACCAGGACCCGACCATGCCGGGCGAGCCGATCAAACACCTGCCGCAGCTGCATCCCCACATCGGGGACGATCAACAAGGTAACGGGCGACGACGTCGTACTCGGGAGTGGGTACCGCGCCGCCCGAGCGCGTCCACCATCGGGGCGGAAGTCACGTCCGGAGGTAACTCAGGCGCGATGGACGATCGATTGACGACTGCCCCGGACTCGCAGCCGTCCCTCATGTCGCCGGTGCGTCGTCCGTGAGCGTTCGCGTCCCGGACAGCCTGTCCTAGCTGACGTCGCGGGTGTCGGGCGGAAGGCCCAGCCGGTCGTCCTCCGCCACGGTGTTGAGCTGGTCGCGAAGCTTGGCGCCCGTCGCCAGGCCGAGCACCGCGATGACCTGCTCCTGCGCTGTCTGCCACAGCTCGTACGCTTTCTCGAACTTCCGTCGCCCCTCGTCGGTGAGGGTGATGTTGACGCTGCGCCGGTCGTTCGCGTCCTTGTCTAGACGGATGAGGCCGTCGCGCTGCAGCGGGCGCAGTGAATGCCCGAGTCCCGAACGGTCCAGCACCAGCACGTGTGCCAGCTCGTTGAGCGTGGCTGGGCCGCCGACGGCGAGCTGGCTGAGGATCGCGTACTGCGTCGAGCGGAGACCGGCGGGCGTCAAGATGCCGTCGTAGAGCGCTGTCAACCGCCGCGACGCCTTACGGGCCGCCGTGGCGTAACACTCCTGCACTGCCGACTTGGCCGCGTGCATCCCGGTACCTCCCTTGCGCGTCCGTGCAGTCGTCAACGCCGGTGACCGGCCGGGCATGCCGGCAAGTACGGGCATGTGCCCATAATCACTATGGGCACATGCCCCCATATTCTGTGGTTGTACCTACCGCAGCCGAGAACCCGGCCCGAAGGGAAACCATGATGGCGAGCAACATCCTGATCACCGGCGCGTCCGGCAAGACCGGCGGATACGCCGCGAAGGTCCTGCTCGAGCAGGGCCATCACGTGCGGGCGCTGGTGCGCCGCACCGACGAGAGGTCGGACCGGCTGGCCACAGTCGGCGCCGAGATCGTTGTGGCCGACCTGCTCGACCTCAACGCGGTGTCGAAGGCGGCCAGGGGAATCGACGCCGCGTACCTGACCTATCCGATCGCCCCCGGGCTGATCGAGGCCAGCGCGATCCTGCTGCAGGCTGCCGAGGAGAACAACGTCTCGACCATCGTGAACATGTCGCAGATCTCGGCCCGGCGAGACGCCGTCAGCGACGCCGCCCGCCAACACTGGATCGCCGAACGGCTCCTCGACCACTTCAGCGGCGGGGTCACCCACATCCGGCCCACGTTCTTCGCCGAATGGCTGGTCAACTTCTTCGACGTCGCGACCGGGGAGCTGCGACTGCCCTTCGCCGACGCCCGCCACGCTCCCATCGCCGCCGAGGACCAGGGCCGTGTCATCGCGGCGCTCCTGGCCGATCCGCGGCAGCACGCTGGCAAGATCTACCCGCTTTACGGTCCCGTCGAGATGAACCACCACCAGATCGCCGAGGCGATGACCCGCGCCCTGGGCCGCACAGTGTCCTACGTGCCGATCAGCCTCGACGAATTCCGCGCCGACCTGGAGAAGCGCGGCCTCGATCCGCACTTCATTCAACACCTGATCGCCGTGGCCGTCGACTACCGCAACGGCATTTTCGCCGGCGCCGACAACACCGTGGAACACCTTACCGGCCGGGCTCCCCTCACTGTCGAAGCCTTCACCGAACGCAACAAGCACTACCTGGACGGCACCGCCGACTGGAACAACCGCTGATTCGTGTTACGGCTGCCGACCCCGCGTCCCGGCCGCGGCCGGGGATCGGACCGGTGGTGCGGGTGGTGTATCGGGTGATTGGTACTGACAAGGGGTCCGGCAACGGTCGGGCCTTGCCACGATCTCGTCCGTGCGAAGCAAGCAACCGGCCTCGGTCCGGCTGACCCTCGTCGTCGCCGCGTTCGTC
>NZ_JBEZDS010000040.1:0-122156 GCF_040648435.1 Dactylosporangium sp. NPDC049140 | reverse complement strand
CCAGCACTTCGGACAAGCCACTTCCCGGACCCGCTAGAGCCCACTCTAGAACACCGGCCCAGGCCGTCTCTTGACACAGAGGGGTGCCATGAGCGGGCAGTCGGAGCACGGCGGATCAGGTTGGGACGACAGAGTGCCACTTGATGTCGACGAGGTCAGAACCCGCGAGTCAGGAGCGAACGGGCTGGAGGAAGCGAAGCTCAGTTGGCCCAAGGAAATGGACCTTGCACAACCACGGCTAAGGGTGCAGGTTCGCGGCTCGGCCACATCTCGATCAGGTAGGAGAAGTGGTCTCCGTCCACGTCGGGGTGAGCGCTTGGCGGTGGAGCCGCCGGTACATACGACACTCGAACGCGGTACCGTCCCGGCTCGACGCGCAGCGCGTTTTCCGCTCTCCGTGGCTCCGTGCAGCTCACAACGGAAACCGCTCCGGTGAGGACGTCGAGATCTGCCTCCACGACGTGCTCAGATTCCGGGACCAGCGCTGGGGCAGTCTCGCAGACCTTCAGCACCGTCTCGACGAAATCCGAACGTGCCGCGCCGATGGAGATCGAATGAGGTTCGAGCCCAATTCGGTGCACCTGCACGGCTTCCTGGGTCCAACCACCGGCTACGCGACCAGGGTCGGTTGCCGCGCTGGCGCGCATGGCTACGCCGTGCGCTTCGGCATCCTGCATGTAGAACTGTCCGTAGTCCGCGAACACCGTTGCGTGTCGCATCCCGATCACCGCCCTGGCATAGAGGCTCGCCTGCCGGATCCATGATCCGATATCCGCTCTTCGGCAGAGTCGGAAGCATCGAACTCGTGCGAGGCGCTCACGGATGGTAACGATCACCGCTGCCGGCGGCCAGCGCCCGCAGCGGCAAATCCGGATGGCACGGGGGATGGTGCGCCGCGCACAAGCGCGACTTTGCAGGACGGCGTCGCCGAAGGTCGGTGACCTGGCCTCAGACAGGTCCAGGGCAGCTGCACCGCAGTCCGGGCTCGAGTTCGTCGGCGCGTTCGTGCCGGATGGCGTGTGCCCGGTCGTCGACCTGTCGCAACTGGTCGACGGTCAGGCGGCGGGCATTCCAGATCAGTTCGGCGGCTTCGGCTGAGTCCGGGTGGATTGGCGGGCCGGCACTGGTCAGGTCGATGCCGGTCAGCGCGCTGAGGTCGCGTGATGAGATGTCGAGGAAGGCGGCGAACCCAGCCAGCAGTTCGGGTGTCAGGGTCTTCTTGCCGTGCCCGATCATCCCGATGGTTGACGCCGACAGCATGTTGCCGCCGCCTACGCCGAACAGGTACTTGGCGGAGCCGATCCAGTTGAGATTACGGTTGTGCAGCAGGCGCAGCACCAGGCCGCCGACGCTGCTCGGGTACTGCTGATATGACGGCGTTGGTGGCGGTGGTCCCTGTGGACGGGGCTGCTGCGGCAAAGATTTGACGAGCTGGTGCAGCTCCGGTACGGCGCGTGGCAGGTACGTCAGTGACCATGCCAGGGAGCTGATGACGCTGGCCGCGGTCGCGTCCAGTGGGGCAAGGTCGTCGGGTACCTGCCGACCGGCAATGACGAACAGGTCGCTTTGATGCAGGCCAAGGGCAGGCGCGAGCCGGCGCAGCAGTAAAGGGTCAGGCTCGCCGCCATCGAGCACTGACATAATCTCGGTTTCAGCGACGGTTGCCCGTCGGGCGAGCGAGCCGACGTCAACGCCACGCAGGTCGGCCAGCCGCATCAACTGCACGCCGAACGTCGGCAGTTTCTTCACCGTCCCACCGTACGGATCACCCCGACCCCACTTGAAGCCGACGGCCCCGCGCACTGATCGCCGCACGAGCGTGCACTGGCCCGTGGGTCGGGGCCGGCCGGAGCGGCATACGGAGCGTGATGATCGATAACGAGCCGCAGCGCCCGGTCGGCGGCAGATCCGGAAACCAAGATCGCCGGGGAATGGCGGCTTACCACGGCCGGCTGTTCAGGTCTGGTTGCCGTGAAAGAGGGCGGTGAGTCGGGGCAGGCGGTGGCGCATCTCGGCGTCGTCGTCGAAATCGAAGTCCCAGTCCGAGTCGAGGTCCGGATAGGTGCCGGTGTAGGCGTCGTCGGGCAGTGCTTTGCCGGTGACGGTCTCGTAGGTGTCCCAGACGACGCTGATCATGGCTTCGCCCCAGAGGTCTTCGCCGGTGGCCGCGGCGTGGATGACCGCGGGATGGTCGGCGAGGCCGTCCGGTGATGCGAGTACCTGCTCGTATGTGGTGCGTCCCTGTGCGATGAGCCAGCCGCGGAAATAGTCGAAGCCGTCGTCGGAGGCACCGCCGTTGATGAGGTATGCGGCGGCCCACAGATCGACCCGGTACGAGTTGGTAAACAGGTCCCACAGGGGTTGGGCCAACGCGAGGATGTCGGCGGGTTCGCGGGGTGTGAGCAAGGCCTTCATCCGTGTGGCGACGTCGTCCGCGTCTGCATGCACGGGCAGGTCGGCTCGCGCCTCGTCGATCAGCTGCCATGCGGCATTGGTGTGCACGCCGAATATTGTGATCGTGGAGCGTCGTGACGGGCAAGATCACGCTGCCGCAGGCAGATTCCCGCATGTGTCGAACACCATCGATTACTGCCGGAGTCTTCAGCACCCCGATCGCGGCAGATCCGCTCATCCCGGTTGATGACATGGTGTTGGATGCTTCTGTGATCGGCTGGCGGTCAGTGCGGGATGTCTCGGGCGATTCCGGCGTACGGGTCGGCAGGCTGCTCAACGGCATCGAGCACTATCCGACCGCTGAGGCGTGGGACGAGATCGAGCGTCGGCTCGTTGTCGAGGCCGAATGCTGGTGCTCAGCCGGTTTCGCCGCGCTGCCCAGACTCGCCGAGCTGGCGCAGTCCGGCGCCGAGGAGCATCAGATTCGGGCACTGCGGCTGGCCGCGACGATCGTGCGATCCCTGCACCGGTGCCATCGGCACGACGACATTGTTCGCGCCGGTGCGGAGGCCCTCATGGCGTTGCATCGCGTCGCCCGGAACTGGCCGACGGTCCACACCGGACGGGCGTTCGTGGCGCAGATGCAGGATACGCTCGCGTTCGCCGGATTTACGTTCTGGGCAACGATCAGCCTGGACTTCACCGACGAGCACTACCACCTCGGTTGCCCGCACTGCGCCGTCAGTCTGGCAGTCGTCATCGGCGACTGCGGCCACTACACCGCGATCCGAGATTACAACGACGGCGACATCCACCGTGTCGTGCTTCGTCCCGTCACACCGGGGGACCTGACCGGGACCGGCCGATGGATGTACGACACCGCCGACGCCGCCGGCGAAACCGTGCTCGCCGACGGCATCACGTACCTGTTCGGCCGAGCCACGTGCAGCATCTGCGGCAGTGTGTTCAATGTGGCCGAGTGGCTGGAGGCGGAGAACAGCCCGAGTCAACCCATCGACACGGTCGTGCCGCGTACCGACCGCTCGACCTGACACGGCGAACGTCGGCAACTGGCAGCGGCAAGCCGCCCGGGACTGACGTCGGACCGACCTCCAAACACCAAGATCCGACGCACGCTCATCGGCTAGATCCGCGCAGCCGATCGTGGTGCTGCCGCGGCGGACGCACTGGTGAGGCCGCTCCGTGCGTGGCCGAGCGTCGTCGCCGCCCCAGCGCCATCGAGCGTCGGCCGACAGTCCGGCCGCTCGACCGGCTCGTGGGCTGACCGCCGGGATACTCGGGCGCGTATTCGATGGTGTACGGACTCATCCGCCGGGCGGCGCGAAGTCGAAGGCCGACCCGGTCACGCCGAGTTCCGCGCGGACGCCGGCGAGCAGCGCCCGCGTCCCGAAGTGCGCCGCCTCGATCGCGGCGCGCAGATCGGGGGCGTGCGGGTCGGCCGTACGCGGGTCCGGGTCGTACACGAACCCCCCGGCGAACCGTTCCCACGCCCCGGCGAGGCCGAAGAAGTTGCGGTTGAGCTCCTGGAAGTGCCGGCTCCACGCGTCGTCGCCGAGCAGGTTGTGTTCGCGGGCAATGGCCAGCAGGTAGCTGGCCTCCGCTTCCACTGCCACGAGCTGCCCGACGAGGGCTTTGTGGCGGTGCCCCAGGTACCGCCACTCCACTATCGCGCCGAAGAGGTCGAACCGCGCGTCGCGCCCGGCCGCGCTCACCGGAAGCCTCGCGGGACGCCGTCGCACGCGGAGCCCATCTGCCGGGCCACGCTGAAGGCCCTAGGCACGCCGCCTGGGACGGTGAACCGCAGATTCCTCCCGAACATCCGCCGATTGTCCACGACCGGCTGAACCGCCCGGTGACCGACGCATCAGGTGCGCGCACATAGGCCAAGACAGGAAGCCTCGGCCTCGTCGAGCCGGCTACCGTCTGTGGCGATCACTGGGCGCCGGCCGCGCCCGCAGCGGCAGGGAGATCCGTACGCATAATCTCGCTGAGCGCCGGGCCGCTGGGCGAGCCATTGGGGTCTGTTACGTGGTCGACTGTTCGCGGTTTTTGAGGGCCGCGATCAGCTCGGCAGCCGCCGTGCTAGGGGGCCGATCGCTGACCTGGCCGTCGCCGATCTCGACGATTCGCCATTGTCCGTCATCACGCAGTACGAGATCCGCAGTCACGAACGGCAGGTCCAAGGCCCTTACCGAAGGTTCCACGGCCGTCAGGTCGAGTTCTGTGGATGGATGTTGCTCCGGGGTATCTGGGTGCGCGGTGACCAGGCGGCACGAACCCTCGACCCACCAGGTCCGCACCTCCGGCCCGACGAACGGCTCGAACCGGCGCAGCACAAAGCCGCCGGTGTAGTCGTCACCACGCAACTGCCGGAAACGGCTGGCCACCCGCCATGCCGCGTCGCTATCGGCCACGTCCGGAACCAACGACGCCTCATGCCAGTAGTGCTTCATCGACTTGGTGTAGTCACGTAGCACCGCAGGTCCGGCGCCGAGGGCCGCGCACGCCTGGAGGAAGTCGTGGCGATCGTCGCCGGAGGTCCAGAACGACTCCGGAGTGTGGACTTCGATCGCGGAGTACCACTCAGGAAGCTCATGTGCCCGCCGGTAGTGCTCGGGACTGGTCCGCATGGTTACACCGTGACCCGCGAGGGCTTGGACCAGTGCCGCGTACTGCTCACTTCGCAGCATCCACCCCCGGTAGACCGCGTCCGCACCCTCGGGCACCCTGCCGACTGCCGCTCCGTCTGCCCGCCCGCGAACGAAAGCGTCGTGGTCGATCACAGCGACATCGATCCCGGCCTCGCGGGCCGCTTCGGCCTCGTCGGCGAAGTGCGCGTCTGGCCGGCGGGGGCGCAACACGTCGGCGGGCACCAGCAACAACATCCAACAATGATCAGCTCAACAGCCGACCCACGCATCCGAGTTCCGCCCCAGGACCTGCTCAGCCGTTGCCGCCCAGCATCATTTGGCTATGCCCCGACAACGGGTGCAGAGGCCGCAACCGCGCTTCACCGCCCTGCACTGGCGCATGACTCAACCGGCTAACCCTTGCGCACGGACTGTCGTCAGCCCGCATCGTAGATGTGTGTGCCCGAGATCAAGGCGGCGTCGGGACTGTTAGCGCTCTACTGCTGAGCTACGCCCCGGCGAGTCGGGACGGCGGGAGTTGCACCCGCGACCTCTCTATCCCAAATAGAAGTATCCGATGCCTGCGCACCGGGCACCCATCTGCGCCGATCACGCTAGCACCGAGAAGATGCGCCGTCGCGCGAATAACTTGCTGCCTGACGCTTACGTGGACGTCCATCCTAGCCGGGCGCCTCATTGGTGCACTCGGGCGATGGCGATTCACGACCAGGTGCAGCGGCTCGCCACCACAAAGCGTGATGAGCGTTGGGTCGGCCTGAGCGCGCGAGACCTGCGGCATGAGCGGAAACGTGATCGAGCGCGCTACGCCGCATGCCGAATGCCCGCCAGATCGCCGTATCGCTCAGAGATCGGCGATGTCGCCGTTCATGGCGAAGGCGTTCACAGCGTTGAGGAACCGTTCGAGGAAATCGCGAAGATCCGCGGCGACGACAGTGATGCCGTGGTTGGTGCCGCCGTAGACGCCGCCGATGTAGCTGGCATCCTGGAGCCGGAAGACCCGGCCATCGGTCACCGCGATGGCATACAGGTCACCACCGCCGTTGCTGCCGAAGACAACAGCGACACCATCCTGAGCGCCACCCACGAGACGACCGAGAGCGGCGCACCGCGCAACGCCTCCGACATCGGCAACCTGCGCTACGGCTGGCTCGGCGATGCCGAACGCGCCGCAGACACTCCGGGCGGCGTGCTGCTCATGGGCGCACGGCTCTACAACCCGATCACCGGCCGGTTTCTGCAGGTCGACCCCGTGCCGGGCGGTTCGGCGAACCGGTACGACTACTGCTTCGGCGATCCAGTCAACTGCCGAGACCTGGATGGCAAGATCGCAATCGCCGACGACATCCTCATCGGCATTATCATTGTCATCGTTATCCTAATCTATCTCCTGATCATTCATCCGATCACCGGGAAGTGGCCGAGCTGGCACTGGCCGTGGCACGCGAAGGAGTCGCGGAAGTCGGGCAAAGAGAAGGGCAACGACGGCCGGCCAACCTGGGCCAAGAAAGGCGTGCCAAACCGGATCGGCAAGGAGACGTCACAAGAGGCGACCGACCGACAGTATAAGGAGAACGACCGGCCGATCCCCCAGGACAAGGGTCCTGGCACCGAATGGGCCAGGTTCCGGAAGTTTATCGACCGGCGGCCACGCCTCCCTGCCAATCCGAACCACGGCAAAGGGTTCTAACACACATGGGCGCATCCGGCGGCTGCCGGATGCGCCCACACGATCGAATGGAAACGCAGTGAACGTCTACATCCTGTTCCACATCGAGCACGCGTTCGAGGACGACGGGTCGGTGCGGCACACCGACGAAAACGGCGTCCTGACCTGGGACGAACAGGCCGGCGACGAGGTTCGGCGACTCGGAACCTACAGCTCGGAGGCGAAGGCCCAAGCTCGCATCGAGCGGGCCCGCCTCCTGCCGGGATTCCGGGACGAACCCGACTGTTTTTACATCGCCGAAAGCATCCTCGACACAGACGAATGGGCCGAAGGGTTCGGCCACTAGCCTCGCTAGGCTCCTTCCGTCGCCCGACTTTCTCGTGGCGGCCCGTCTGCCGTTGTGGTCACGTGCAAGCTTCCGACGTCCTGACCTCTGAACCGCCTGAACCGCCATTACAGCAATCCCAAACAACCGAAGTCCGCCGTGCGCCGGACTCTAGCGCACTGCTGGGGCTTGCGTTCGGATCTCTTTCAGCAGTTCCGTCTTCTTCATCGCGCCGCCGTGGACCAACTTGGAACGGAGTCCGTAGATCACACCGACGTCCTTGAAGATGTTGTCCGCTGGGTCGAGGGCAGTGAGCTATTGCGAGTAACGCTTCGGCTACCGACAGTCGGATGAACGGTGAAGCTCTCGAACCGCCGGTGTCCAGCCCTACCGCCACGGTCTGCGTTCGCCGGGTTCCGGTTCCCACCGGAGGTGATCGTGGTCGCCGTTCGCTGGTACCTGCGCTACAACCTTTCCTACCGTGACGTCGAGGAACTTCTGCTTGAGCGTGGTGTCGAGGTCGACCACGTCACCGTATTCCGTTGGGTGCAACGGTTCACGCAGCTATTGGCCGACGCAGCCCGGTTTTGCCGTCACGCGCCCGGTGACAGGTGGTTCGTCGACGAAACATATGTCAAGGTCGGCGGTGTTTGGCGGTACGTCTACCACGCCGTCGACCAGTACGGCCAGGTCATCGACGTGCTCGTCTCTGTACGCCGCGATGCTGCCGCCGCGCGCCGGTTCTTCCGCCGCGCCTTGGTCACGTTGAAGGTGACGCCCACCGAGGTGGTCACCGATGCGGCACAGGTGTACCCGGCGGTGCTCGACGAGTTGGTCCCGTCGGCGTGGCATCACGTCGAGCGGTACGCCAACAACCGGATCGAGGCCGATCACGGCCAGCTCAAACACCGGCTCAGACCGATGCGCGGCCTGCACACCGACCACAGCGCACAGACCATCATCACCGGACACGCCTTCATGCAGAACCTCCGCCGCTGCCACTACGAACTGGGCGTCGATGCCCCACGCGGGCTGCGCATCGCTGCGGCATTCACCGAGCTCGCCGCCGCGATCTGAGACCGGCCACGCCGCTCAACGCGTCCTCCGATCGGCATACGCAACAGCGCCGTTCGGCGAATGCTTTGGCGAGGACGAGGTGGAGGGTTCGTAGGGTGGTGCGTGAGTAGCCGGCGGTCTCGAGTTGCTAGTAGGCGTGTTCGGTCATGCGGGCGCTGAGCCGGGAGGCGCGGACCCGGCGATGTGCGGGTAGATGAGGTTGAGCAGGCGGCCGTAGTTATAGATGGTGTTGGGTTGCAGTTCCTGCTCCCGGGATATCAGCCAGTCGTCGTACAGCGTCTGCACGGTGTCGGATCAGGACGCGTTCGACGTCGCGGGTCTGGTGCCGCTTCGTGGTCAGGCGGATGCTGGTGCGGCTGGGCAGTCAGTACCGCAGCCACCGCTCCACGCTGCGCCGTGGCTCCGCCGCTGGTCGTCACGAAGGAGGAGATCGGCCTCGTCGTCGACGCTCTGGAAGAGGTTCTGGTGCGCGGAGTTTTTGTCTGTGCGGGACAGCGCCGGATCGACTGCTGGACATACGATCACCACCGACCGCGGGAGGGTTGGCCACCCGCGGTAACGGGAGGATCTGTGTCACAACGTCCGCGCCTCGGTGTGCTGTTCTCCACCGTGGTGCTCTCCACCGCAGCGGGTTTGTTCGCCACCGCCACACCGGCGCACGCCGGCCAGACCAACACCGATGCGCCGCGCATCTCGTGGGCCTACACCGACTCGGTGCACCCCAACGAGACCTACCTCAACCCCACCGGCGACGCGCCCCTGGGGGCCTGGCGGGACAGCGCCAACCGCCAGCACGTCTCGCGTGTCTACGTCACCTTCGACGTGGCCGCGCTGCTGAGCAAGCACATCGTGTCGGCGAAGCTCGCCGTGCCGGAGACCCAGGCCACCGACTGCGCCCACCGCCGGATCGAGGTCTGGGCGACGGCCGAGTCCACGCACCCGACGTGGCGCAACCCGCCGCGCGAGCTGGCGAAGCTGGGCACCCTCGGCCCGATCGACCAGTGCCCGACTACCTACCCGCTGCTCGACCTCATCGACCTGGTCACCCGGGCCCAGGCGGGCGGCGTCCAGTTGCCTTCGCACGCCTCGTTCGAGATCCGCCTGCCGCAGTCCCTCGAGCAGCAGGTGCCACTCGGCCGCCGGATCAGCGCACCTGCCCTGTACGTCGGCTACAACACCCCGCCGTCCGCGCCGGCTCCGCTGTTCAACTCGCTGCGCGCATGCGTGACGGCCGCGCCGTATCCGTACCTGAGCGGCCTGACCCCTGACCTGCTCGCCAAGGCCAGCGACGCCGACCCGGACGACTTCAACCTGACCAACGAGTTCGCGGTCTGGCCCGTCGCCCACCCCGACCAGCGCACGACGTTCACCGCGCAGAACTACAACGGCGGCTTCGGCGGGGCGGCGGTGCCGTCCGGCGCGCTGACCGACAACACGACCTACGCCTGGCAGGCCCGCGTCAACGACGGCACCGACACGTCGCCGTGGTCACAGACGTGCTACTTCACCACGGACGACATCGCGCCGGCCACCCCCACGGTGACCTCCACGTCCACGAGCTACCCGATCACCTACACGCTGTCCCCGAACGGCTCCGACGACGTGTACGGCTACCAGTACAGCTGGACCGGCATCTTCTCCTCCTTCGGCGCCAACGGGGGCCCCAACGGCCCCGAGTGGATCGACCCGTTCACGATGCCCGACGTCATCCCCGCCCAGCCCGACGGCAGCGCAACGCTCACCCTGACCCCACCGAGCCCCCTCGCCCGGTTGAGCGTGCGCAGCTTCGACCGCGCCTTCAACCTCTCCCCGACGACGACCTACCGCGTGATCATCTCCACCACCCCGTAGCCGGAGGCAACACCGAGGGGCCCGCACTATGGACATGGTGCGGGCCCCTCGTAACCGTCAATCCCTGGTAGGCGCCACATGTGCACCCCGACCGGGATGGGACGATCGCATGACCGACGAGGCCGGCTTGGAGCAGTGCCTGGCGGCGTTCGCGCGGCGGGACTACGGCGCGTGCCACGGCGCCCGCCACATCGGTACGCCGGGATGACGGCGGCCCACCAAAGTACGGGGCCGGTCCGAGCCACTGCTCATGCTGGCCGAGGACGCTGGCCAGACTGGGTCCATGCCGCATTGCGCGCGGCGTAGCCCCGCCGAGCCACGCCAACACCAACCACCATGTCGGCATCACCCGGCGGGCTGACGTGAACACCCGGCGGCCAACAACTGCTACCCGCCGCGGGCCGCGATCCTCGGCCACTGTCGACCTCTGCGGGAGCACGATACTCGGCGTGACAGACGAGCAGAGACTCCAGCAGATGATCGATGAGCTCCGCCGGATGCGTGAGCGGTGCGAGCCGAAGTCAAACCAGAACCCGCGCTACCTCCGCTACTCGAACGCCGTATCGGCACTGCGCTGGATCATCGATGATCTGGCGAAGGAGCGCGCGTTTGAATGAGGGCGCGGAGAGCCGCTTCCAAGCCCGCTCGCATCGCGAGCATGAGAACGCGTCGACCTGCGCTACTCAACGAGCCGCCGTACCTCAATACGTGCTCCCGGCACCTCGGCACCGCGGATAGTGCGTTTACTGGCTTCCAAGTGATCCACGCGGTCGTCGGCCGCCTGCGTCAGCCCGCGCCACGGCCGCAACCCGAACACGCCCTCCATCGCATCCAGGGTCGGCTTGATCAAGTTGTCCAGATCCCAGACCTCGTTCGCGTTGCGCGCTTCGGGGGTTCGGAACTCGATCATCACCGAGAACCGTTCGGCCCACGGGCCGAGGCCCGTCGCGAGGAATGCTTCACGGACCGCAGCCTTCCAAGCGGCTTCAGCCGCCGACGAGTAACTCGCCGGCCGACCCGCCACGTCAACAACGACGAGCATCTCGTACCCCATGGCACGACATCATGGTCGCCGCCAGGGCTGTACGAAACCTGCGAACCCCTACGTGGCGGAACAGAGGCACGAACGCCGACGCACGGTCGGCGGCAGATGCGCGCGGTCCCGACGCCGGCAAGAGTGCGTTCAGCTTGCCAGTTCGCGACCTGAGTTGCGTTTGATGGCACCGACCCGGTACACGGCAAGTAGCAAATACTACAGGTTTGTGAGGCCCGACAAATCCAACTACGAAGAGCCGAGTGCCGACACAATCAGCAGAAGATGGAGACACGTGTCGGCCGGTTCTCACATCGCCATCCGCACTATAACTAGACCCGTAATCCGCCGCCCGGCTGCCTCAAGAAGCCAGATGCCGCGCCGGATCAAATATCTCAGCCCCGTCCAGTAAAGTTCCCCAGGCCGTCGTTGCCGCATTGTACAGTGCGCTTCCATTGCCAATCTCAAATGAGATGCTCTTGTGGAGCGGACTTCCAAACAACTTCAGATCGACCTGCGTTCGACCGGTGGAACTGCCCCTATCCAGCATGATTACGGATGCTACCGGCAGGGTGTCATACACCTTAATCGTAAACCGAAATCGCGCGGCGCTGGGCATCGCTTCCCGTGCGGCATGAAGCGCGGTCAGCGTCTCGATCAAGTCCGAACGGAGACGTCGCTCCAACTCGTCGCCATGCGATTCGTCCCCACTCGGTGCGCCCTTCAAATATTGAGCGAGCGGCCGGACGTGAGCACTGCGTGGGCTTAGCGTCGACAAAACGATTTCCAAGGAAGGATTTTCCTCGAGGATGGATGCGAGTTCACCAGCGATTCCCTGCGAGAGCTGGCCATAGGCTAATGAATGGGCGACCATCTCGATCCTTCTTTTCGCCAGTCGAAAATACGTCGCCGTGGTTGGCGTGACACGAAACCGCTGATAATCCGACCTTGATGCAAAGAAGAAAAGTAATCCCGCTTCGTCCATCTGACGAGCGAGGCGAATCCGTCGACGCAAGGTATTCATCGGTGTGGCGTATCTTCGATATGCCGCGGCCGTCAGGACTACCAATGCGGTGGCGAGCATGCTAGAAATTACCCCGATAATGAGTTCCTTGCTCATGTCGTCACCCGGTCCGATAGGCTCAGCAGCGGCGCAATTCCGGCATCATCGTATCCGTAAGCGCGCGGTGATACGACCCTCCGTCGGGTTGATTTCAGTATCAGTGCACGACGATGTCGGTCCTTTTGACGGAGTCGACTAGCGGCCTGCATGGTTGGGAGAGGCGCCGATCGTCACCACGCAAGATCAGCTGCGCACCTATCGGCATGAGTGCGCGCTGTCTGGCCCCTGCGCCATTACCCTCAGTAGACGAAGCGGGTGATCTATTCGATCACGCTGGGGCATTGGTGATCTCCAGCTCGGATGCTTCTTTCACGCGGTCATGGCATGGAACACGGGCTGTTCCCGTGCTGCCGTCGCTGCGTGACGACAGTCGACCTGCATGGGCGTCTGCTGAGTGGCTTCAAGGCTGGCTGCGCGCGACAGTCGCCGTACGCGAGGCGGGGTGGCAAGGCTTGCGAGCGGCTCGCATGAGGGGCAAGCTGGGGGTAGTTTGAACCCGTTTATGTTCGTGTGATCGGCGGTACCTCCAGTCCAGCCAAACACCGGGCTGGCTCGAAGAGCACGCTCGTGTCGACCCGCGGCTCGCAGGGGACTACGCGAGGACTCCCTGGTGTACCTGGAGGCTGTGCGGCCCCCGCGGACAGCCGCGACGCGACGTCGTCAAAGTGGCGCGAATGCGCCTTTTGCAGTTTTCTTGTCTGGTGACGTTCCCGTGGCTCGACGCGCCAGCAGCCGAGATCCCGAATACCGCGCGATCACTACTCGGGTGGCGTGTGTCGGCGCACGGCGTCACGATCCGGCTGACTGAGGTCGAGGCATACGCGGGTACCGGCGAGGACCCGGCATCACATGCGCATCGAGGGCTCACCCCGCGGACCCAGGTGATGTTCGGGCCGCCCGGCTATGCCTACACCTACTTCGTTTTCGGGGTTCACTGGTGCTTGAACATCATCTGCGGCCGGGAGGGAGAGGCGGCCGCCGTGCTGCTGCGTGCTGGCGAGGTCGTCGACGGCATCGACGCCGCGCGTGGCCGACGCGGCAATGTGGCCTCGCACGAACTGGCGCGGGGGCCTGCACTGCTGGTCACCGCGCTCGGCGTCGGGCGTGAAGCAAACGGCACTTCGATGATCGACGGGAAGGGCCCCCTGACGCTCACGCCATCGGCCGACCCGGTACTTGCCGAGGCCATCAAATCGGGCCCTCGTGTCGGTGTCGCTAGCGCTCACGACGTGCCATGGCGGTTCTGGATAGCCGGCGATCCCACCGTCAGTGCCTACCGGCGCCACACCCCGCGTCGCACACGACAGCCGAGCCGGTAAACGGCGGCAGCTCCTCAATATCTGAGCGTTGATCGCAGCCAAATCCGGCGGGTC
Source organism: Dactylosporangium sp. NPDC049140 (assembly GCF_040648435.1). Taxonomy (NCBI): domain Bacteria; kingdom Bacillati; phylum Actinomycetota; class Actinomycetes; order Micromonosporales; family Micromonosporaceae; genus Dactylosporangium; species Dactylosporangium sp. NPDC049140. The sequence goes on along the minus strand of NZ_JBEZDS010000040.1, from coordinate 108,642 downwards.
GCGCTCGCGCACAGAGTCGTATGACACACGCGCATCTACGAGGGTGGCCGCAGCAACGGCCGCGCAACAGAACGCGATCCGGGCTTGTCGACGCCACCAGCCTCACTCGGGTCGCCCTCCTCCACGCGCGTCGCCGCCGCGCATCCGTGACTCCCACTCGACGTCGGTGCGACCCGTACGCGGAGCACCGCGCACGCGCGACGCCAACGTTCGTCCGTCCAAGCAGGTGCGCGCTGCGCGTGCATGTCGGCCCACGCGGTGATCGCACCGTCGGCTTCGCTGCCCGCGCCGATGGCCGACTGGAGAAGGTCGCCGCCTGGGTCTAGCGGAGGTATCGACGAGGCCGGCATGCTCCGACGCTGACATTGCGGCTTCCGCCTCGACAGTTGGCCGATGTGAGCCAGCTGTATCATGATTCGACGAACCGGACCGGCTCTGGACCGACGGCGTCGCCCGGGTACAGCCGCGCCCACCATCATCCGTCGAGACAAACACAGCACCTGCCCGTGGACGGGCATGTCAACGTGACGGCTCAGCCTTCGAGACAGTCGCGGCACGCCGCACCAGTACCAGCCCAAGTCGGCGGTCCGCAGGAACAACGCCAGCGACGCCCGGTACCCACGAATGACCACACTGCAGACAGAACACTGCACGATGCCATGCGTTCAACGCCATCGCGTAGACACCGCCGACACGTTGCACCCTGCGCCAGCGCAGCACCGCCATACCAACGCTGACAATGCATGCGAGCCCCGCGCAAGCCGAGCACAGCTGCACCGCAGCAACTGACTGCTGCGACAGATCATCGAGCATCCCCAACGCCAGCAAGATGCCGACCATCCCCGATGCAATCGCCGCCAGCATCGGACGCCGCCACGACGCCAGCGCAGCCGGCGGCGCGAGCGCGTCAGCCAACCACGACGAACCGCCGCCGCTACCGCACGCCGATCCACGGATCCCTCCGACCCTCCACCGCATCGAGAATCCAACCGCGGTGACACCCGAGCCGTACAGCACCGCAACCGAACGCACCGCATGACCGGCGCCGCCCGGACACGACACCTCCCCGGCATACGCAGCCCCACTGCCCTGCCGACCATCCATGTGCCCCGTCATCCGCACACCTCCCAGGCGAGAGCCAGCGGCCAGCGAACCGAGCAGATGCCGGTTGCCCGTCACGAACGCCACAACGGCTCCAAACGATCGGGATTCCACTTGCCCCGCCCCGGCACCCTCGGATGCACCAGCACAGCGACCAGCTGATCGTCGATGAACGCGCGCTGCTCCACCCGCGTCACCTCCTCCGAACCCCACCGAGCCCGAATATCAACCGGACGCCCCGCCACACCATGCTCCCGAGCCAGCCACCGCCGCCGCTCACCCAGCAAACGTTGCTCCTCCTGCTCCAACTCAGCCAGCAACGCGAAGTACCGAGCACCCGACAGCAACCGCCCGCGCCACGCAGCAGTCGACTCCTCAATCTGCGACCGCACGCCCGCCAACGCATCCTCGTCGGGCCACAGCGCGGGTTCGGCCGCAGCATCCCGCCGCTCGGCCTCCAGCTCGTACTTACGCAGCACCAACTCCGACACCGCTGCGTCGGTCCGCGGACCGTGAATATTGACGCCCCCGCAACCGCCCTGCGACGACGGCGCACAACCATAAGTAAACGGCGCCCCTTGCCGGCTCAGCCGAGAAGGCGCCGTCTTCACCACCCGAAGCGGTTGCCCGCACGCCCCCTTGCCACACTTCAACAGCCCGCTCAGCAGATACGTCCGGACATTCACCCCGCGGTTGTGCACACTCGTCAACCCGATGACAGCCGTCAACGCATCCCACTCGGCGACCGACAGAATCGGCTCCCACTGCCCAACAACCGGCCGACCGTCCTGCCCGAGCACCACCTCGTAACGCCAGTGCTCCTTCCCCGTCGCCGGATCCGGATCCCGCACCGTCCGCGCCCGATAGCCGCACAAACGCGGGGCTCGCAGCACGGTCTTCACCGTCAACGCCTGCCAGCTGTTGCCCCGCGGCGTCAACAGGCCCAGACGGTTCCACTCCGCAACCACAGCATTCACCGGCGCGCCGCCGATGACCCGCCGTGCCGCGACCCGGATCGCTTCCGCCTCCACCGGTTCGAGCTCCCGCTTGCCAGCCTTCCAGCCAAACGGACGCCAACCTCCGGCCGGGATACCGGCTTGTTGCAACGCCCGATGCTTACGTGCAACCCGCCGGGCGGTGTCGGCCGACTGTTTGTTGTTCGCCGCCACCACGATCCGAGCGACGGTGCGGCCGTTGTCCGTCAGCAGATCAAGCGTGCCTGTGATGTCCACGATCGGGCGTCGGAAGTGCTCGACGACCTCAATCGCATCCTCCAGATGCCGGTTGTCCCGCGTCAGCCGGTCAATGTCGTAGACGACAAGGCCGTCAAGCCGCTCACCGTTTGGGGCGACGCCTCGCTTCAGATCTTCCAACGCACCTTCGAACACTGGCCGGACAACCCGATACACCCGTCGCCCGTCCGGCAGCCGGACTGCCTTCCTCTTGAACGCGCTCGTGTCCGGCTCCTCGTACGTGTAAACGTAACTGCCGCGACGGTGCTCCACGTATCCCCTGCAATCCTTCGCCTGTTCGTCACGGCCTCGGATGTCGCGTCCCGTCAGGGGGAGCGTTGGGCCGTCCGCAGAAGGCGCCAGCGCGGTTGGCAACTCAAACGACAGGCGCACGAGGCCGGCGAAGTTCATGCCTGAGAAGTCGCCCCAGTGGGCCCGTTTGACCAGTTCAGGGTCCATGTCCGAACCATACATTCGGATAGGTACTGCTGGCAGTGCCTGCCGGCCGGCCCGAGATCGTGGCGCCACGCCTCGCCCGGGCTGTCGTCACCGTGTTGATCTGCGCGTACTTCGGGCTGATCGCCGTGGACCTGGTCGTCTCGGCGCGCTCGGCGGCGGCCGCCGTCGCCGGTCTCGCGGTCCTCGCCGCACACGCCGGGCTGCTCGTGCCGACCATGCTCGGCACCACCCGCCGGTCGGGCTGGTTACTGTGCGCCCAGGTGGTACTGACCTACCTGCCCGTCGCGCTGTGGCCCGAGGTTCCGACGCTGTGGGGGCTCAGCGTCTTCCTCGCCGGTTCCTGCCTCGTGCGCCTGCGCCCGCCGTACTCCTGGCTCTGCTACGCGGCGGTGTCGGTCTCTACGCTGCCGCTGTCCTGGGCGTACGACCAGTCGGTGCGCGCGCAGGTGTACACGCTGCTCACCGTCGCGGCCGTCGGCTTCCTGCTGTACGCGATGGCGTGGCTGCACCGGCTCGCGACCGACCTTCCGGTGACCGAGGCGCGTCTGGCCGCCATCGAAGTGGCCCGCGAGCGCCGGCGGCTGCTCAACGACGCGCACGACGTGCTCGGCTTCCGGCTGTCCGCGCTGGTACTCAAGATCGAGCTGGCTCGGCGCGGTGACGGCCGGCGCGCCGAGGAGGAGTTGGCCGAGGCCCGGGCGCACGCCCGCGCGGCACTCGCGGAGGCACGCCTGCTCACCGCCGAGCGGCCGGAGCTGAGCTTCACCGCCGAGTGCGCGGCGGCCGGTGCGCTGCTGTCGGCGGCGGGTATCGAGTTCGACGCGCCGCGGGATGCGCCGACGCTGCCCCGTGAGGTCGACCTGGTACTCGCCACCGTGCTGCGCGAGGCGGCCACCAACGTCGTGCGGCACAGCACGGCCCGGCGCTGCTCGATCGCGCTCACCGTGGACCGGCGCGCGGTCCGCCTGGTCGTCGCCAACTACGGCGCGGCGACGGCGACGACGAACCCGGTTCCTGGCACCGGGCTGACCAGCCTCACCGGCCGGGTCGCGGCGCTGGGCGGCACCCTGAGCGCAACGAACGACGGCGGTGTCTTCACCCTCGACGTGCGGGTACCCGCGCGCCGCCACGCCGGTGCCGGACCGGCCACCCCGTTCGTGCCGGCGGTCGGCGTCGCCGCGCTCGTCGCGATGTTCGCCGTCATGTTCACCTTCCCCGAGCGGATCGATGCGCCGTTCCTGGTGCTGGCCCTCGTATTCGGCGCCTGCGTCGGCCACCTGTGCCGGCCCCGGCCGCCCGGCGGGCGGCCAACCGGTTGGCGCCTGGTGCTCGCCGCGCAGGTGCTGCTCGCGTACGCGCCGTTGCTGCACTATTCGGCCGACGCGTGGGCGGCGCGGCACTACGTCGGCGGGAGCGTGCTGTTGCTGTTCCACGGCCGGACGCGCTGGCTGGGCGCCGGCGCGATCCTGGCCGCCGAGGTGCTGCTCGCCGTCACCGGCGTGACACCCGCGGCGACGGTGGTCTACCACCTCGCCGCCGACATCGACGACGCGGTCGCCTTGTTCGCCTTGGTGCAGCTGCCGCTGCTCACCGCCGCGCTCGCGCGGGCCCGGACCGGGCTCGCCGCGACGGCGGTGGCGAAGGAGCGCCTGCGCTTCGCCGACACGCTCGGCGGCCGGCTCGACGAGCGGCTGCGCGAGGCCCTGCGCACGCTCGCCCCGAACGGGCAACCCCTGCCCGCGCAGCGGCTTGCGACGGCCCAGAGCCTCGCCCGCGCCGCCGCGGCCGACCTGCGTGCGGTAGCCGCCGGTTCGCACGATGTGGCCGTGCGGGACCCGCTGTGATCAAGGTGCTCCTGGCCGAGGACCAGCATCTGATACGCGGCGCGTTCGTCGCCCTGCTGCGCCTCGAACCCGACATCGAGGTCGTCGCGCAGGTACACACCGGCACCGCGATCGTCCCGACGGCGCTCGCCGCGCAGCCGGACGTGGCCGTGCTGGATCTGAACCTGCCCGGCCTCGACGGGCTCAGCGCGGCCATCGAACTACGCGCCAAGCTTCCCCGGTGCCGATCGCTGCTGGTGACCGGGGTAGCCCGCCCCGGTGATCTGCGCCGCGCGCTCGAGGCGCAGGTCACCGGCTTCCTGCTCAAGGACGCCGCGCCGGAACACCTGACCGACGCCATCCGACGGCTCGCGGCCGGTCAGCGGGTGATCGACCCGCAATTGGCGCTGATCGCCTGGGAAACGCCCGGCAACCCGCTCACCGGCCGGGAGGCCGAGGTCCTGCGGTTGGCCGCATCCGGCGCGTCCGCCGCCGAGATCGCCCAGCGCCTGCACCTGTCCGTCGGTACCGTCCGCAACCACCTCACGTCGACGGTGACCAAGCTCAACGCGCGTAACCGGGTCGACGCGATCCGTATCGCGACCGAGACCGGCTGGCTCTGAACCCGGCCGGCGCCGCTCCCTGCGCACGGCCGGCAGGCGTCAGGGTGCGCTGCAGAACCCCTCGATTCCCCTGCGCCACGTGGTGTCGAGGTCCGCGCCGGGCGGGAATCGGCGGTTCAGCTCGAGGATCACCATCCCGTGCGCGAAGGCCCAGATGGCCCTCGCCCGTTCGCGGTCGCCGCCGGTCGCCTGGAACAGCGGCGTCATGGCCGCCTCCTCGACGCCGGGCGTGAGCAGGTCGCGCCGTAGCGCCCGTTCGGTCATCAGCCGGTACAGGTTCGGCTGGTGGCGCGCGAAATCACGGTAGGCGGCGGCGAGGGAGGCGATCGGGTCGGTGGACCCCTGGGCGGCCCGGGCGAACAGTTCGGCTTGTTCCTCGAAGCCCAGCGAGATCAGCGTGGCCTCCAGTGCTTCCTTGTCGCGCAGGTGTTCGTAGATCGAGGAGGCGCGTATCCCGATCTGGTCACCGAGGCGGCGCATCGACAGCGCGGCCAAGCCCTCCCGCTCCAGGAGCTCCCGCGCGACCTGCACGATCTCCCGTGCCCGGGGCGTGAGTCGATCAAGCACTCGGGTCGCCATCAGCGCGCCGCACTCCCCTTCCGGGCCGCATCCTAACGATGTTAGGGTACCTGGCCTAACGCTGTTAGGAACCGTCCGGGGGAGAACCCGGTTGAACAGACGAAAGCCGGTCCCACATGAGCACCGAGCATGGCCAGCCGGCGCACAGCGCCACCGCTGCGGACCCGCTGAGCGTGTCCGCGCCGCGGTTCCTGGTCGAGATCATCGCGTGGGTCGCCGCGCCCTGGGCGCTCGCCCCCCATTCCATCTGGCTCGCCGTACTGGCTGACGTCCTGCTGATCGGCCTGCCGACGGTGTTCGGCATGCCCGGGGCCAAGAAGCAGAAGAATCCGGTCTCGATCCCGGCCCGGCCGGCGATCGCGCTCGAGCTGCTCCAGCCGGTCGCCGCCTGCGTGGCGGCGTTCGCGGCCTGGCCGACCGCCGTGGCGTCGCTCGTGGTCGTGGCATCGCTGGCGGCCTGCATTCTTCAGTTCCGCCGCTGGCGCTGGATGCTCGCCGCCGTCGGCGGAATGCACGGTGATGTTGGTCCGGCCACATAGCGAGTGCCGCTCCTGCACGAAAGCGTCTGTGCGGTCGAACGGAACCGGATGAGGGGTACGGGTGGAGCTGCGGGACATCGAAATGTTCCTCACCCTGGCCGAGGAGCTGCACTTCGGCCGGACCGCCGCTCGGCTGCACGTGTCCCAGGCCCGGGTCAGCCAGGCGATCAGCCGCCAGGAACGGCGCCTCGGCGCCCAGTTGTTCGACCGGGCCAACCGCCGTCAGATCCACCTGACCCCGTTCGGCCGGCAACTGCGCGACGACCTGCAGCCGGTGTACGCCGGGCTGCGAGACACGCTGGCACGCGCCCGCCTGGCCGCCCAGGGCATCACGGCGTTCCTCCGCGTCGGCATGCTGCCCGTCAACGCCCACGACTTCCGGCCCTACTGGGAGACGTTCCGATCGCGCCATCCACAGTGGAAGCTGCGAATCCGGCACGCGCCCTTCATCGACCCGTTCGCCGGGCTCCGCCGCGGTGACGTTGACGTTCTGGTCAGCTGGCTTCCCGTCGAGGAACCCGACATCACCGTGGGGCCGATCCTGATCGCCGAGCCCCGGATCCTCGCCGTGGCGGCCGGGCACGAGCTCACCCGGCGTGCCTCGGTCACCCTGGAGATGGTCAGCGACTACCGCCTTCCCACCGCTGGAATCGCACCCGAGTACTGGTTCGACGCCTACATTCCGCCCTACAGCCCGGGCGGCCGCAGAATCGAGCGCAGCCTTCTCGTCGCCAACAACGAAGAAGTCCTGGCCCTGATCAGCACCGGGGAGATCGTCACGCCCTATCCGGTCCACATGATCCGGTACTCGCCCCGCCCCGACATCGCCTACCTGCCCATCCGGGACATCGCCCCGCTGGCGTACGCGGCGGTGTGGCGCAGCGAGTCGGAGAACGACCTCATCCGCGCCCTCGCCCGAACCATCCGGGACCTCGGACCCCTTACCCCGGCTGAATGACTCGTGGCGGCCGGCCCGGTTCCGCCGCCGGCAACGATCCGGCCGCCGGCACCAACAGCTTGCTCGCGTGCCGGGCCCGGATCTCCACGGTGTGGCTCACGCCATGAAGGCCCGCAGCCCGTCGAGCAGGCGGGCGATGTCCTCCTCGTCGGTGTACGGGGCCAGGCCCAGGCGCAGCCCGTGCTCGTCGGGCACGGCGAGGCGGCGGAACGGCTCGTAGGCGTAGAACGAACCGGCCGGGGCCAGCACGTCGCGTGCGGCGAGGAACTCGAACGCGTCCCAGGCCCGCCGGCCGGGCAGGGTGAGCAGCAGCGTGGGCGTGCGCTCGGCGGCGCGGGAATGCACGACCACGTCGAGCTCGGCCAGCCCGGCCTCGAGCAAACGCAAAAGCCGTGTCTCGTGTACCTCGACCGCGTGCCACGAGTGACGCAGCCGTTCCCGGCGGTCCGTCGTCCCGCCGGGAGCCAGGCCGGCGATGAAGTCCACGGCGGCGGTCGCGCCGGCCATGATTTCGTACGGCAGCGTGCCCAGTTCGAACCGTTCGGGCACGTCATCGGTGGCCGGCAACAGCTTGTCGGGGCGCAGCGTCTCCAGCAGCGCCGGGGCCGCGCCGAGCACCCCGCAGTGCGGGCCGAGCAGCTTGTACGGTGAGCAGACGAACAGGTCCGCGCCCAGCTCGGCCACGTCGATGAGGGCGTGCGCGGCCAGGTGCACGCCGTCGACGTACACGAGGGCGCCCGCGGCGTGGGCGGTGTCGGCGATGGCGCGCACGGGCGGGCGGGTACCGATGAGGTTCGACGCGCCGGTGACGGCCACGAGCCGGGTGCGCTCGGTGATCGCCGCGGCGACCGAGTCCGGGTCGGTCTCGGAGGTCACCGGGTCGAAGTCGATCCAGCGCACCACGGCGCCGGCCCGCTCGGCCGCCTGCACCCACGGCCGCACGTTGCAGTCGTGGTCGAGGCGGGTCACGACGACCTCGTCCCCGGGCTGCCAGGTCCGGGCGATGATGCGGGAGAAGTCGTACGTCAGCTGCGTCGCACTGCGCCCGTAGACGACCCCGGCCGCGGGCACGCCGAGCAGGTCGGCGTAGGCGGCCCGGAACGCGGTCACGGCGTCGTCGGCGTTGCGCTGGGACGGCCCGGTGCGCCCGCGGTTGGACAGCGGCCCGGTCAACGTGCCGGCGATGGCGGCGCCGACGGCCCGGGGCGTCTGCGTGCCCCCGGGCCCGTCGAAGTAGGCGATCCCGGTGTCGAGGGCGGGGAACTGCCGGCGGAGCGCGGCCACATCGAACGTCATATGATCGTTCTGACAGGCCGCGCCGCCATTGTCCAGTGCCATAATCGGAGGTCTCAGCCGGCCCGCCCGCGAGCGCGGACGGGCCGTCGATCGGCGAGACGCCGGGGATCGTCAGATCTCGGGGCCGATGACGCCGGTCACGGTCGGGCCCGGCGGGTAGGCGATGTCGTGGATGATGACGCCGGCCTGTGCGGGGCTGGCCAGGCCGATGACGGCGAGGACGAGGCCGGCGAGGACGACGCCGGCGCGGCGGATGTTCATGGTGTACCTCCCTGGTGTGACGGCTTTCGCTGCCACCCATGCTTGCGGCAACGGGGCCGCGGGCGCCTGAGCAAGCCGTGCTCATTCCCGTGAACGGCGTTGCTCACCGGCGGTTGAGCAGCATCGCCTCGGTGATCATGTCGTAGGCGACCGTCCAGGCGTGTTCGTGCTGCTCGGTCCACGCCGACCCCATTTCGGCGGCGATCGTGGTGATGAGGACGGTGCGGACCTGGTTGTAGTGGGCCACCCGGACGCCGTAGCCGGCGTGGCGGTTGCCGAGACGGGCGGCGCTGTCGAGGAACGCCGGAAGGTCGGGCAGGGCCACCACCAGGGCGTGCAGCTCGCCGGCGAACTTGGCGCGCTGGCGGGTCAGGTCGGCCGGGAACATCGGGCGCAGGTCCGGGTGACGGTCGAACAGTTCGGCGTAGAAGGCGTCGGCGACCTGGGACAGCCGCGGCCGCATCCGCTCGATGCCCTCCAGCACCAGGCCTACCTGCTCCGGTGTCATCTCACGTCCTCCTCCGGCACCGGCCCGAGTCGCAGCGCCGCGGCGAGTTCGCCGCGGTTGGAGACCCCGAGCTTGGTGTACGCGCTCTGGAGATGGTTGTTGACCGTCCGTATCGACAGAAACAGCTGATCGGCGATCGTCCGGCTGGCATGGCCCTTCGCGGCCAGGACCGCGATCTCGCGTTCGCGGGTGCTCAGCGGCGACGTGGTCACCGGCCGCAGCAGGCCCGGGGTGCGCACGTCCGGGCATCGGGCCAGCCACTGCGTGGCCAGCACACCGGCTCGCGACCGGAGCCGCCCGTCACCCGCGGCGGCGGCGTGGGTGGCGGTCTCGGCGGCGGCGAGCAGCGCGTCCAGGTCGGCGTAGCGGTGCGCGGCCGTGAGCAACCCGGTACCGTCGCCGCGGACGGCGGCCTCGGCGTGTGCCCGCACCGTCACGGTCATCTCGCTCGCCCACGGCAGCTCGCGGAGGCGTTCCAGCACGATCTCGGGCCGGCCGAGCCGGACCACGTCGTGCAGGAGCCGGAACTCGCGGGTGTACGCACCGACCTGCGCGCACCGCCCGGCCACGCGGACCAGCCGGGTCAACGCGGCCGGCACGTTGCCGTGCTGGGCCTCGACCCAGGCCAGGGCCCGCTGCTGCTGGATGACCGGGCCGGCCGTGTCGAATGCGGCGGCGTCGAGGCCGGCGGTCAGCCGCTCCAGCGCCGGCCGGTCCACGGCCCCGGCGAGCGCGGTCGCCATCACCAGGCCGGCCACCGGGCCGCGGACCGCATCGGAGGTGGCGACCGGCCCGGTCTCGCTCAGCGCCGCCCGGAACGCGACGATCGCCGCTGCGACGTCGCCCCGGTCGAGCTGCGTCCAGCCCGCGATGGTCGCGAACACTGCGCTCAGGGACCGGTCCCCGGCCGCGACGGCCTCCTCCTGTCCCTGGGCGCAGACGTCAAGCGCGGCGCCGAACTGCCCGCGCAGGTCCAACACCGTGGCCAGCACCGAGAGATGCACCGCCGCTGGTGGCGCCCCGTCTTCCAGCTCCGGCCGGGTGTGCGCCAGCCGGCACAGCTCCTCGGCCTCGTCCAGCCGGCCGAGCTCGGCCAGGCTCGCCGAGCGGACGTGCCAGGCCAGCGACCGGCTGGGCGGTGCGGCCGGCCCGGCGTCGCGGCCGGGCGGATCGACCGAGTTCACCAGGTCCAGCGCCTCGCGGGGCCGCCCGGCGTACGCCGACAGCATCGCCCGCGTGGCGAGGAGCCGTCCGTCGTGGGCGGGTCCGACGACATCGGCCGCGGCCTGCAGGCTCCGGCCGGCGTCGTCGAGGCGGCCGAGCCGGTACGCCAGGTTCAGGCTGCGGGTCACCGCCCAGGCGGCGTAGACCTCCGGGTCCGCGGCCGGGTCGTCCGCGGCGGCCAGCACCGCCTCGGCCCCGGCCGGGTCCCCCTCGTCCACCAGCGTCTCGGCCAGCACGATGCTCGCGCGAAGGTGCCGCTCCGTCTGCAGGACCGCGCCGGCCAGCCGCTTGGCCCGCGCGTTGTCGCGCGCGGCCCGGGCGGCGACCGCGGCCTCGGCCAGCAGCGCCGCGTCGCCGGCGCCCGTCGCGTCCAGCCGCCACGTCGCGAGCTGCAGCGGATCGGCCGCGCGCCGGGCGCCGTGGGCGACGACCCGGTCGATCTGGTCGAGCAGCATCCGCCGGGCGGCCAGCGTCGGGATGCCCTCCCGGAGGATCGCGCCGTGCAGCGGATGGGCCAGCGCGATCTGGTGTCGGCGCCCGTCCACGCGCACCATGATCCATTCGCGGGCCTCGAGCCCGGGCAGGTCGGCCGCCGGGAACTGCTCCGCCATGTCGTCGGCGCCGAGCGGACCGCAGACGGCCAGCAGGTCCAGCACCTGCCGGTCGTGCGCGGGGAGGTCGGCCAGCCGGCGCCGGACGATGGCGGCCACCCCGGCGCCCGGCCGCAGCGGGGCGCGCAACACCCAAACCCCGCCGGTGCCGACCAGCGCGCCGTCCTCGAGGGCCCCGAGGACGAGCTCCCGGAGGTACAGCACGTTGCCCTGACTGGCGTCCCACAGCGCCAGCGCGGCCGGGGCCGTCACCGGGCCGAGCAGGCTCAGGTGCAGCAGCCGCTCGCAGGCGCCGCGGTCGAGCGCGCCGAGCTCGATGCGGGTGGCGTGCCCGGCTCGCCACAGCGCGTCGAGCGGCTCCGGCGGCACGGCCGGGGTCGCCACCGTCGCCACCACGAAGATGGCGCGCTGCTGGAGCAGGTGGCCCAGCAGTACCGTCGACGCCGGATCCAGCAGGTCCGCGTCATCGACGCCGACCACCACCCGTTGCCCGCCGAGCGTCGTGCGCAGGTGGTCGAGGCACGCGACGAGGAGCGCGACCGGATCGTCGAGCCCTGCGCCGGCCGGCAGCAGCGCCGCGACCGCCGAGAGCGGGATCGCGGCCGCGGCGACGGACACCGCCACGTGCAGCACCGGCCATCCGTCGTCGCGGGCGCGCCGCAGCGCCTCCCGCGCCAGCCGTGACTTGCCCACCCCCGAGCGGCCGGTGATGATCACCGCGCCGTGGTCGGACTCGGCCAGGGCATCGGCGATGCGCTCCAGCTCCCGGTGCCGGCTCACGAACGGCCACGCAGTTACGGCACTGCCCACCGACACCACCCGTCCGGACCCGCCACCGGGGCCGAGCGACCGTCCACTGTGGGTCAACCCGGCCGGCGCAGCCGCGACACGCATCGGTCGTGCGCCATGCCGATCAGCATGACACGGCCGGTCTGGCCCGGACTGGACGAAACCCGACAGCGCGGGTGAGTAGTCGGTTCGGCGACCGCCGCACCTGAGCAATCGTTGCTCAGGCGCGAGGAGCCCGGTCCGGGTTGTGCTTCAGGTACGGCGGGCAATCGGCTCGCCACCGACGCAGGGAGAGCCGCCATGGCAAGCAGGGACCGCTCCGGCCACGCCGTCGTACTGGGCGCCAGTATCTCGGGGTTGCTCGCCGCCCGGGTGCTCAGCGACGCGTTCGCCAAGGTGACGGTGGTCGACCGCGACGAACTGCCGGAGGCGGCGGTGCCACGGCGCTGCGTGCCGCAGGGTGAGCACGGGCACGGCCTGCTCGCCGCCGGCCACGCGGCGTTGGCCGAGCTGTTCGACGGTTTCCCGGCCGATGCCGCGGGGCTGGGCGGCGTCCCGGTCGACATCCAGCGCGACATCCTCTGGATCAGCGACGGGCACCCGCTGCGCAACGCCGAGTCGGGGCTGCGGGGCCTGTGCCTGAGCCGCCCCGCGATCGAGGGCTACGTCCGAGCCCGGGTCGCGGCGCTGCCGAACGTCGAGATCCGGGCCCAGCACGAGGCCGTCGGCCTGCTGAGCACGCCGGACCAGGCCCGGGTCACCGGAGCTGAGGTGCTGCCGAAGGGCGGCGCCGTGCACCGGATCGACGCCGATCTCGTCGTCGACGCGACCGGGCGCGGCAACCGCGGCCCGACGTGGCTGGCCATGCTCGGGTACGACCCGGCGCCCGAGGAGACGATCGACGCGAACATGGTGTACGTGACGCGCGAGTTCCGCCGGACGACCGGCGACGCGCCGCACGCCGCGATCGTGCAGAGCCCGTGGCCGGGCCAGCCCTACGGAGTCGTCGCCATCGATGTCGAGGGCGACCGCCGGCAGGTCACCCTCCTCGGCTGCGGTCCGGGCATCACGCTGCCGAGCGAGGTCGACGAGTTCGTCGCCTTCGCCGGCCGGCTGCCCGACCGGCGGGTGCACGACCTGATCTCGGGCGCGGAGCCGCTGGGCCCGCCGCACCGGATGCGGCTGCCCGTCAGCGTCCGGCGCCGCTACGAGCGGCTCACCCGGCTGCCCGAGGGGTTCGTGTCGGTCGGCGACGCGGTGTGCTCGTTCAACCCGGCGTACGGGCAGGGCATGACCGTCGCCGCCGCCGAGGCCCTGGCCCTGCGCGACTGCCTGGCCCGCGGACGCCGGGGCCTGCCGCGGCGGTTCTACGCCCGGACGGCGCGGCTGCTCCAGGCACCGTGGGAGATCGCCGTCGGCGGCGACCTGCGCTTCGCCCACGTCGACGGGGTACGCACGCGCAAGACGAAGCTCATCAACGCGTACATCGGCCGGGTCTACCGCGCCGCGGAGCACGACCCGGTGGTCGGCCGAGCGTTTCTGCGGGTCGCCAACCTGGTGGCCGCGCCGCCGACCCTGTTCGCCCCGGCGATCGTGGCCCGCGTCCTGCGGGCCCGCCGCCCCGCTCAAGCAGGCGACCTTCGCCGGCGGCAACCGGTCCACGTCCCGGACCGGCATCCGCAGGGCCATGCCGATGGCCAGGGGGCCCTGCGGATGCCGGCCGGTACCCCAGGCCACGCCGTCCACCGCCGCTCGTAGGTCACGCCGAGCACGGCCGACGCGAACACGCCGCCTGAGCTGGATCGGCACTGACCTTCGGCAGCGAATCAGGAAACTAGGGCAGCATGGCCGGGTCGGCGATGAGGGCGGCGAGCTGATCCTCGGTCAGGAACCAGTCGCCCAGCGCCGACGTCGGCGCCTGCTGTTGCGGGTGGGCGTTGACGGCGTCCGGCGGAGGCGTCTGCTTCTCCGACTGGAAGTCCGGCACGCTGCGGCTCTCGGTCAGGCTCAGGGCGCCGTTCCGCAGGAACTTCGTCACGGTGATCACGTCGATCTCGGGTGCCGTGTTGGTCCAGTGCTCCCTGGTCACCCGGATCTTCGTGCCGTTGACGTCGACGACCCTGCAGCTCCAACCCGGTTGGTCGCCGATCGGCCGCGTGACGTCGGGGCCGCACAGGTCGCCGGTCGGCAGGGGCTTGCCGTCGTTGTAGATGTGCGCGGAGAGCCATCCCACGCGGCCGTCCTGCGACACCAGCACGCTCACGTTCGCGGTCAGGGCGACGCCGCCGCCCGGTGCCGCCGCCTGCGGGTCGGTCGGGTACGGCGTCGGGTTGGTGGAAAGGGGATACTCGGGGGCGGCGGTGTAGCCCGGCGGCAGCGCTCGCTGGATCGTCTCGAGCATCGTCTTCTCGTGCGTACCCGGCGCCTGCGCATACGGCACGTCCGGCGGCGAAGGCACGCTCGACGGGCTCGGCGAGACCGGCGCGGGAGGCCCGCCGACCTGCACGTTCGTGGCCCGGTGGTCGTTCGCGAGCGCCGGCGCGACGAGCACCGCGGTACCGGTGACCGCGGCCACGGCGACGAGGCCGCCGGTGGTCCGTACCGCCGAGCGCCGAGCCGTCGAGCGGCGCGCGACGGCCAGTACCTCGGCGCCTTCCCGCAACGGCGGTGGGGCACCGTCAAGGAGCTGCTCGCAGAGGTATTTGACGTCGTTCATCGCGGTCCTCCTGTGGTCGATTGCTTCAGGTCTCCGACGGCGTCGCCGAGGGCCGCGCGCAGGTCCGCCAGGCCGCGTGAGGTCTGGCTCTTCACCGTGCCGGCCGTGCACCCGAGCACCTCGGCGACCTGCTCGACTGAGAGGTCGGCCCAGAAGCGCAGGATCAGCACGGCACGGCGCCGCTTGGGCACCGACTGCAGCGCGTTGGACAGCACCTCCCGGTCCTCCGGCCCGTGCACCTCCGGGGCCGTGATGTCCAGCACCGCGTCTTCGGGCAGGGTCGGTCTCTCCCGCCGCCACGGCCGCAGCCGCTCGTCGAGGAACGTGCGCAGCAACACCTTGCGGGTGTACTGGTCCAGCACGTCATGCCGCTCGATGCGCGGCCACGCCCGGTACAACTTGGTGAAGGTCAGCTGGGTCAGGTCCTCAGCGAGGTGCCAGTCGCCGCACAGCAGGAATGCCGTGTTGCGTAGGTGCGACGCGCGAGCGGTGTAGTAGGCGATGAACTCGTCTTCGCTCGCTGGTGGCACGCCTCGGCGCAGCAGTCCCATCGGAATCAACCCGGCCCCTTCGCTTCCTCGGTCGGATAAGACACGAGACGAAGCCCCGGCAGGGTTGCCTCAGCTGTTGCGAGGCGCTGGACGAGTGGCCGGTGCTAACCGCAAAGTTGCAAGTGCAGGGTGTTGTGTACCCATTGTTCCCAACGGTCGGCCGTCCAGCCTCGGTCGCGGGTGAACAGCAGGTACAGCTGCGGGCTCAGGAGGCCGTACAGCAGGTCGGCGGCGTGCTCGACGGTCAGGTCGGCTCGGGCGCCGGGCTTGGCGATGAGGCTGCGCGCGGCGGCGCGCTGTACCTCCAGGCGCGGATCTGTGTCCTGCTGCCACAGGCTGGCCAAGTTCGGGTCCTGCGCGCCGGCGGCCTGCAGGACGTCCATGATGGGCGCCACCCGCGCGAGTACGACACAGGTGCCGCGTACGTGTGCCCGTAGATGAGCCTCGGCGGTGTCGGCCGCGAGGGCTTCGCGGAACCAGTCCCGCTGCAGCGTGGGGATCGGCTCGTCGTCGCCGGCGATGGTGACATCGACCAGCTCTTTGAGCAGCGACGGCTTGTTGCCGAAGGCGAAGTAGATGGTCTGCACGGCGACACCGGCCCGCTCGGCGATGCCCTGCAGCGTGGTGGCCCCGTAGCCCTGGCTGACGAACAGCTCGTGTGCGGCCTGCAGGATGCGCCGCCGGGTCTGCCGTGACTTCTCGCCCTTTTTGCCGGTGCTCTTGACCAGTTGCATGGCTGTACTGTAACACTAGAGTCCAACTCTAAAAATGAAGTCTAGAGAAGGAGTGCAGGAATGACTGTCATTCGGACCACGCGGTTCACGGCCGACCCCGCGGATGCCGACCTCGTGCTGGAACGGCGCGGGCAGCTCATCGCGGCGATCAGGGCGCAGTACGCCGGCCCGGGCGAAACCCGGCTGATCCGCGTCGACGAGCGGACCTGGGTGGACATGTGGCGCTGGGACTCGCCGGAGATCCTGAGCGCCGCCCTGGCCGGCGCGCCGAACCTGCCGGAGGCCGCCGCCGCGTTCGCCGTCGCCCGCGACGCCACCGTGGAACAGGGTGAGTTGGTTGCCGAGGACGGCTGGACCCGATGACCCGCTCCAGTCCTCCCGGGCCACACTCGGCCCTGACTCCCAGAGGAGCGCACTGATGATCGACATGACGACCGTCAAGCAGCGTTGGCTCGACGGCCTCTGGCCCTTCGTGCGCGCCCACCTGCCGCCGGCGCCGTCCCGCGTGCTGGAGATCGGATGCGGCCCGGCCGGCGGCTTCGTCCCGGCCATGTGGAGGAGCGACTACGACGCCGTGGGCGTGGACCCGGCGGCACCGTCCGGACCCGGCTACCACCAAACCGAGTTCGAAAAGCACCAACTCGGCGGCCCCGTCGACGCGATCGTGGCCTGCACCTCACTGCACCACGTCGACGACCTGGACGAGGTTCTGAATCGAGCCGCGGCCGCGCTCACCCCGGGCGGCGCGTTCATCGTGGTGGAGTGGGCGTACGAACGGTTCGACGAAGCGACCGCACGCTGGAGCTTCGACCGGCTCCCGGACAGTGGCGAGCGCGGCTGGCTGCACAGCCACCGAGAGCAGTGGCAAGCCTCCGGACAACCCTGGCACAGCTACCTGCAGGACTGGGCCGGGCGCGAGCGGCTGTACCGCGGGGAAGCCATCATCCAGGCGCTCCAGGCCCGCTTCGACCCCCGGCTGGATACCCGCGCGCCGTACTTCTTCCCCGACCTGCACCCGGTCAGCCAAGCCGACGAGCAGGCGGCCATCGACGCCGGCGAGATCCGGGCGACAGGTATCCACTACGTCGGGACCAAGCGGTACCCAGCGTGACCCGCTCAGCGGCCGCGGTACCTGCGCTCGTCCTGTGAACCGGTTCAATAGCCGGCTTCGCGGTCGACCACCGAGGCCAGTGGTTCGCCGGCCGCGAACCGGCGCAGGTTGCCGGCGACCGTGTCGAACGACCGGCGCCGGGACTGCCGCGAGGTCGAACCGTTGTGCGGCGTCACGATCACGTTGGGCAGATCCCAGTACGGGCTGCGCGACGGGAGCGGCTCGACGTGATGGGCGTCGAGGCCGGCGCCGGCGATCCACCCTTCGAGCAGCGCCCGTTCGAGGGCCCGTTCGTCGGCGACCTCGCCCCGCGAGACGTTGACGTAGTAGGCGGTCGGCTTCATCGCGCGGAACTCGGCCTCGCCCAGCATCCCCCGCGTCTGCGGCGTGAGCGGCGCGGTGACGACGACGGCGTCACACCCGGCGAGCATCTCCGCGACCCGGCCCGGCGGATACACCGCGTCGACCTCGGGGGCGGCGCCGGGTGTGCGGCGGGTCGCGAGCAGTCGCATACCCATGCCCCGGGCGATTCCCGCGAGGTGCCGGCCGGCGTTGCCCAGCCCGACCAGGCCGAGGGTCCGGCCGGCCAGTTCACCGTGCATGGCCGGGTCCCAGCGGTGCTCCTGCTGGGCCCGGGCCCAGTGCCAGCCGCCGCGGTCGAGCAACAGGAGCAGGAGGATCGCGTGTTCGGCCAGCCCGATCGCGCCGTTGCCCACCGACGCGGTCAGGGTGACCCCGGGGCGGGCGGCCAGGCCGGCGGTGAAGGCGTGGTCCGCGCCGGCGGTCCACAGGTGGATCCAGCGCAGAGCCGGCGCCGAGGCCAGCTCGGCATCGGAGATCCGGCCGATCACCGCGCCGACGTCGCCGAAGCCGACGTTCTCGCCCTCGGCCGGGAAGCGCAGCTCGAGTCCGGGACCGGCGGCGTCGCGCAGCTCCTGCCGCTCGGCGTCGTCGAGCCCGAGGCCCCGCACGACCACGGCAACGCGCGTCATCGGGCCGCTCCGGCCGGGTCGGGCGCCGTCGACCGGTGCCGGCCGGGGCCGAGCCGCTGCGGCTGCACTCCCTCCAGGTCGAGGATCGCCGTGGTGCCGATCGGCACCGTCGTGTCGACCTCGATGCCGTCGGCCGTCCGGCGCCAGGCGATGGAGGCCTCGCCGTACGGCGTGACGTGGCGCGCGGATGCCGACGACAGCCCGCCGCCGGGGCGCGGCCGGAACAGGATCTCGCGGTAGCCCGGCGCGGCCGGGGCGAGTCCAGCGACGACCCGGTGCATCCAGTCCGCCACGGCGCCGAGGGCATAGTGGTTGAACGACGTCATCTGGCCCGGGTTGACCGTTCCGTCGGGGCGCAGGGCATCCCAACGCTCCCACACCGTGGTCGCACCCTGGGTGACGGCGTAGAGCCACGACGGGCACTCCCGCTCGAGCAGCAGGTCGTACGCGGTGTCGAGGTGCCCGTTGGCGGACAGCGCGTCCGTCACGAGCGGCGTGCCGACGAATCCGGTCGCGATGCGGTTGCCGGCCTGCGCGACGAGCTCGGCCAGCCGGTCGGCCGCCGCTGCGCGCCCGGCCGCGTCGGGGATGAGGTCGAACGCGAGCGCGAGCGAGTAGGCGGTCTGCGCGTCGCTCGTCATCCGTCCGTCCGGCAGGACGTACCTGGCGGCGAAGGCCTTCCGGACCGCGCCGGCGAGGTCCGCGTACCGCGCCTGGTCGCCGGTTCGGCCGAGGAGCCCGGCCATCCGGGCGACGGCGCGCGCCGAGGCGGCGAAGTATGCGGTGGCCACGAGGTAGCGGTCCGTCGTCGCGTCGGCCGGATCCTCCGGCGGCGCGGCGGGATCGAGCCAGTCGCCGAGCTGGAATCCCTCGTTCCACAGGTGGTCCGAGCCGGCGAGGCGGTCGATGAGGTCGACCCACCGCCGGGCGCTGTCGAACTGCCGATCGACGATCGCCCGGTCCCCGTAGCGGTCGAACAACGTCAGCGGCGTCAGCGTCGCGGCGTCGCCCCAGGCCGCGCCGGGCCGGATCGGCGTCCACATGTGCTTCGACGGGATCACCGGGACGTACCAGGGGATCGTGCCGTCGGGCAGCTGTTCGCGGGCCACGTCCCGCAGCCAGCCGTCCAGCATGCCGGACACGTCGTACAGGAACGTCGCCGTCGGGGCGAACACCTGGAGGTCGCCGGTCCAGCCGACGCGCTCGTCGCGCTGCGGGCAGTCGGTGGGGATGTCCAGAAAGTTCCCCCGCATGCCCCATACGACGTTGCTGTGCAGTTGCTCCAGCATCGGGTCGGAGCAGGAGAACCAGCCGGTGCGCTCGAGGTCGGTGTGGTAGACGCGGGCGACGATGTCTCCCGCGGCGACGGCGGCGTCCAGGTCGCCCGGCCAGCCGGTCACCTCGGCATAGCGGAAGCCGTGGAACGTGAATCGCGGCTCCCACTCCTCGGTGCGCGGGGTCGCGCCGGGGCCGGGACCGGCCAGCGTGTAGTGGTCCGTGGAGCGGGCCGAGCGCAGCGGGCGGGTGTACAGCTCGCCCTCCTGGAGGACTTCGGCGGTCCGGATGCGGACCGTCGTGCCGGCCGGGCCCTGAACCCGGATCCGGGGGCGACCGACGAGATTCTGCCCGAAGTCGAGGATGCGCGCGCCGGTCGGCGAGGTGAGCACCGCGACCGGCGCGATCTCCTGCGTACACCGCACCGGAGGGCCGGTCGGCGCCCGGAGTACGGCGGGGTCCTGCACGTGCACCGCGACCGGTGTCCATCGCGCGTCGTCGAAGCCGGCTGACGACCACCCGGGCTGCTCCGCGCGGGCGTCGTAGTCCTCGCCGTCGTAGTTGCCGGTCCGGATGATCGGGCTCGGCGCGGCCCGCCAGGACGCGTCCGTGGGCACCGTCTCGGTCCGGCCGTCGTCGTAGCGCAGTTCGAGCTGGGCCAGCAGGGACAGGTCCGAGCCGAAGACGTTGCGGAACCCGCCTCGCCAGCCCAGGCGCCCGCGGTACCAGCCGTCGCCGAGCCACGACCCGATGGCGTTGCCGCCCTCCTGGAGCAACGGCGTCACGTCGTACGTGTAGTAGCGCAGGTGCTTGCCGTAGGCGGTCCAACCGGGGGACATGGCGTCGTCGCCCACGCGCCGGCCGTTGAGCTCGACCTCGTAGAGGCCGTGCGCCGTCACGTAGAGGCGCGCCGAGAGCAGGCCGGCGCCGGCCTCGAACTCCCGGCGGACCAGGGAGGGGCGCCGGTCGTCGGAGTCGGGGTCCTCGTCCCACGCCGCGCCGACGGGAACGGCCACCCAGTCGCCGGGTTCGAGCAACCCGGCCTCGAGCCCGGTCGTCGCCGACCACGGACCGTACACACCGTCGTCGCCGGCGACCCGGACCCGCACGGCGGCCCGTTCCCGGGACGCCAGCGGGGCGGAGGGCCAGGGAACCAGAATCTGCTCGGCCGATTCCACCCGGACGACCTCGACGGTACCGCCCCGGGAGACCTCGACCTCGTACGCGCGCTGGCGCCAGTCCGGTTCGGCCGTGGTCGTCCACGAGATGCGCGGAGCGGGCTCGCCGATGCCTCGGGCCTCGCGGTGATGTTCGATCCGCGGCGCGGTGGGCGTGCCCGGCATGCGTTGCCCTTTCATCGAAACGGCTGGGGGACCGCACTCTAACAACAGTTCTTGACACGTTTCAACCGGCGAAACAAGATGGACCCCGTGCCGATCTACGCGCCGGGAGACTGGCTCAACGACGAGACCCGGCCGGCCGCCGCCGTGTTCGCCTCCGCCGGGCGATTCGCCGTGCCGCTGGAGGCCGGGCGGTTCGACCGCCACTTCCACGACACGGCGGAGCTGTGGTTCGTCGCCGAGGGGCGGGCGAAGATCTTCGTCGACGGGGCCGAGCGGTACGTCCAGTCCGGCGACATCGTGCTCACGGTGGCGGGCGACGTGCACGACTTCCTCGAGGTGTACGAGGCCGTGCGCGGCTTCTTCGTGGAAGGCCCGGTCCCGCCGGGCGGCCGCGGCGGCCACCGGCACACCGGCCCGGAGATGGCCGCCGGTCACGACGTCCCGGCCCGGCCGGTACCCGACGATTTCCCGACCCGTTACCGGGACAGGGCTTCGCAGGAGGTAGCGGAATGAGGATCGCGGTCACGGGGAGCTCCGGGAAGCTCGGGCGGGCCACCACCGCCCGGCTGCGCGACGAGGGGCACGAGGTGCTCGGCCTCGACCTCGACGGCGCGTCCGGGTCCGGCTTCACCCGCGTCGACCTGACCGACTACGGCCAGGTGCTCGACTCGTTGCTCGGCGTGACCGCCCGGCACACCGGGCTGGACGCGCTGGTGCACCTCGCCGCCATCCCGGTCAACGGGCTGGTGCCCGACGCGACGACCTTCCACAACAACATGATCGCGTCGTTCAACGTGCATTTCGCCGCACTGCGCGCGGGCATCCGGCGGATCGTCCTCGCCTCGAGCATCACCGCGATGGGCTTTCCGTTCGACCAGCCGCCCCCCGGGCTGCCGGTGACCGAGGACCACCGGGCCGCCCGGAACACGTACGGGTTGGGCAAGGTCCTCGAGGAGACGATGGCCGAGCAGCTCGTCACGTGGCAGCCGCGGCTGTCCATGACGGCGCTGCGATTCACCAACGTCGTCGGGGCCGGCGAGTACGCCGGGTTCGCGCGGGCGTCCGATCCCGGTTACCGCCGCGACCTGCTCGGGTCCTACGTCGACGCGCGCGACGGTGCGCTGGCCGTGTCCCTCGCCCTGGCCAAGGGCGAGCCGGGTTTTGCGGTCTACAACGTCGCGGCGCCCGATACCGGTCTCGACATCCCGTCGGCCGAGCTGGCCGCCCGGTGGTTTCCGGGCGTTGCGGTCGCCGCGGACCTGGGCGAGTTCGAGTCGCTGATGTCGACCAGGAAGGCACGTGACGAGCTGGGCTTCACCGCGCAGCACCGCTGGAGAGACGAGTACCGCCCGGCGTGAGCCGGCCGGTCGAAGGAGACGATGTGGCACAGCTAGAGGGCCGGCGGGCGATCGTCACGGGAGCCGCGGGCGCATTGGGCACGGTCATCTGCGAGGTCCTCGCGCGCGAGGGCGCGGACGTCGGCGGGCTCGACCTCAACGCGGACGGCCTCGCCGCCGCCGGTGAGCGGGTCCGGGCGGCGGGCCGGGAATGGACCGGCGCCGCCGTGGACCTGACCGACTTCGACGCGGTCCAGGATGCGACCGCGGGTCTCGTCGGCCGCCTCGGCGGGGTGGACGTCCTGGTCAACTGCGCCGGCGGCGGGGCGGTGAGCTTCTTCCACGAAATGACCCCGGACACCTGGCGCACGCAGATGGCGCGCAACCTCGACCAGGTCTTCAACGCGACCCGGGCGGTGCTGCCGGCCATGCTCGCCGCGCGATCGGGCCGCATCGTCAACATCGCGTCGATCGCCGCCGTGTCGGGCGGCCGGCTGGTGCGCGGGGCGACCGCGTACGCCGCCGCCAAGGCCGGTGTCATCGGGCTCACCAAGGCGCTCGCCATCGAGGTCGCGGAGCAGGGCGTCACGGTCAACGCGATCGCGCCGGGCGCCCAGGCGACGCCGGGCCGGGACCGGGACACGCCGGAGCGGCGCGAAGCGCTGCTGGCCCAGATCCCGACGCGACTGCTCGGCCGGCCCGAGCACCTGGCCGAGGCGATCGTGTTCCTGGCCGGCCCGGCCGGGGTCAACGTCACCGGCGTCGTCCTGCCGCTCGACGGCGGCCACTCCATCTGAGGGATTCGCGACCGGGAGGTCAGTTTGAAACGGTTCGAAAAGGGCGCGCACTGGTTCGAAGAGGTCTACGGCGCGGGCAAGGCCGACGGCCTGGTCGAGATGCAGACGGGCCTCGCACAGGATCTGGCGCGGTTCGGCGTCGAGTTCAACTTCGGCGACATCTACTCGCGCCCGGGCCTGACGCTGGCCCAGCGGGAGCTGCTCTCGCTGGCTTCGCTGGTGACCATCGGCGGCCTGGAGCCGCAGCTCAGGGGTCATACGAGGGGCGCGATCCGGGTCGGCTGCACGCCGACCGAGATCCTCGAGACGGTGATCCACGTCGTGCAGTACTGCGGCTTCCCGAAGGCGCTCAACGCCATCCGGGTGGTCACCGACCAGCTCATCGAGCTGGGCGTGGAGATTCCCCCCGCGCTGGGCCCGGACACCGACCGGCCACGCGATTGAACAAAATGAAGGAGGCAGAGTGTCACCCCTCATAGGGATCCAGATCGGCGCCATCTCGTTCGCCGACGAGGGCGTCGAGACGGTGCTCGACACGGTCGCGGAGAAGGCGGCGGTCAACACCGTGTTCGTCGCGACGCAGGCGTTCGACCGCGGGCTGGCCGGCCGCCAGACCTGGTACCGGCCGTGGCCGGGCCACGGCCCGGAAGAGAACGACGACGTCCACCTCGGTGGATCGTTCGTCGACCAGCACCCCGAGTTCTACGGCGGTACCGTGCTCGGCCCGCACCGGGCCCGGGACGCCGAGGTGGACGGTTTCGACGCCCTCGCCGACGTGATTCCGGCCGCCTCCGAACGCGGCATCGCCGTATACGCCTTCCTGCTCGAGAACACCCACTCCGGCCTGACCCGACACGTTCCCAACTGGCCGAAGGTGCTGCAGGTCGATGCCTGGGGCCGCGCCGACGCGTACGCGTGCCTGCGCAACCCGGACTATCAGAACTGGTGGCTGTCGCTGGTCGAGGACCAGGTCAAGAGCTACCAGCTCGACGGCGTCATGTGGGGATCGGAGCGCAACGGACCCCTGGACAACGCGCTGGGCGACGGCGGGTTCGCCCGCAACGGCAACCCGTACTGCTTCTGCCGCTGGTGTACCGAGGCCGGCGAGCGCGAGGGCATCGACGTCCGGCGGGCGCGCCAGGGCTATCTGGAACTGGACCGCCTGCTCAACGACGAGGCCCCCGACGTGCCGGTCGGCGACACGTCCTTCATCCGTTTCCTGCGGCTCCTCGGCACCTATCCGGAGATCATCGCCTGGGACCGGCTCTGGCACGAGGGGTACGAGGAGTTCCAGGCCCGGCTCTACGGGACCGTCAAGTTCCTCAATCCCGACGTGCGGGTCGGCTGGCACATCTGGCACCACAATTCGTTTTCGCCCTGGTACCGGTCGCAGATGGACTTCGCGAAGATGTCGTCCTATTCGGACTTCATCAAACCGGTGCTGTACAACAACTGCGCCGGCTACCGGCTGCATCACTACATCCGGACCGTCGCGAGCCGCGTCTTCCGCGGGGTGCCGGAGCAGACCGTGTACGACCTGTTCCGGACCTCGCTCGGTTACGACGAGTCCGTCGCGTTCGACGACCTGCCGAGCGTCGGCCTCACACCGGACTACGTGCTGCGGGAGACGCGGCGAACGGTCGCGGCGACCGCCGGCAACGTGGCGGTGTACCCGGGGCTCGACATCAACATCCCGACGCCGGAGCACGTCATCCAGACAACGCCGGACGAGGTGCGCAAGTCGGTCCGGGCCGCGCTGGACGGGGGTGCCGACGGCATTCTGTTGTCCCGGAAGTACTCAGAGATGACCTTCGCCAATCTTGAGGCGGCGGGCGAGGAAGTGCGTTCCCGCAACGCCTGATCGCGAACCAGTACGAGGTTGTTGACCGGACCGAAACCAGCTTGTAACGTTTCATCACCCCACGCGCCCGAGCCGTGAGCCCCTCCGCCGGACGCGGACCTTGAAGGAGCCTGAACGTGGATATGCGCATCAAGCACCGCCGTGCGAGCGTTCCCATCGCGTTCGCCGCGTTGACCAGCCTTCTCCTGGCGGGATGCTCAGGAGGTAACGACGACACCGCATCGGGTGGCGCCAAGGAGTTCTCCGTGCTGGTCACGACGGAGAACACCCAGACCGGCCCGATGTTCGACGACCTGAAGGCCAACCAGTGTTCGGATGCTCAGAAGCAGCTGCCGTACACGCTGTCGCAGACGTCCAGCGCTGACATGCAGTCGAAGGTGCAGCTGCTCGGCGGCCAGAAGGCCCTGCCCGTGATGTACGCCGGCACGCAGTCGCTGATCGCGCCCGGTGGGGACCTGCAGGCGTCCGGCCAGGTGCTGGACCTCAAAGAAACGTTTCAAAAGCTCGGGGTGCTGGACCAGGTGACCCCGGCCGCGCAGTCCGTGATCGAGCAGCTCTACGCCGGCAGCTTCCCGACGGTGCCACTGCAGTTCAACATCGAGGGCATCTTCTACAACAAGAAGATCTTCGCCGACCACGGCATCGAGATTCCGACCACGCTCGACCAGCTCACCGCCGCCGCCGCGAAGCTGAAGTCGGAAGGCGTCACCCCGTTCGTCGCCTCCGGCAAGACCGGCTGGACGATCAGCCGGTGGCTGGGCGCGATCATCTACAGCCAGCTCGGACCGGACGCGCTGCAGAAGGTCAAGGACAAGAAGGCCAAGCTCACCGACCCGCAGTACGTCGCCGCGGCCCAGAAGCTGCAGGAGCTGGGCAAATACTTCATCGACGGCATCACGAACCTCGACTACGACACCATGAACGCGCAGATCCTCAACGGCAGCGCGGCCATGATGTACATGGGCACCTGGTTCCTCGCCGCGGTGAACGATCCCAAGCAGAACAAGGTCGGCGACAACATCGGGTTCTTCGGCGTCCCCGGCATCAAGGGGTATCCGGCGAACGTCGGCTCCCCGAACGCCATCAACGCCAAGCTGTACAACGACGGTGTCGGCTCGTGGCTGACCTGCATCGCCAAGAACTGGGGCTCGGAGTCGCTGAAGAAGCAGGGCACATTCTCCGGCTTCAAGGTGAACACCCCGGTCGACAACCTGCCGAAGCTCACGACCGAGATCCAGCAGGACATCGAGAAGGCGCCGGCCAGCGTGCTGTGGTTCGAGGGCCTCTTCACTCCCAAGGCGAACAACGACTCCAGCGCGAACGCCGCGCCGCTGCTCACCGGCGCGATGTCGGCCAAGGACTTCATGACGCTCATCCAGTCGGACCTCGACGCCGAGTCGTAATCCGTCTGCCGCGTCCCCAGCTCTACCGGCGAGGCGGCGGTGTCCGACCCGGACCCGCCGCCCCACCCCGCCCACACCCCCGAGCCGCGGTCCACCCTTCGAGCGGACCCCAACGGAGAGGTCCTCCCGTGAAGCATGTCTTCGGGAACAAGAAGGCGATCGCGGCCTTCCTGCTTCCCGCGCTTCTGATCTATGTGGGAGTCATGGTCGTCCCGGCGATCTGGTCTCTCTTTCTGGCCTTCATGCACGGCAACCCGGTCCGGGGGTTCAACTTCACCGGCTTGAAGAACATCAACCGGCTGTTCAGCGATCCCCAGGCGGGTCACGCGCTGCTCTTCACGCTCAAGTACGCCGTCGTCATCAGCGTGGGCCAGATCGTGCTCGGCTACGCCTTCGCGCTGCTGTACGTCTTCGTCCTGCGGCGGGCCTCGACGTTCATCCGCACGCTCGTGTTCTTCCCGGTGGTGGTGCCGACCGTCGCCGTCAGCCTCCTGTTCAACCGCATGTTCGCGTCCTCGCCCCAGGAGGGGCCGGTCAACGCGATCCTCGGCTTCTTCGGAGCCGGCAGCATCGACTGGTTCGCCGACGGCGACAAGGCCTTCATCGTCATCGTGATCATGGACCTGTGGCGCACCATGGGCTTCTTCGCGGTCCTGCTGTACGCGGGACTCATCGAGATCCCGGAGGAGATCCTCGAGTCGGCCCGCCTGGACGGCGCGGGCACCTGGCGGCTCGTGCGGCACATCGTGCTGCCGCTGTCGATGCCCGTGCTGCTGGCGACCGTCATCTTCAGCCTCAACGCGTCGCTCAAGGTGTTCGACTCGATCGTCGCCCTCAACAACGGCGGGCCTGGTTACGCGACGACGCCGCTGAACCTGCTCATGTTCAAGACGGCATTCAGCTTCGGTGACTTCGGCTACGGCAGCACGCTCGCGCTCGTCATCACGGTGGTGTGCCTGTTCGTGACCCTGTTCGTCTTCCGCTCCTCCCGGCGCGACCTCATGAAGGACTGAACCGTGACCGCGATCAACGTCGACCCAGCTCCGCCCGCGCGGCGGGAGACCCAGCGCCGGGGGTCCGGCTCGCTCGCGCGCCGGCTCACCGGCGGCACGCTCGTGAAGGTGCTCATCGCGGTGATCGTCATCGCGGAGATCTACCCGCTGTTCTGGATCCTGACCAACTCGTTCAAGACGAAGAACGAGATCGTCGACGAGCCCCTGTGGTCGATGCCGGGCGGGCTGCAGTGGCACAACTACGTCGACGCGTGGACGACCGGCAGCCTGGGCCACAACGCCCTCAACAGCCTCATCGTCACGGTGCCGTCCCTGGTGCTCATCCTCTTGCTGGGCGCGGCGGCCGGCTTCGCCCTGGAGGTGATGGTCTGGAAGGGCCGCAGTACCGTGCTCTTCCTGATCGTCGGCGGCATGATGGTGCCACTGCAGATGGTGCTGCTGCCGCTCTTCACCATCTACTTCAACCTCAACATCTCGGACAGCTATCTGCCGCTGATCATCACGTACGTCGGCCACGGGCTCCCGCTGACCGTCTTCATGATGGCCACCTATTTCCGATCGGTGCCCCGGGAGCTGTTCGAGGCGCTGGCGATGGAGGGCGGCGGGCCGTTCCGGGCGTTCTTCTCGATCGGGCTGCCGCTGATCCGCAACGGCCTCTTCACGATCGGGCTCCTGCAGTTCTTCTCGATCTGGAACGACCTGCTCATCGCGCTGACGTTCAACGTGGACTCGAAGCTGTCGACGATCCAGGTCGGCCTGCTGCACTTCAGCGACGAGTACGGCTCCGTCGACTACGGCCCCCTGTTCGCCGCCATCAGCATCACCGTGTTCGGCACCCTCGCCGTTTACCTGGTGCTCAACCAGCAGGTCATGCGCGGCCTGACGGCCGGGTCGGTGAAGGGATGATCGTCGACGCCCACACCCACGTCTGGCCGCGCTGGCCCTACCGGCCCGACGTGCCCGACTCCGATTCCCGGGGACGGGCGGAGAACCTGCTGCTGGAGATGGACCGCGCCGGTGTCGACGCGGCGCTCGTGGTCAACGCGCGGATCGAGCACGCCGACGACAACAACGACTACGGCGCCGAGGCCGCGACGGTCCACAAAGGACGGTTGCTGCAGGTCGCCGACATCGACAGCCGGTTCGGGCCGCACTACCACCGGCCGGGCGCGGCGGACCGCCTCCGCGCGACAATCGAGCGGTATCAGCCGGTCGGCGTGTCCCACTACCTCGCCGCAGAGAACGACGGCTGGCTGCGCTCGGATGCGGCGCGGGAATTCTTCCAGGTCGCGCAGGACGCCCGGCTGCTCGTGAGCCTGGCCGCGCCGCCGGCGTGGTACGACGACCTCCGCGACACCGCCCGCCGGTTCCCGGACGTGCCGATCCTGGTCAACCATCTCGCGGTCGTCATGCTGCATCCCGACGGGATCGACGCGGGTCTGCGGCTCGTCCTCGACCGTGAGGAGGTACCAAATCTGCTCGTGAAGGTTTCCGGCTACTATTATGGGCACGACCGCCCCTGGGATTACCCGTATGACGACCGGATGCCCATCGTCAAGGCGTTCGCCGAGAGCTGGGGCCCGGGCCGGATGGTGTGGTCGTCCGACTGGCCGTCGTTGCTGCCGCACCACAGCTACCGCCAGGCGCTGCAGGTGCTGCGGGACCATGCAGAGTTCCTGAGCGAGGACGACATCGCCCGTATCCAGGGCGGCACCCTGGAGACACTGCTACGTGAACGGGGACGGCTGCAATGAGCGCGCCACGGCCACGGGTCGGCATCGTCGTGACCGCGGCGGGCCGCCGCCGCTACTTCTTCCCCGAGCACGTCGCGCGCCTCGAGCGCTTCGCCGACGTCGTCTGGCTCGAGCTCGACGGCCCCGACCGGGTGTTCGGGCCGCCGCCGCAGGACCCGGCCCTCGACGCGCGCGTCACCGAGTTCGCCCGGGACCTCGACGCGCTCGTCGTGAGCTACGGATGCCCGCGCATCACCGACGACATCATGGCCGCGGCCCCGCGGCTGCGCCTGATCGGTGACACCCACGGCGACCGCTTCGCGGCCCGGGTGGACGTGGATGCCGCGCACCGCCGGGGGATCGTGGTGTCCGACACGACCAACGGATCGTCGGACCCGGTCGCCGAGTGGGCGCTCGCGCTCGCGATGATCGGCCTGCGCAATGCGGGCGCGCTGTTTCGCCGGTTGATCGCGGGTGAGCTGCTCTGGCCCGACCGGACCGTGTTCCTGGAGGATCCCGGATATCTGCGCGGCGAGCTCACCGGCAAGACGGTCGGCCTCATCGCGCTGGGGAATGTCGGACGCCGGCTGCTGGAACTCCTCCGGCCGTTCCAGGTGCGCGTGCTCGCCCACGACCCGGGCGCCCCAGATGTTCTCGCCAACGCCTACGACATCGACCTGACGAGCCTGGACAACGTGCTGGAGCGGTCCGACGTCGTCATCAGCCTCGTGCCGCTGACGCAGGCCACGACGGGTATGATCGGTGCCGGACAGATCGCCCGGATGCGCCCTGGATCGGTATTCGTCAACGTGTCCCGAGGTGCCGTCGTGGACACCGAGGCGCTGGTCGAGCGGCTGCGGCAGGGCGACCTGATCGCCTGCCTCGACGTCGTCGAGCCGGAGCCCTTGCCGATGGACTCGCCGCTGCGCACAATGCCTAACGTGTTTCTCAGTCCGCACATCGCCGGTGTGACGGACGCCGCCGAGCCGAGGTTCTTCGAATACATGGTGGACGACGTCGAGCGCGTCCTCGCCGGGGTGCGTCCGCGCTACCGGCTGGTGCCGCGCGAGCTCGGTTCTCCGTGAGACGGTGTGGGGTAGACCGACGGTGAGCGAACGAGGCAGCGGCGCGGTGAGCAAGGTCGGCATTCGCGAGGTGGCGAGGCACGCGGGCGTCGCGCTGGGCACGGTGTCGCACTACCTCAACCATCCGGAGCGGGTGTCGGAGCAGAAGGCGGAGCGCATCCGCCTCGCCATCGAAGAGCTCGGGTTCGTCCCGAACATCGTCGGCCGGCAGCTGCGTCTCGGCGAGAGCAACGCCATCGCGTACATCGCGCCCGACTTCAGCAACCCGTTCTTCTTCACGCTCGTGGAGGGTGTGGAGGCGCGGGCGGCGGAGCACGGGCTGGCGGTGTTCGTGGTCAACGCGCACGGCAACCGCGAGCGAGAGGACCAGTACATCGGGCTGTTCGAGCGGTACCGCGTGCGCGGCATGCTGGTGGCCTCGTTCGAACGGCTGGAGGACCGGCTGGCGGAGGTGCGCCGGCGCGGCACGCCCAACGTGCTGATCGGCGGCCGTGCCGTCTCCGACAAACAGCCGTCCGTCTCGGTGGACGAGGTCGTCGGCGGCCGGCTCGCGGGGGAGCACCTGCTGTCGCTCGGGCGCCGGCGGCTGGCCTTCGTCGGTGGACCGCTGTCGATCCAGCAGGTGGCCGGCCGGTTGCAGGGGGCCAGCCTCGCTGTGCGGGAGGCCGGGTCGGCCACCCTCGAGGTGGTCGACATCCCGGAGCGCACGATCCGGGCCGGTCGAGCCGTCGGGCACCGCATCCTGGCCCGCGACCCCGCGCTGCGGCCCGACGCCGTGTTCGCGGTCAACGACCTGCTGGCCATCGGCATCTTGCACGCGTTCGTCATGGGCGGCGTACGGATCCCGGAGGACATCGCCGTGAT
The DNA here is from genome assembly GCF_040648435.1 of Dactylosporangium sp. NPDC049140. Lineage (NCBI taxonomy): Bacteria > Bacillati > Actinomycetota > Actinomycetes > Micromonosporales > Micromonosporaceae > Dactylosporangium > Dactylosporangium sp. NPDC049140. The sequence continues at coordinate 77,824 of NZ_JBEZDS010000040.1, read as the reverse complement.
CGGCTACGACGACATCGAGTACGCGGAATCCTCGATCGTCCCGCTCTCCTCGATCCGTACCCCACACGAGGACTTCGGATCGGTGGCCGTGGACCTGCTGCTGAACAACATCGAGTCCGGTGCGGTACGCCATGAGGTGTTCACCCCGAAGCTCGTCATCCGGTCCAGCACGAGCGGTCCGGCGCCCGCCTGAGCCGGGCCGGTCATTGCGATCCGGCCCGGCGCCGTTCTTTATCGGGCGATCGCCCTCAGGTGCAGCATGCGGGCCAGCACGTGGTCGAGCTCGTCGTCGCGGAAGACCTTCTTCCAGTCGTCGCGGAGGATGGATTCGCGTCCGTAGTCCATCGCGATGAGGCAGGCGTCGCTGAACGGGTTGTCGCCCTTCAGCGTGTTCGCCAGCGCGACCTGGGTGTGGCCGAGCAGGATCGACCGGGCCGCCGGCTCCGGAACGCCGAGGGCCACGGTCTCGTCGAGCGCCTCCTTCAGCAGCGAGCCGACCATGCAGGCGATGGTCTCGACCAGGGTCGGCTCCAGCTGGGCGAGCTGCTTCACCGTCACCCAGTGCACATCGCCGACCGGGGCGAAGATGGCCCGCACGACCGTCTCTACCCGGTCCTTGACGGCCGGGTCGTCCGACTCGGCGGCGGCGATCGCGTCCTGACGGGCCGCGATGCCGCCGAACGTGTCCGCGTACTCCTCGGGCGTGTGTCGCTCCACGAAGACCGACGGGTGGCACGGGTGCGTGACCGCCTGGACGACCTCGTCGCGCCGGGTGAGCAGGCCGGCGTACGCGGCCGCCGGGTCGAGCGTGAGCAGGACGCTGCCGGTCTTCATCAGCTGGACCAGCTCGGCCGACACGGCCTCCAGCGCCAGGTCGGGGACGGCCAGGATCACCACGTCGGCGTCGGCCACCGCGGTGGGGGAGTCGGTGAGCGTGCGGCCGGCCGCCGTCACCCGGTCCTGCCCGGCCGGTGAGTTCTCGCTGTACCAGACCTGGTGAGCCGTCTTGACGAGGTTGTTGGAGACCCGCATCCCCATCTTCCCGCCGGCCCCGATCACCGCGATCTTCAAGGCGTCGGTACTACTCATTGCCGTGCTCCTTCTGATAGTCGCGGAGGTATTCGAGTGCGACCTCCGTCCAGCGTTGTTCTTCGGCCGCGGTCGCCGCGGGATCGCCCTGCCAGGGGAGCCAGTGCTCGACGATCTGGGCGATGCCCCGCCGCCGCGGCCCGACCGCACGCGCCATGTGTGCGTAGTCCAGCAGCCCTGTGCCGAGCGGGGCCCCGGTGTACTGGAAGCCGACCCAGCCCTCGCTGCGGGTGAACGCGAAATCCTTGACGTGGACGTCCGCTACGTACGGGGCGCACAGGTCGACGGTGTCGCGGGGCAGGTCGAGCGCGGCGACGCCGTTGCCCGGGTCCAGGCAGATGCCGAGCCGGTCCGAGCCGACCGTCTCGACGAGCCGGACCAGGTCGCGCACCGGTACCCGTTCGTACGTCTCGAGCGCGAGCGTCACACCGGCCCGGTCGTAATCCGGCAGCACGCGACGCAGCCGCCGCTCCGACTCTCCGAGCGTCGACTCGTCGCCCACCGGGTTGAGCATCGTCCGCACGACCCCGGCCCCGAGGACGCCGGCGAGCCGCAGGAAGGTGGTCAGATGGTCGGTGCCGGTTCCCCGGGTGCCGAGCTCGAGCCGGAGCCCGAGGTCGTCCGCGCGCCGGCGCAGGTCGTGCAGTTCGCCGGGCGAGAACGTCAGAATCCTCGGATAGTCGCAGATCTGGAACATGCCGACCCCGTGGGCCGCCGTCTGTTCGAGGGCCTGGCCGAGGGTCAGCGGCTGTGGCATCCGATCGGACAACTGCCAGAAATAGGCGTAGGTGCCGAGGCCGATCAACGCCGTCCTCCCGTTGCGAGGTGGGCCGCGGCTTCGTCGAGTACCTGGGCCAGGCGGGCCGGATCGTGCGCGAAGCGGCCGAGGAACAGCCCGTCGACGCCGTCGGCGAGCTCGCCGAGCAGGCCCGGGCCGGCGCTGCCGCCGTAGAGCACGGCTCCGTCCGGACGCCCGGTAACCTCGGCGAGCACCTCGCGCAACCGCCGGGTCACGGGCGTGACCTCGCTGGCCGGCGCGGGCTGCGCGGCGCCGATGGACGCCAGCGGCTCGTACGCCACCCACACCGGTCCGGCGGGCTTTCCGGCCAGCGCCGCGCGGAGCTGGCCCTCGGCGACGCCCGCCGCGTCCTCGTGCGGCCGCGCACCGACGCAGACGAGCGGGGTGAGGCCGTGCCGGGCGGCCGCCGCGACCTTGGCGGCCACCGTCACGTCGGTCTCACCGAACAACCGGCGGCGCTCGGCGTGGCCGATCTCGACCACGGCAACGCCGGCCTCGGCGAGCTCGGCCGCGCTCACCTCGCCCGTGTACGGCCCGGCCTCGTCGGCGGCCACGTCCTGGGCGGCCACGCGGACCGGCGTACCCGCGAACGCATTGCCGGCCCCCGGAATGGCGAGATGGCTCGGCGCGACGAACAGCACCGTGCGCCCTTCCGCCAGTTCCGGCCGGTCGGCGACCAGGGCCGCGACGGCGCGGCACCAGTCGTGGGCGGCGCGCAGCCCGAAATACATCTTGAGGCTCACACCGATGACCAGCGGCCCGGTCAAGAGGCTTCCTTCATCTCGTACCGCCCGAGCACGGCGAGCTTGTCGGAGCTCGCGCTGGTGGGGTCGAAGCGGTACCCGAGCCACTCGCGGACGAGCCTGCGGGCCAGCTCGATGCCGATGACCCGCTGGCCCAGGCACAGCACCTGGGCATCGTTGCTCAGCACGGACCGCTCGACGGAGAAGCTGTCGTGCGCCGTCACGGCCCGGATCCCGGGCACCTTGTTGGCCGAGATCGCCACCCCGAGACCGGTACCGCAGATCAGCAGGGCCCGGTCGGCCTCGCCGCGGGCGATCATCTCGGCGGCCTCGATCGCGACGCGGGGGTACGGTGTGTGGCCGTCGGCGCCCACGCCGACGTCGACGACGGAGGCGACGAGGGTGCTCGCCTCCAGGTCCGCCTTGAGTAGCTCCTTGTAGCGGTACCCGGCGTCGTCGCCGCCGACGACGATCCGCAGGCGATCGGTCACGATTCCTCCTCGAGTTGCGCCAGGCAAAGGGCGGCGGCCGTCATGGCGATGGCGAACGACCGCGCACCCGGGTCCGGGGTGCCGAGGCTGCGCTCGGCGTGCGGGCGGGCCCGGCCGAGCCGGGGCAGCAGGTCGGCGGTGGCGTCGGCCGCGGTGGTGGCCGCCCGGGCCGCCGTGAGCCAGGCGGCCGCGAGGGCGCTCCCGCCGGCGATTCGGCCGGACAGCTCGTCCGCGAAGGGTGCGAAGGCGTCCACCAGCGTCTTGTCGCCCGGGGCCGCGCCGCCCTGTCGCCGGACGGCGGCGAGGGCGTCGGCGACCGCCTCGGCGAGCACACCCGGCGTGGGCGCCGCCACGTCGCCGAGGCGACGGCCGGCCGCGCGCAAGGTCGTACCCCACAGGGCGCCGGAGGTCCCGCCGCCCTTGTCCGCCCAGGCGTCGCCGGCGGCGGCCAGGACCGGACCGCAGCCCAGGCCCTGGTCGTGCGCGGCCCGGGCCGCCGCGGCCGCGGCCAGCGACCCCCGTCGCATACCGATGCCGTGGTCGCCGTCGCCGGCCACCGCGTCGAGGCGGCCCAGTTCGTCGGCCGCGCCGGCCACCGCCGCGGCGACGGCGTCGAGCACCGCGCAGGCCGTCGCGGCGGCCGCACGGGACGCGGCGGACCCGAGTGCCGGCTCAGCGGCGGCCGGCGGCTCGGCCGTCGTCCCGCCCACGGCCGTCGTCCCGCCCACGGCCGTCGTCCCGCCCACGGCCGTCGTCCCGCCCACGGCTGGCGGCTCGCCCGTCGTCCCGCCCACGGCCGTCGTCCCGCCCACGGCCGTCGTCCCGCCCACGGCTGGCGGCTCGCCCGTCGTCCCGCCGGCGGCCGACGTGCCGGCCCGCCGGGTGAAGGCGTTCGGGGCCTTGCGGTAGGCGGGAGTATCCGCCGGTTCGAGCCAGAGCTCCTCGAGCTCGTCGTCGAGCCAGGTCAGCGTGAGCGAGGCGCCGGCCATGTCGAAGCTGGTGCAGAACTCGCCGACGTCGGGATCGACGGCCGTGACGCCGGCCGCGGCGAGCCGCCGGGCCACACCGCGGTAGACGACGAACAGCTCCTCGTACTTCACCGAGCCGAGACCGTTGAGGATCACGGCGACGCGCCCGCGGCCGAGCGGGCCGACGTCGCCGGGCCGCTCGCCGAGGAGCCGGTCGACGAACAGCTCGGCCAGCTCGTCGGCGGTCGGCAGGTCGTCGTCGGAGATGCCGGGCTCACCGTGGATGCCCATGCCGACCGCCATGCGCCCGGCGGGCACGCGGAACAGCGGCGCCGACGCGCCGGGCAGCGTACAGCCGGAGAAGGCGACGCCCAGTGTGCGCGTGCGGTCGTTGGCCCGTCGCGCGACCCGTTCCACATCGTCGAGCGAGGCGCCCCGGGCCGCGGCGGCGCCGGCCAGCTTGAACACCGCCAGATCGCCGGCGATGCCGCGCCGGCGCTCGGGTGATTCGGGCGGTGCGCTGGACACGTCGTCGGTCACGAGTACGGTCCGGGCGTCGACCCCCTCCGCCCGCAGCCGTTCCTGGGCCTCGGTGAAGTTGAGGACGTCGCCCGCGTAGTTGCCGTAGCAGAACAGGATGCCGGCACCACCGTCGGCGGCCCGGGCCACCGAGTGCACCCGCGCGGCGGACGGCGAGGCGAACAGGTCGCCCATGGCGGCGCCGTGGGCCAGGCCCGGGCCGACGAGGCCGGCGAACGCCGGATAGTGGCCGGAGCCGCCCCCGACGACGACGGCCACCTCGCCGGCGGTGCCGTCCCGGCGGACCACGCCACCGGGGACCCGGCGTACGAACCGTGCGTAGGCGGCGGCGAATCCGTCGGTCATCTCGTCGGCGAACTCGACGGGGTCGTTGAACAACCGGGTCATGGACCCTCCTCAGCGGACGTGCGGCGATCATAGCAACCGGTTGACCGGTTTTGGGAAGACGCAGTTGCCACCGCACGCTCCGCTATCGTGTTGGCATGCCCGCGTACCGCGATGACCGCTCGGCGGAGATCGGTGCCGCGCTCGGCACGCTGCCGTCGGGGAGCGCGGTGTCGGCGGTGGCGACGAGCCTGCTCGACCTGTTCACCGGCGGCAGCCTGGAGCCCGGCACGCGCCTGCCGCCCGAGCGGCAGCTCGCGGCGACGCTGGGCGTGGGCCGGTCGGCCGTCCGCGAGGCGCTCGCAGCGCTCGAGATCCTCGGGATCGTCGAGGTGCGGGCCGGTGCCGGCACCTTCCTGCGCGGCAGCACCAGCGAGCTGCTGCCGCAGAGTCTCAGCTGGGGCATGCTGATCGGGCGGCGCAGCACCGAGGATCTGGTCGAGCTCCGCGGCGCGCTCGAGATCTACGCGGCCCGCATGGCCGCGGAGCGGATGAGTCCGGACAGCGTCGCCCGTCTCGGCGGCCACCTGCAGCAGATGCGCCGCTCCCAGGAGGACATCCCCGCGTTCGTCGAGGCCGATCAGCGCTTCCACCAGGAGCTGGCCGACGCGACCGGCAATGCGACCCTGGTCGACCTGCTCCGGATCATCCGGTCGCTGCTGCGGGTGTGGGTGGATCGGGCCGTGCACGAGCCCGAGCACGTGAGCCTGGCCATCTCCGAGCACGTCGCGATCCACGATGCGATCGTGGCGGGCGGCGGTGACGCGGCCGCCTCGGCGATGGCGGTGCACATGGTCACGGCGGGCCGGCGGCTGCTGGCCGACGCGAGCACGGCGGAGTCGCCCGCCCGCTGACCCGCCGGGCGCCGGTCACGCCGAAATGAAACGTGTCAAATCTGCGCCGGGTGGCTTTTAAAACGTATCAACGGCCTGTACGTTGGCCACCGTGACGGACCTTTTCCCGCCCGATGCGGTCCTCGAGCACCTGTTCACCGGGGCCACGTGGGGTGAGGGTCCGGTGTGGTTGCCGGCGCTGCGCCGGCTGCGCTGGAGCGACATTCCCGGCAACCGCATCCTCGAGTACGACGAGGCCAGCGGCGCCACCCACGTCTTGCGGACCGATGCCGAATATCCGAACGGGCGGACCCTCGATCGCCAGGGCCGCGTCGTACAGTGCAGTCACGGCCGGCGGGCGATCGAGCGGGAGTCGGACGACGGCCCGCAGACCCTCGTCGACCGCTGGGCGCGCGGACGGTTCAACTCGCCCAACGATGTCGTGGTGGCGCGCGACCGCACAATCTGGTTCACCGATCCGCCGTACGGCATCCACGAGAGCGGGCGCGAGGGCCACCCGGGCCGGCCCGAGTACGACGGATGTTTCGTCTTCCGTTTCGACGAGGCGTCCGGCACGGTGGACCCGGTCATCACCGACATGGTGCATCCCAACGGCCTCGCGTTCTCGCCGGACGAATCGGTGCTGTACGTGGCCGACACGGGCTATCTGCAGGTGCCCGGCGCCCCGCGCGGCATCCGCGCCTACGACGTCGTCGACGGCGCGCGGTGTACGGGCGGCCGGGACCTTGTCGAGGTGCGCCCGGGCGCCACGGACGGTATGCGGGTGGACGCCGAGGGTCGCATCTGGAGCTCCAGTGCGGACTCGGTGCAGGTGTTCTCATCGACCGGCGAGCGGTTGGCCGCGATACCGGTACCCGAGAAGGTATCGAATCTGTGCTTCGGCGGTGGCGACGGCCGCACGCTGTACATCACCGCTTCGACGAGTCTCTATCGGATTCGGACCGCCACGACGGACGCGCAATGCGCGGGCCGATGAGGCGGCCATAGCAGTAAACGGAGTGCGACATGGCGGACATGCAGGTCACGGCGAGCGAGGTCGCGGGAAGCGGCTCGGTGCTGACTCTCGGGTCCCTCGAGTTCGTCGCGCGGCTGCAGCGGACCTTCGGCGAGCGGCGCGCGGCGCTGCTGGCCGAGCGCCCGGCGCGGCGGCGCCGTATCGCGGAAGCCGGCCGCGACGGCGCGCAATGGCGCGCGGACACGCGGCACATCCGCGAGGACGCGAGCTGGCGGGTCGCGCCGATTCCGCCCGCGTTGCGCCGTCGACGGGTGGAGATCACCGGGCCGACCGAGCGCAAGATGGCGATCAACGCGCTGAACTCCGGTGCCGACGTGTGGCTGGCCGACCTCGAGGACGCGAACACACCGCACTGGGACAACGTGGTGAGCGGCCAGGTCAACCTCCGGGACGCGGCCGCACGGACGATCAGCTTCCGCTCCCCGGACGGGCGCGAGTACAGACTGCACGAGGGGCGCCTGCCCGTCATCGTCGTCCGGCCGCGCGGCTGGCACCTCGACGAGCGGCATGTCGTGGTCGACGGCCGGCCCGTCGCCGGTGCGCTCGTCGACTTCGGTCTGTTCTTCTTCCACAACGCGCACCTCCTGGCCGAGCGGGGCGACGGCCCGTTCTTCTATCTGCCCAAGCTGGAGAGCGCGGAAGAGGCGCGCCTGTGGGCCGACATCTTCCGCCACGCGGAGGAGGCGCTCAGCGTCGCGGCCGGGACCGTCCGAGCCACCGTGCTCATCGAGACCCTGCCGGCGGCGTTCGAGATGGAGGAGATCCTGTACGCGCTCCGCGACTACATCGCCGGCCTGAACGCCGGCCGCTGGGACTACCTGTTCAGCATGATCAAGGTGTTTCAGGACGCCGGTGCGGAGTACGTCCTGCCCGACCGCAACGCGGTCACCATGACGGCCCCGTTCATGCGGGCCTACACGGAACTGCTCGTCTCGACCTGCCACCGGCGCGGCGCGATGGCGATCGGTGGCATGGCCGCCTTCATCCCGAGCCGCCGCGACGAGGCCGTCAACGCGACCGCGCTCACGAAGGTCCGCGAGGACAAGCGGCGGGAGGCGACCGACGGGTTCGACGGGTCCTGGGTCGCCCATCCGGACCTGGTTCCCCTGTGCGCCACCGAGTTCGCGGCCGTGCTCGGTGACCGGGACAACCAGGTCGACCGGCAGCGCTCCGATGTGGACGTGGCGCCGGCGGACCTCGTGACCATCGCCGGGACCGGGGCGGCGGCCACCGAAGCGGGACTTCGCAACGATGTCTCCGTCGCGCTGCGGTACCTGGCGACATGGTTGTCGGGCAACGGTGCGGTGGCCATCCACAACCTCATGGAGGACGCCGCGACCGCCGAGATCGCCCGGTCCCAGATATGGCAGTGGCGGCGCAACAACGTCGCGTTGAGCGACGGCCGGCCCGTGACGGCGGACCTGGTGCGGCGGTACATCGCCGAGGAGGCCGCGACCGCCCGGGCCGAACTGGCCGGGGGCGCCGCCGAGCACGTCGACCAGGCGGTCGCCGTCGTCGAGCGACTCGTGCTCGATGAGGAGCTCGCCGACTTCCTCACGGTCGCGGCCGCCGAGCTCATCTGATCCACAGTGGACACGGGAGACCTGCGCGCGCTCATTTGATGGAAGGAACAACATGATCGACCGCTACGCGTCACTCCTCAGCGCGCACATCCTCGCGAAGAGCGACGAGATGACGCGCGAGCCGGTGGGCATCCTCCGGCACCCGTTCCTGGTCCCGAGCAGCCCCGACTCGCCGTACTACAGCGGCCACCTGTGGGACTGGGACTCCTGGTGGGTGAGCGTCGTGCTGGCCCAGGTCGAGGCGGAGACCGGGCAGCCGGGGCGGTTCGCGCAGTACGAGGAGGGGAGCATCCTCAACTTCCTCGACCACGCCACCGACGACGGCTTCGTGCCGATCCAGCTCAACCCCGAGGGCAGCCTCCGGCACGGTGACTTCGGCAGTGAGGAGGATTACGTCCGGCATCAGAACACCCATAAGCCTGTGTTGGTACAGCACGCCGCCCTCCTGGCGCGGCGGCGCGGGGATGCCGAGTGGCTGCGCCCCCATCTCAGCAAGCTCGAGGCGTTCCTCACCGGATACCTCACCCGTCATCACCACGAGGAGACCGGCCTCGTGTACTGGCAGACCGACTTCGCGATCGGCGTCGACAACGACCCGTCGGTCTACTTCCGACCGGCGAAGAGCACCGCCGCCATCTACCTCAACAGCCTGATGTACCGCGAGCTGCTGGCGTACGGGGAACTGCTGGAGCGGCTCGGCGAGACGAAGGAGTCGGTGCGGTGGCGGCGCCGCGCCCAGGACCTCGCGGATGCGATCAACCGGCATTGCTGGGACGAGCGCGACGGGACCTTCTACAGCGCCGACCTCGGGCTGCGGCCCGTCGATCCGGCCGACTGGCTCCACAGTGGAGCGCCGCGGGCCTGGTCGTCGCTGCTGCTGCGGATCGACAGCTGGTCGAGCTTCCTGCCGATGTGGGCGGGACTCGCGTCCAGGGAACAGGCGGAGCGGATGGTCGAGCGGATCCGTGACCCGCGAACCTTCGCCGCGACCTACGGGATCCGGTCCCTGTCCAGGCTGGAGAAGATGTACGACCTTCGCGCGTCCAACAACCCGTCCAACTGGCTCGGCCCGATCTGGGGGATCAGCAACTATCTGGTGTTCCGCGGCCTGCTCAAGTACGGCTTCACCGACGACGCGCGGGACCTGGCCGAGAAGACGGTCCGGCTGTTCGGGCAGGACCTGGAGACCACCGGCTGCCTGCACGAGTTCTACCATCCGGACAGCGGCGAACCGATCATGACCAGGAACTTCCAGAACTGGAACTTCCTGGTCCTGCAGATGATCGCGTTCCTCAACAACCGCCCGATGGCGACGGAGTTCTGAGCCGCTGCGGGACGGGCGCGCCGCCCCGATTTGTTGACACGTTTCAAAACGGGATTCAGGATGGGTCCGTGACGCTACTCATACCGACGACACAGCGAGCCCGGACATGACCGAACCCCCCGAACAGCCGACCGTCGCTCTGGTCGGCACGCTCGACACCAAGGGCGCCGAATACGCATGGGTGGCCGAGCGGTTGGCGGCCCACGGCGTGGGCGTGCTCGTGCTCGATGCCGGCATCCGCCCGCCCGTCGTCCTCCCGGCGGCGTCGTCGACCGTGATCAGCCAGCACGAGCTGGCGTCCGCGGCCGGCACCAGCATCGCCGCGCTGCGTGACGGCAACGACCGCGGCGTTGCGGTCACCGCGATGGGCGAGGGGGCGGCCGCCGTCCTCGGCCCCATCGCCGCCCGGGGCGCCGTGCACGGCGTGCTCGCGCTCGGTGGCAGCGGTGGCTCCTCCGTCGCCGCCCGGGCCGTCCGGGACCTGCCCATCGGCCTGCCGAAGCTGCTCGTGTCCACAATGGTCGCCGGAGATGTGTCGCCGTACGTCGGGGCGGCCGACGTGACCATGATGTACAGCGTGGTTGACATTTCCGGCATCAACCAGATTTCCCGCGCGATCCTCGGCAACGCCGCCGCGGGGATCGCCGCCATGGCGACCGCCTACGCGCGGCGGGCGCCGGAGGTGGGCGACCGGCCGCTGGTCGCCGCGTCGATGTTCGGCGTCACCACGCCCGCCGTCGAGGCCGCCCGCGCCCGTCTGGAGGAGCTCGGCTACGAGGTGCTCGTCTTCCACGCCACCGGTTCCGGCGGCCGGGCCCTGGAGGGCCTCGCCCGGTCCGGCCTGCTCGCCGGGGTGCTCGACCTGACGACCACGGAGCTCGCCGACGACCTCGTCGGCGGCGTTCTCACCGCCGGGCCGGACCGCCTCACCGCCGCCGGGGCCGCGGGGATACCGCAGGTGGTCAGCCTCGGCGCGCTGGACATGGTGAACTTCGGCCCGCGGGAGACGGTGCCGCCGGCCTTCGCCGACCGGCATTTCTTCGAGCACAATCCGACCGTCACGCTGATGCGCACCACCGCGGAGGAGAACGCCGAGCTCGGCCGGCGGATCGGCCGCAAGCTCGCGAACGCCGCCGGCCCGACGGTGCTCGTGGCGCCCCGCGGTGGGGTCTCCGCGCTGGACGCTCCCGGCATGCCGTTCCAGGACCCGGAGGCCTCGGCCGCGCTGTTCGACGCGGTGCTCGGCGCGGTCGCGGGGAGCGGTGTCGAGGTCGTCGACTCCCGGCTGCACGTCAACGAACCGGAGCTCGCGATCGCGGCGGCCGACCGGCTGCACGCGCTCATCGCGGCGCGGCGCCCGACGATGGTGGCCTGACATGGACCGTACGACCGCCCTGGCCCGGCTCCGGGACACCGTCGCGGCCGGGAAGCCGGTGATCGGCGCCGGGGCCGGCACCGGCATCTCGGCCAAGGCCGCCGAGGCCGGCGGGGCCGACCTGATCATCATCTACAACTCGGGCCGCTACCGGATGGCCGGCCGCGGCTCGCTCAGTGGCCTGCTGGCCTACGGCGACGCCAACCAGATCGTCGTGGACATGAGCCGCGAGGTGCTGCCGATCGTCCGGGACACCCCGGTGCTGGCCGGCGTCAACGGCACCGACCCGTTCCGGGTCATGGACCGCTTCCTCGACGAGCTCGCCGCTCTCGGCTTCGCCGGGGTGCAGAACTTCCCGACCGTCGGGCTGATCGACGGGGTCTTCCGGCAGAACCTGGAAGAGACCGGAATGAGCTTCCGGCTCGAGATCGACATGGTCCGGCTGGCCCGCGAGCGGGATCTGCTCACCGCGCCCTACGTGTTCGACGTCGAGCAGGCCGCGGCCATGGCCGACGCCGGCGCCGACGTGCTCGTGCCGCACATGGGGCTGACCACGAGCGGCTCGATCGGAGCGCGGACGGCGCTGAGCCTGGAGGAGTCCGCGGCCCGGGTGCAGGCGATGCGCGACGCCGCCGTCGCCGTCAACCCGGACATCATCGTGCTCTGCCACGGCGGTCCCATCGCCGAGCCGGATGACGCCCGCTACATCCTCGCCAACACCACCGGCGTCGTCGGCTTCTTCGGGGCCTCCTCGGTCGAGCGCCTGCCCACCGAGCGGGCCATCGAGGCCCAATTGGTGGCGTTCAAGTCCATCACGGCCACGGATCAGGAGCCCGCATGACGACATTCCGCCGCCCCGACGACAACCCCACCCGCGTGTTCGACTGGGGCACCATCAAGTGGCTGGTCACCCCGCATCTCGACGAGGGTGCCGGGCTGACCACCGGCGAGGTGATCGTCTACCCGGCGCAGGGCCACGCGCCGCACGTGCACCCGAACGAGGAGGAGGTCATCTACGTGATCTCCGGCGAGGGTGAGCAGACCGTCGGCGACGGCCCGGCGTTCCCGATCCGCGAGGGCGACGCCGTGTACATCCCGGCCAACACGCTGCACTCGACCTACAACACCACCTGGCGCCCGCTGCGGCTCGTGGTCGTCTACACCCCGGGCGGCGCCGAGACCGGCCTCGACGGCCTGCCCGACGCCCGCATCCTCGAGCCCGGCGTCGCACCCGCCTGGAGCCAGGTCCGCTGATCCCACTGGTGGCCGCCTCAACCGTACGCCCGCGCGACAATGGGAGGTCCGCGGTCAGCTCGGCGTCACTCCGGCGCCGGCCGGCGAGGCGGCCTCCAGTTCTCCGCGATCCGATCGAGTCAGGGGGCGGCCGCCGGCAGCGACGTGGATCCGCTGCGCAGCCCGTTCACGGCTGCCGGGGGCATGTGGCGCAGTCCCGCGGACGGCTGGCGCGGCGGCGGTCCGGAACATCCGGTCGACGTCTTCGGCGGGTTCGATGCACCCGCCGCTGACCGTCAGCGACACCCTCGCCTACGAGTAGCCGGTCGCCCCGGCCGGCGCCGCACCGCTGCACTCCCCGACGGTCGTCCGTCTCAGGGCGGCCGTCGGGTCAGGTGAGTCGAGGGGCGGTCGGTCAGGCCGTGAGTTCGGCACGGTGCGCGGCCAGGAAGCCGGTCAGGCTCAGCGGATCCGGGTTGAACGCGCGTGCGGCCTCGAGGTCGCGGCGGCCGAGGTACGACCCGGGGAACTCGGCGTAGTACTGGAACATGTTTCCCAGCTCGTCCGCCCCCGGGAACCCGAGACCGCGGACCTGGTCGTGGGTGGGCGGGCGGTAGGCCACCGGCTCGCCGATCGCCGTGCCGAGCGCCGCGGCGATCTGCGTGCCGGTCGCACCGAGCACCGCGATCACGTTGTCGTGAGCCATCGAGGATTCTCCTGTCCTGGGATGTGGGCTGGGGGCTGATGCTCAGGCCGCGGGCGCGACGATGACGGTCTTGCCGGGCAGCGCACCCGCGGCGGCCTGGGCGTGTACGGCCGGCAGTTCGGCGAGGGGAACCCGCTGGGCGACGTCGACGCGCAATGCGCCGGAGTCGACCAGTGTGACCAGATGTGCCAGCTGGGCGGCGTCGCTGCGGACGAACAGGTCGATGCCGCGGACGTCGCGCCGCTCGTCGCTGGGCGCGGGCATCCACACCGTGGTGTTGACCAGCACACCGCCCGCACGGACCAGGTCGAGCAGCGCGCTCAGCTGCGCCGGTTCGATCGGCGCCAGGTTGAGCGCCACGTCGACCGGGTCCGTCGCTGACGTCACCGCGGCGGTGGTGTGGTCGATGACCTCATCGGCGCCGGCCGCCTTGGCCCGGTCGCTGCTGTGCGGGCCGGCCGTGGCGATCACGTACGCGCCGGCGTTCTTGGCCAGCTGCACGGCGTAGCCGCCGACCGCGCCGCCCGCGCCGTTGATCAGCACGCGCTGACCCGCGGCCAGCTTCGCGTGGTCGAACAGCGCCTGCCACGCGGTAAGGCCCACGATCGGCAGTGCCGCAGCGTCGATCAAGGGGACGCTCGTGGGCGCCGGCGCGAGAATCTCGGCGGGAGCCACGACGTACTCCGCGGCCGCGCCGTTGCCGACCATCGGCAGGAACCCGACGACCCGGTCGCCGACCTGGAAACCCTCCACGCCCTCGCCCAGCGCGGCAACCGTGCCGGACACGTCGATGCCCGGCGTGTGCGGCAGCGTCACCGGGATCGGACCCTGCATGAAACCTGCGCGGATGTTGCCGTCGACGCCGTTGAACGACGTCGCGGCGACCCGGATCAGCACCTGCCCGGTGCCGGGGGCGGGCTGCTCGGCGTCCTCGTAACGCAGGACGCCCGGGTCGCCGTACTCGTGGAAACGCACTGCCTTCATCGCGAGCCCTCGTCTCTTCCTTGGCCAAGTGCTTCGTATTCGAAGCACTTTCTGACCATAGCACGCTTCAAATTCGAAGCAACTGGTGTACGGTGTGAGCCGGCCGACAGCCGCCGGAACCTAGTCGCCCGCGGCCGCCAGGAGGCGGAGCTTCTCGTCGCTCTGGGAGCCGGGGATGGCTGTGAAGACCAGCAGCAGCTGCCGCTCCACGGGATCCAACAAAGCCTGGCGGTACAGCTCCAGCTCGCCCAGCTCGCCCAGCTCGCCCAGCTCGGCAAGCCGGTAGCGTCGGAGGCGTGCCGCCGGGTCGGTGAACCAGCCTTGTACCAGGTAGGGCGACGCCCCGCCGAGCCGGGGGTAGTCGCCGAACAGGGCGGCCGCCGGACGGGTCTGCAACAGCACCTCGCCGAAGCGGAGAACACGGTCGCGGGCGTGTCCGGGAGGTGCTAGACGATGCGCCTCATGGCCGGACTGACCTGCTCGTCGCGCAGGGCGCGGCGCGCAGCCGGAGAAAGTCGGCCAGCAATGCTCGGTCCATCGCTCACTCCGCCCTTTCAGTCGGTTCGCTTACGGCCGCCCCGCCGCCCCGCCGCCGAGCGCGGCGGGGCGGCGCGCATATGGTCGCGAACCCGGCCGAGGACGGTACTGAGGGCGGCGAGATCCTTGCCGGTCATCGGTTCGAACAGCAGCTGCCGGACGCGGTCGACATGCCCGGGCAACACGCGGACGATCAGGTCCCGGCCGGCGGCGGTGACGGTCACGACGACGCTGCGCTCGTCGTCCGGCGACGGTGAGCGGGTGACCAGGCCGCGCTTGTCCAGCAACCCGGCCTGGTAGGTGAGCCCACTGCGGCTGTAGACGACGCCGTCGGCCAGGTCCGTCATTCGCAGTCTGCCCTCGGGCGCGTCAACCAGCCGGGCCAGGATCTGGAACTGCACATAGCTGAGGTCGCCGTCCGCGCGCAGGTGCTCGTCCACCGCGTACTGCAGGAGGCTGCTGACCTCCATCAGCGCGAAGTACGCCCAGAGTTGCTCCGAGCTCAGGCCGGGCGCCGGGTCAACCACCCCATGATCGTACTTGCTTTGAATTCGAAGTGCGCTTCCGGTGTCGTCCTGCCGCATCGCGGTGAAATTGCCGGCGTCATTTCGGCGACTCCGGGTGGAAGGCGTGGATCACGTCCTGTCCGTCCCTGATAACGCTGCACGTCGATTCCGGCACCTCGTTCCAGACGCCCGGCAGGTCGCCCCACGGTTCGGAGACGATCAGCCGGGACTCGTCCGATACCAGCCGGAGCGTGGGAATTTCCGGGTGGAGCATGCGCAGGCACCGGGTCTCGGTGCTGTAGAACAGCGACCGGGATTCGTGCCGCGTGGAGTACCGGAACGCCCAGACCGTCGATCCGTCGGACGTGGCGACGGTCATCTGTACCGGGTTCGCGACGTCGTGCCGGCGCGCGACGGCCTCGACGAACCCGACCATGCGGGCCACCGCGCTGGGTGGGTCGTCGCGCAGGCCGAAGGTGAGCGCCAGGAGGAACATCAGCTCGGAGTCGGTGGATCCTTCGATCGCGGGGAAGAGCCCGGAGTCGACGGCCAGCATGAGGTCGCGTCTCAACGTGGCGAACTGGGCGATGGAGCCGTTGTGCATCCAGAGCCATCGCTCGAACCGGAACGGGTGGCAGTTCGTCTGCTGGACCGACGTTCCGGTCGAGGAGCGGACGTGCGCCAGGAACAGCGGCGATCTGACATGGGCGGCCAGCTCGTGGAGGTTGCGGTCGCTCCACGCCGGGCCGACGGCGCGGAACAGCCCGGGGACATCGCCCACGCCGTACCAACCGACGCCGAACCCGTCGCCGTTGGTGGTGTCCACGCCGAGGCGGGCGTGGCGGCTCTGGTCGATCAGCGAATGGTCCGGCTTGTAGAGGATCTCCTCGAGCAGAATTGGCGAGCCCGAGTACGCGAGCCACCGACACATCGCCGCCTCCGATCATCGTCCCTACAACACGAGTCTGACTCGGCCGCAGCTGCGTCTCAACCAGGTAGCCGGCGCACCTACCGCCTTGCCGGCCGCTGCTCGGCGAGGTCCTCGAAGTGCCGGTGGGCGAATTGCACGGCGGCGACACCCTCACCGACGGCCGCCGCCACGCGTTTCGTGGATCCGTGGCGCGTGTCGCCGGCGGCGAATACACCGGGAACGCTGGTCTCCATCGGCAGCGGAGGGCGGGTCAACGGCCAACTGGTGGAGAGTTGCCGGTAGGCCACGAGGTCCGGCCCGGTGAGGAGGAAGCCGGCTGGGTCTCGCATGAGTGCGGCGGGCAGCCAGTCGGTAGTGGGCTGGGAGCCGATGAGGATGAACAGCGCCGATGCGGCGACCGCCTCGGTGCGCCGGACGGCCGCGTCGTACAGGGTGAGCTGCTCCAGCCTCCCGGCGCCCGCGGCGCCGACGACCTGCATGTTGGCGCGGACCGTGATGTTCGGACGCGCGCTGATCTGCTCGATGAGGTACGTCGACATGCTGGTGGACAGCGACTTCCCGCGGGTCAGGAGGGTGACGTGTTCGGCGAACCGCGCGAGATGGACGGCGGCTTGGCCGGCCGAGTTGCCGGCGCCGACGATGTAGATGGACTGGCCCCGAGCGGCCGGTGCCTCGCACAGCGCGGCGCCGTAGAAGACGCCGGCACCGAGCAGGTCCTCGACGCCGGGCGCGTCCAGCCGGCGGTACCGCACGCCCATGCTCAGCACGACGGCGTCGCCGGTCACCTCACTGCCACATGCCAGGGTGACCAGGTGCTGTCGGCCGGGTGTGTGGAGGCCTACGGCGCGGTCAAAGACCAGCTCGGCGCCGAACAGCAGCGCCTGGCCGCGGGCGAGGATGGTGAGCATCTTGCCGCTGACGCCGAACGGAAAGCCGAGGAAGTTGCGGATCAGCGACGTGGCGCCGGCCTGCCCGCCGACCGTTTGTGGCTCGACCAGCAAGGTGCGCAGTCCCTCCGAGGCACCGGACAGGGCGGCTGACAGTCCGGCGGGGCCGGCTCCGATGACGATCATGTCGTAGTGGTCGGCCTGGGGTCGGCTGTGGAACCCCAGCATCTCGGCGATCTGCGGCACCGACGGGTCGGCCTGCACCCGCCCGTCGAAGTAGACGCAGACCGGCAGCCGCTGCTCGTCCCGGCCGGCCGTGTCGAGCAGCCGCCGGCCCTCCGGCGAGCTGGGCGAGAACGTCTGGAACGGGACCGCGTTGCGGTACAGCAGGTCGTGCAACGCATGGCTGCGCGGCGCGCCCGGTTCCGCGACGATCCGCATCGCGTTGACCCCGGAAGGCTGGGTCTCCTGGACCCACTCGTCGAGCATCATGCCGATGCGGGGGTACAGCCAATGCTCGGCCGGGTCCCACGGTCGGACCAGGATCATGTCCACCCGCCCGAGCGCCATCGCGCGGAAGATCGCCTGTTCGGCCGGGCGGTCGAAGATCGGCGCCGCCAGCGCCCGGCGGGCGAAGGGGTGCAGCTCGTGGGCTCGCCGCAGGAACTCCTCGCCGGTCATGCCGGGCAGAGCCAGGTCCGCGACCAGCACCGCGACCTGCTCGTCGCGGTCTCTCAACTGGGCCAGCGCGGACAGCGCCCGCTCTGGGGCGGTCTCAGTGAGGACGCGGTAGTCGGCGCCGAAGCGCCGATCGAGTGCCTGCTGCATCGTGCCGATTCGCTCGCGGTCGCCGCCGACCAGCAACAGTACCGGCGGAGCTTGCTCGCTCATCGCGTTTCCCCCTCGCCTCGGTACGGCAAACCCCGCATGCATACCCGTGGTGGCGCCCACCAACCGTTCGCGCACGCCGGGTGAGGTCGTGGTTCGCCACGCCCGCCGTGCTCGACTGCTGGGCGGGGAACGCGCGGGCGGCGCCCGGCGCCCGCGAGCGAAGCCGCCGCCGGGGTTCAGCGGATCGTCGCCCTCAGCGCTACCGGCATCCGTGACGCCTGGGCAGCGCCCGCGCACCCGCCATCGCCTGACCCGGGAACCGGTCTGTGCATCACGGCTCGTACACCAGGCGGGCGCGACGGTCCCAGGTCTGCTCGATGTCGCGCAGGGGAACGGACTCGAGGTCAATCGTGAGCCGTCCCTCGGCCGCGGCCTGCAGCACCTCCGCGATCGCCGGAAGCGCGGCGGCCGGATCGCCGCTGCCGATGCCGTGTCCGCTGAGTCGGAGGTTACGGCTGCGTACCAGGGCCGCATCGAACTCGATCGACGCGCCTGCGGCCGATCCGATCTGCAGCCACCGCGTCTCGCGCCACGACGGGGCGACGAGCTTGTCGAGTGCGGCGAGTGCGGCGAGGGCGGCGGGGCCCCACAGGTAGTCCAGCACCAGGTCGACGCCGTCGGGTGCGGCGTGGCGCAGGCGGTCGGCGAATCCGTCGCCGAGTTCGACGGCCGCGTCGGCGCCGAGTTCGCGGCAGCGCTGCAGCCCCGCGGCGTTGCGGCCGGCGGCGATCACCCTTGCGGCGCCTTTGAGGCGGGCTGCCTGTACCGCGAGGGAACCGGAGACGCCCGTGGCGCCGAGCACGAGCACGGTGGCGCCGGGCGCGAGGTGGGCGGTGAGCGGCAGCCACGACGACTGCGCCGGGTTCACGATCGCCGCCGCCACGGCGGAGCTCAGCCCGTCGGGGACCGCGATGCCCTGCGGCCGTACGGCGGCGAGCTCGGCGAGCATGCCGTACGGCGGCGGCAATCCGCCGGTGTAGACGCGACGGCCGTCGGGCAGCCGCACGACGCCGTCGATGCCGGGCACGAACGGTGGCCGCGCCGCGCCGCTGTAGTGCCTGCCGGACGCGATCAACCGGACGATCTGGTGCACGGCGCTCGCCTCCACGCGGGCGAGCACCGTACCGTCGGCGGGCTGCGGATCGGGAATCTCCTTGTGGTGTGGCGGCGAGGCGAATTCGTGGACGACGGCCGCGTACATAGTGGGGCTCCGTTCGATCAAACGTTGCTGACGAAATCGTCACTCACGAGCCTAGCGTCAGTCTGGCCTTCCTGACGATTTCCTCACCGCTGAAGATCGCTGGTAAGGTGGCGGGCGACGACGACCTGCACGGGAGTACGCCGCATGGCTCAGCCGACCAGCAGTACGCCGAACCGGCTGGAGCGGCGCAAGGCCCGCACCCGGGCCGCGCTGGTGCGCGCCGCCCAGACCTTCATGGCCGCCGGGAAGCTCAACGTGCCGATCCTCGAGCTCACGCAGACCGCGGACGTAGGCATGGGCTCGTTCTACAACCACTTCGACAGCAGGGAACAGCTCTTCAACGCCGCCGTGGAGGACGCCTTCGAACGCCACGGTGCCCTGCTCGACGAGTTGACCCAGGATCTCGACGACCCGGCCCACGTCTTTGCCCAGAGCTTCCGCCTGACCGGGCGCCTCCACCGGCGCAGTCCCGAGCTGAGCAAGGTCCTGCTCGCCAACGGCCTGGTCTTGGCAGCCTCTGACCGGGGACTCGCGCCACGGGCCCGCCGCGACATCGAAGACGGCGTGCGCGCTGGACGCTTCAGCGTGCGCGACCCGGAACTGGCCATGACCATCGTGGCCGGCGCCGCGCTGTGCCTCGGCCAACTGCTGCACGACCACCCGGAACGCGACGACGCGCAAGCCACCGACCAGGTCACCGAAGACCTGCTCCGCATGCTGGGCCTGCCCGCCGACCAGGCCCACGACATCTGCCGGCGACCGCTACCCGACCTCACCTGAGCGCGCACCGCGGTTGGGCCTGCGCGCCGGACCAGCCCCCGCGGGTGGCATGGGCAGCCCCCCGTCATCCGGCGCGGTGCTGGGGTCACCGGCGGCGGCTCCGTTGCGGTGAGTGCCGCCACTGCTCAACCAGATAACGGTCGCCGCTGGCCGTCGCGGCACCGTGCCCGGGCTGCGCGCCCGGTGATCGTGCTTCGTGCGTTGGCGTTCCCGTGCTGGGCCGGCCCGGCCGTCGCAGACCCAGATGATCACCTGAGCGCCGTTGCTCGTGTGGCGGCGCATCCGCGGCGTGGGCGCGTACGGGATCGGCTACTGCGCTTCCCGGGTCCGGAAAGAGGCACTTGACTGACGCTACCTTCGGAAGTGAAGATTTCGTCAGTTTCGCGAAGGGGGAGGTCACGGTGATCGACAAACATGACCCGCACGCCGGTCTGCACAGCGAGCACGGCGCCCTGCGGAGCGAGCACCCGGGGAGAGCTCGTAACCCGGTCGTCAAGGTGCACGACCTGGCCTGGCTGGAGTTCGAGAAGCCCGATCTTGGCCGGGCTGAGGTGTTCGCCCGGGCCTTCGGCTTCACCGCGTCGCTACGGACCGCCGATGAGCTGCATCTGCGGGGTACCGACGCGGGTGCCCCCTGTGTACTCATCCGCCGGGGCGCCCGGTCGCGGTTCGCCGGCGCCGCCTTCCAGGCCGCCGACCCCACCGACGTACTACGGCTCGCGGACGCCACGAGCAGGACGGTCGCCGCGCTGCCGGAGAGCCTGGGTGGGGTGGGTGTGGAGCTGCTCGACCCGAGCGGCGTGCGGGTCCGCGTCGTCGCGGACACGCACGAACTCCCCGCGCTACCCGCCCAGCTGCCGCTGACGTTCAACGTCGGGCACGACGTAGCGCGCGTGAACGCCACCCAACGGCCGCCGCGGGAGCCGGCTGCGGTGCAGCGGCTCGGTCACGTCGTGCTGCAGACCACGAAGTACCTCCAGACGCTCGACTGGTATCTCGAGCACCTGGGCCTGATCGTCAGCGACTTCCTCCACTACCAGGGGCAGCGCGAGCGCGGCCCGGTCATGAGCTTCATCCGCTGCGACCGCGGCAGCACGCCCACCGATCACCACACACTCGCGATGGTCCTCGGACCGGCCAACCGTTACGTGCACTCGGCCTATCAAGTCGCCGACCTCGACGCGCTGGCCGGCGGCGGGCAGTACCTGCTCGAACGGGGCTACCAGCGGTCCTGGGGGATCGGCCGGCATATCCAGGGCAGCCAGCTCTTCGACTACTGGCGCGACCCGGACGGCTTCCTCGTCGAGCACTTCAGCGACGGCGACCTGTTCGACTGCACGCTCGAGCCGGGCTGGGCGCCGATGAGCGCCTCCGGGCTTGCCCAGTGGGGGCCGCCCGTGACCAGGGACTTCCTCGGCCTCAAACCGGGCCGGGAGGCGTTTCGCGAGCTTCGCGCCGTCATCGGCGCGCTGCGCCAGGACAACGAGTTCGACCTCGACCGCCTCCGCGGCCTGCTGAAAGTAGCCACCTCATGAGCATTTCCGTCCTCCGTACCGCCGACGCCTGGTGGGTGCTCACCCCCACCGGCGCCGCCAAGGTGAACACCATGGCCACGACCACCGCCGGGCTGCTGGCCGACCGGCCGGCAATCCTCGCGGCCACGACGAGCAGGGACACTGTCCCGGTCGACGGCCTCGACCTGGTCTCCCCGGTGACGGCACCCTGCCGCGTCGTCGCCCAGATGACGAACTTCGCCTCGCACGTCCGGGACACGAACGGTAATCCCGAGACGGTCCCGTTGACATTCTTCCGCAAAACGTCGGGCTCGATCAGCGGCCCGTTCGACGACGTGGTCCGCCCCGGCCACGTGCGGCTGCTGGACTACGAGGCGGAGATCGGGCTCGTCCTCGGCCGGCAGATGCCCGTCGGCACGACCGTCACCGCGGACAACATCGCCGACTACGTCGCGGGCCTGGTGATCACCAACGACATCTCGGCACGGGACGTCCAGCTTCCGCAGACCCAGTTCTACGAGGCCAAGTCGTACCCGACCTTCACCCCGGTCGGCCCCGCGCTGGTGCTGCTCGACGCCGACGAGCTCAAGCGGTTCACCGACCTGCGGCTGCAGCTGCGGGTCAACGGCGAACTCCGGCAGGACATGACGGCCGCCGACATGATCTACCAGCCCGTCCAGACGCTGCAGGCGCTGACCCGCTTCCAGCGACTCGACCCCGGCGACCTGCTGCTGACCGGCACGCCCGTCGGGACCGCCCTGAGTGCCCCGCCGAAGCCGGTCATGTTCGTCGTCTCGCTGCTGCCACCCGCGGTGAAATGGAAGCTCTTCTTCCGCGGCCAGGCCCGCAACTCTCGGTATCTTCAGGACGGCGATGTCGTCGAGACCGCGATCGCCACCGACGACGACGCGATCGACCTCGGCCGGCAGCGCACGGTCGTGAAGTACGCCCGATGACCGAAGACCTGCTGTGGCCCGACTACGCCACGCCCGACGACCTGGCCACGATCGAAGCCGTACCGCTCGAGGCACGGGGCCTGCCCGAATCGACGTATGCGCTGCTCGCGCGAGCAGCGACACACTGGCCCGACCGTACGGCGGTCAACGTCCTGCCCGACGCCACCCGCTGGCGGGAACCGTTGCGCCGCACCTTCGCCGAGCTTCTGCGCGACGTCCACCAATACGCCAACCTGCTGCGCAACTTCGGGGTGCGGCGCGGTGACGCGGTCGCCCTGATGGCACCGAACTGCGCCGAGCTGATCATCGGGACGCTGGCCGCGCAGCTCGCCGGGATCGCGGCGCCGCTGAGCGGTGGCCTGTCCCGGCACCACCTCGCCGAACTGTTCCGGCAGTCCGGTGCCCGGGTGCTGGTCACGGCCGGGCCCGACCTCGCGCCGGACACCTGGGACACCGCGCTGGCGCTCGCCCGCGACGGCCTGCTCGACACGATCCTCGTACTGCGGCCCACGGGCGCCGCCGGCACGCCCGCGCCGCTGCCCGCCGTCGAGGGCGTACGCAGCGGCTACCTCAGCGAGCTCGCCGCAGCCATGGACCCGTCGGTGTTCGAGGGTGACTCGCCCCGCTCATCGGATCTTGCCGCGATGTTCCACACCGGCGGCACCACCGGTGCCCCGAAACTGGCCGCGCACACGCACGCCAACGAGGTCGTCGACGCGTGGATGTTGGCCGCCAGCAACCTGTTCGACCCGGAGACGGTGGTCTTCGCGGCCCTTCCGCTGTTCCATGTCAACGCACTCGTCGTCACCCTGCTCGCGCCGCTGTTCAAGGGGCAGACGGTGGTGTGGGCCGGGCCGCCCGGCTATCGGGATCCTGCCCTGTACGGCGAGTTCTGGAAGATCGTCGAGCACTATCGGATCGCCGCCATGAGCGCCGTGCCCACCGTGTACACCACGCTGGCGCAGTGCCCGGTCGACGCCGACATCAGCAGCTTGCGGTGGCCGATGGTGGGGGCCGCGCCGCTGCCCACCGCGGTGCGCAACGGCTTCCAGGCCCACACCAGGGCGAGCCTGGTCGAGGGATACGGGCTGACCGAGGCGACCTGCGCGAGCGCGCGCAGCTTCCCGGACGCGCCGCGGCCGCGGGCGGTCGGGCAGCGCCTGCCGTACCAGCAGATGCGGGTGGTCCGTCCCGCGGCGGACGGGTCCTGGGAGGACCTGCCCGCCGGCGAGACCGGCCTGCTGGCGATCGGCGGCCCCTGCGTCTTCCCCGGCTACGTGATCGGCCGCGGCGAGCACGGCCACGTCCTGGACGGGCTCGGCAAGCTGGTCGACGGCTGGCTGGACACCGGTGACCTCGCGGGCATCGACGGCGAAGGCTTCGTCTACCTCGCCGGCCGGGCCAAGGACCTCATCATCCGCGGCGGGCACAACATCGACCCCGCCGTCATCGAGGACGCGCTGCTGGCCCACGCCGAGGTCACCGCGGCCGGCGCGGTCGGGCGCCCCGACGCCTACGCCGGCGAGGTACCCGTCGCCTACGTCACCCTTGCGCCCGGTGCTGCGGTCACCGAGGACGACCTGCGTGAGTGGGCACGCGAGCGGGTATCAGACCCTGCCGCAGCACCCAAGGCCGTGACGGTCCTCGACGCGTTACCCGTCACCGCCGTGGGCAAGCTGTACAGGCTCGCGCTGCGGACGGACGCCACCCGTAGGGAGCTCCTCGCCGCGCTCGACGAGATCGCCGGGGTGCGCGACGTCGAAGCCATGATCGAGGGCAGCGCCATCGTCGCCACCGTGAAGGTCTCTGCGTCCGCCGACGTTGCGGCCGTCAAGGCCGTCGTTGATCGTTATGCCGTCGGATGGCGATTGGTGGTGCTGTCATGACACGGACGGATGCCGCTCTCGCGCTCCACTTCGGTGTGACGCGGTGAGCGCGGTGTGCGTGGTCATCGTCGGCGCGGGCCCGACGGGGCTCACCGCCGCGACGCTGCTGGGCCAGTACGGCGTCGAGTGCCTGCTGCTGGAGCGGTGGGAGTCGGTCTACCCGCAGCCGCGTGCGGTCGCCCTCGACGACGAGGTCCACCGTATCCTCGCGCGCCTCGGGCTGCGCGAGGAGTTCGCCGCGATCTCCAGGCCGCACCGAGGGCTGCGGCTCGTCGACCGCAGCATGCGGGTGCTGGCCGAGTTCCGGCGCGACGGCGAGCACGGTCGGCACGGCTATCCCGAGGGAAGCATGTTCGACCAGCCTGAGCTGGAAGCGATCCTGCGCGGGAACCTGAGGCGGTACGGCAGTGTGACCCTGCGCGGCGGCACCGAGGTCACCGCGCTCACCCAGGGGGCCGGCGGCGTGCGGGTCGACGTCACCGACCGGATCACCGGCACGCGGTACCACGTCGTCGCCGACTATGTCCTGGGCTGCGACGGCGCCAACAGCCTCACCAGGGCCGCGGTCGGCGCCAGGATGCAGGATCTGCGCTTCACGCAGCGGTGGCTCGTCGTCGACGTGGCCACCGACGTCGACCTTGGCCATTGGGAAGGCGTCCATCAGGTCTGCGATCCCGCCCGCGCGGCCACGTACATGCGTGTCGGGAGCACCCGCTACCGATGGGAGTTCCGCCTGACGCCGGGTGAGACGGACGAGGACTTCCGCGACATCACCCACCTGCGTCCGCTGATCATGCCGTGGACCAGGGACATCCCGGCCGAGGCGCTGCACATCCTGCGAGTGGCCGAGTACACCTTCCGCGGGCAGGTTGCCGACCGGTGGCGCGACCGGCGAGTGTTTCTGCTCGGCGACGCCGCCCACCTCACCCCGCCGTTCATCGGTCAAGGCATGTCCGCCGGGCTGCGCGACGCGATGAACCTTGCCTGGAAACTGGCCGGGGTGCTCGACGGGACCCTGCCGGACACTGTGCTCGACACCTACCAGATCGAACGCAAGGCCCACGCTCGCGCCATGATCAGGCTGGCGATACTGCTCGGCACCGCGATGACGGGCGGCGGCCGGCTGGGCAACATCATCCGCCGCGTGGTGACGCCGCGGTGGCGCCTCATACCCGGCCTCAGGCAGCAGGTCATGCACAGCGCGACACCGGCGCTGCGCCGATCCGCCCTGGTGCTGCGGCAACGGCTGCGCCGCAGCCTGGCGGGCACGCTGTGCCCGAACGCGGTCGTCGACGGCGCCGGCCGCTTCGACGACGTGGCAGCAGGCCGGTTTGCATTGGTCACGTCCATCGTGCCGTCCGTTGCGCAACGAGCCGAGATCGAACGGCGCGGCGCGGTGATGGTCGCCGCCCCACCCGGCAGTCAACTGCACCGGTGGCTGATGCAAGGCGGCGCATGCGCCGCCGTCGTGCGCCCGGACGGCACGGTGATGCGTGCTCGGCGCGACCTGCGGGGCCTGTGCGCCGCCCTGCCGTTGAGAGGGTCATGCGGAACTCGTGCCGATGCCGCCGTCGGCCACAGTGAGTGGTAGCTCTGCCTGCAGGGTCGTCCCGGCCCCGGGCTGACTGTCAAGGGAGATCCGTCCGCCGAGCATCTCGACGCGTTGCTTGAGGCCGGCAAGGCCGCTGCCGGTGAAGGTCGCCCCGCCGGTACCGTCGTCGCGGACCGAAACACGTACCTGCTGGCCGACGACCTCGACGGTGACCGTGGCGACGGAGGCCTGCGCGTGCTTGGCCACATTGGTCAGCCCCTCGGCGACCACGTAGTACGCGCTGGCCTCGAGCGGCTCAGGCAGCCGCACTGACGTCTGCATGTTCAGCTCCACAGGCACGGACGATCGGCGGGCGAGCGCCTTGAGGGCGGAAACCAGACCGCCTTCGGCGAGGATCGTGGGGTGGATTCCGTGCGCGATCTCGCGCAGCTCGTCCAGCGCCTCGGTCAGCCCGGTCGCGATGCCGTCGAGCTCCGCACCGAACGCGGACTGCGCCGCCCGCACCTGCAGCCCCAGCGATACCAGCCGTTGCTGGGCTCCGTCGTGCAGGTCCCGCTCGATGCGTCGGCGTGTTGCGTCGGCGGTGGCGACGAGACGCGCGCGTGTCTGTGCCAGTTCGCTGCGCGCCTCGGCGTTCGCGATCGCCTGTGCGATCAGTTCGGTGTATTCGTGCAGCCGGTGCTCGGTGTCTGCAGGAAACTGCCGACCTCGGGAGCCGACGCCGATCGTGCCCCAGATGCGACCCTCGACCGGTATCGGTACGTCGACGGCGGAGCGGATTCCTTCTGCGCGGGCGCTTGCGGGAACGCCCGGCGACGCCGGGTCGTCCACATCGAAGCGGACGGGGTGGCCGGTCTCGCGCACGGGCGTTTGAGGGGCGCGCTCGTCGAGCTTCCGGCGCGCTCCCGGTTCGAGGTTGATGCAGCCGGCGCGTCCCATCAGGGTCGCCTCCCCGTCCGGCTCGAACCGCACGATCACCGTAGTGTCGGCGTCGAAGAGCGCGCCGACCTCCTCGGCCACCGCGGCGAACACCAGCTCCGGGCCCACTCCCTGGGCGACAAGTGTCGCCACCCGGCGCAGCGCGGCCTGCTCTTCGGCGACTTGGAGGAGCTTGTCGTGCGCTTCGGTTCTGGCGATCGTGACCGCGATGAGGTCGGCGAAATCCGTCAGGGTGCCCTCCGCGTCGGCGGGAATGCCCGCCTCGCGCGGCGACCACGCGACCACCGTTCCCCAGAGGCGGCCCTCGACGGTGATCGGCGCGCCGAGCTCCGACCGGGCGGCGTGGGCGTCGTCGGCGCAGCGCCGGTCGATCCGCGCCGGTCGGCCGGTCTCGTGGACCCGCGTGGTAACGTCCTGCCCGCCGAGCGGGATCCGCTCGCCGGTCGCTGCGGCGTTCCCGGCCGGGTCCCAAACGCCGACCGGCACAGCGCCGTCGGCGTCGTACCGGGCCACGGCCGCGGACTCGGCGTCCATTAGGCGGCCCACCTCTTTGGCGACTGTCGCGAACACCACCGGCGACGGCGATCCCCGCGCGATGAGCATCGCGATCCGCCCCATCGACGCCTGTTCGTCGGCGAGCCACCTCAGCTCGTCGGCGCTGCGTTCCGGCGTGGGTTCCATAGGGTCCGAGTCAGTCTTGCGGCCCGGCCTCCTCAGGAGACCGACTCCACGAGCCCGGTAGTGCCTCGCGTGCGGCGATCCTCGGCCGTGCGGACCCCGTCGAGGGCGACGGGCAGGTGTCGCGGACCGCGGAGGACGGGATTGGGCCGGTACGGCGGCGGGTCGGCGAGCAGGCGGGGATGCTCCAGCCGCCGGGCCAATTCGGTGAGCGCGATCTGGGTCTCCAGCCGGGCCAGCGGCGCACCGAAGCAGTGGTGGACGCCGCCGCCGAAGCCCAGATGCTGGCTCTCGTCGGGGCGGAACTCCACCCGCTCCAGATCGTGGCGGTCCGGATCGAACCGGTCCGGCTCGCGTACATGGTCGGGATCCCGGCTGCCGGAAGCAAGGACCAGCCGGATCGTCGCGCCGGCCGGGATTGTGGTGCCGGTGGTGTCGATGTCGTCCAGTGCCTTGCGGATCAGGATGTGCACCGGCGGTTCATAGCGCAGCAGCTCCTCGACCGTGAGGATGACGAAGTCGGGTTCCCGGCGGATCCGGTCGAGCATCTCCGGATGGCGCAGCAATGTCAGCATCCCGTTGGCGATGAGGTTGACTGTGGTTTCGTGCCCGGCAACAAGCAGCAGGCAGGCGTTGGACAGCAACTCCGACCGCGACATTCCTTCCCAGGTGTGCGCGTCGGTGATCATCGCCGAGAGCAGATCCTGGCCCGGCATCGCGCGATGAGCGTCGACCAATGTGTCGAAGTAGCCGCTCATTTCGGCAACGGCGGCAGCACCCTTACGACGTGCCGGCTCGTCCCTGGCTTGCGGATCGACTCCCTCGACGATGGCGTCGGCCCAGGCGTGGAACCGGGGTTCGTCCTCCAGCGGCACACCGAGCAGGCGGCAGATCGCCGTCACGGGCAGTGGGTACGCGAAGTCGTCCACCAGGTCGACCTCGGTCCTGCCGGCCAGACGGTCGATCAGCCCGGTCACCACGTCGAGCAGGTCGGGCGCCATGCCGTCGATGCGCTCGGGTGTGTGCGGCGGGCCGTAGTGCCGGCCGATCACCCTGCGGATGCGGTCATGCTCCGGCGAATCCTTCGAGATGAAACCCGGCAGCGTGACGACCTCGCGCGAGCTGGTGCGAGGGTCGTGCAGCAACGCGACGATGTCGCGGTATCTGCTGACCACGAAACTGCCGTCGGTCTCGCGGACGACCGGGGTCTTGCGCAACTCCCGGTACAAGGGGTACGGATCCGCCCGGTGCATGGGGTCCAGGATCTGTTCGAATACGCTGGCCGCTGCCATCACGGTTTCCTTCCCGTCCTTTGATCGACGATCCCGGCAACGCTCAGCCGCTGTGCACGAGCACCGCGCGGCGCTCGCTCGGTTGGTGGCCGGTGAGCACCACCGTGGCCTGGAAGGACGGCTCCGGCCGCATCTCCACGGGAACCGGCTGCCGAGTGGGCGACGGGTCGACGGTGCGCATCCGCGGCGGGAACGGTGCGGCCTGCTCGATCAGGTCGCGGTAGAAGTCGAGCCACATCCCGTGGTCGAAGGCGACCGCGGCGGTGATACGGCCGCGGCGGCCGTACGCGGCCACGAACCGGCGATCGGCCGCGGAGCCTTGCGCGACGACGATCTCGTCGGCGAACGTGGGAACCCCGATCGACTTGATCTCGGTGCCGAACTGGGTGGACCAGAACACCGGCAGGGCGAGGTGCGCCCAGCGGTCCGGCCCGGTGCCGGTCATGTTGTGCGCCGCGATCTCGGCCTGGTCGACGGCGTTCCCCCAATGCTCCAGGGCCATGAACTGATACTCGTAGAGCGGGTGTGGGAATCGGGCCACGTCGCCGGCGACGAAGATGTCGTCGGTCACCACGCCGTTGACGTCAAACACACGACAGCCCGCGTCACAGGCCACACCCCAGTGACCGGCGGCCAGGCCCGACCCCTGGAGCCATTCGACGTTTCGTTCGCTACCCAAGGCCGCGACGGCCACGTCGACGTCCAGCGTGCTGCCGTCCGACAGCCGCGCCCGGCGAACACGCCCGTCCCCGTCGCCTTCGATCGCGAGCACCGACGTGCCGCTGCGGAGGTCGACGCCGGCGTCCCGCTGCATCTGGGCCGCGACCCGGCCGACCGCGGCGCCCAGCGCGCCGGCCAGCGGTGCCGGTCCACGGTCGACGACGGTGACGGGGAGCCCCAGCTCACGGCAGTCCGAGGCGACCTCGCTGCCGATGAACCCGGCGCCGATGACCAGCACGTGCCCCGGTCCGGCCGCCAGCCGCTGCCGCAGCCCGGCCGCGTCTGCGCGGGCGCGTACCGTGAACACGCCGTCCAGCTTCGCCTCGTCGGCGTTGTGCCAGGGCCGGGCCCGCACCCCGGTCGCGATCAGCAGCCGGTCGAAGGGCACCGCCTCGCCGTCGGCGAGCAGCACCCGCTTGTTGCGCCGGTCCAGCCCGACGGCCGGCTGCCCGAGCCGCCATTCCGCGTCCAGCCCTTCGCCGCGGGGCAGCGCCGTGTGCTGTGCCGACACCCATCCGGTCAGCACCTGTTTGGACAGCGGCACCCGGTCGTACGCCTTGTCGGGCTCGTCGCCGATCAGCGTCAACGACCCAGTGAAGCCTTCGCGGCGAAGGGTGTCCGCAGCGCGCAGTCCGGCCAGGGACGCACCGACGATCACGATCCGTTCTACGCCGGTGGGCGTCTTGGCGGGTCGCGTCCCGGCGGCGGCCGGGGTCGCCTCCTGCGGTCGCGGATCCAGCACGATTGCCCGCACCGGACATGCCGCTGCGGCTCGCAGGACCTTCTCCCGCTGTGCGTCGTCCGGGTTCGGCTCGTAGAGCAGTGCTTCGTCGCCGTGCATCTGGAACACCCCGGGCGCGGCAAAGACACACTGCCCGTACCCCTGGCACCGGGTCAGATCGACCACCAGTCGCATGGTCTTACGCTAGGCCGATCGCCGGGAAGCCACCTCATCCCGCGTGGTGAACACCTTCCTCGGCCGACGGTGGGCCCACCGGAAGGGCCGGGGCGGCGGTGGCATAGGCCGGGCCCTCACGGGTACTGGTCGCGGGAGCCGTCCGGTCGTCGCGTTGTCCCGATTCCGGACGGTACAGATTCGCCGCAGGGAGTACTCATGGCCAAGCTTGTCGGCAAGACCGCGGTCGTCACCGGTGGCACCACGGGCATCGGTCTCGCGTCGGCGCGGCGCCTCGCCGCGGACGGCGCCCACGTCTTCGTCGTCGGACGGCGCGAGGAGCAACTCCACGATGCCGTTTCGGACATCGGCGCCAACGCGACAGGTGTTCAGGCGGACGTGTCGAATCTGGCCGACCTCGACCGGCTCTACGCAACGGTCGGCGAGCAGGGTCGCCGGGTGGACGTGCTCTTCGCGAATGCCGGTGTCGGCTCGTTCGCCACGCTGGAGCAGGTCGACGAGCAGCACATCGACAAGATTTTCGACATCAACGTCAAGGGCGTGCTGTTCACCGTGCAGAAGGCGCTCCCGTTGCTCAACGACGGCGCGTCGGTCATCGTGAACGCTTCGACAGCGGCCGACCGGGGCGAGGCGTCGTTCGGGGTGTACGCCGCGTCGAAGGCTGCTCTGCGCTCCTTTGTACGCACATGGGCCAACGAACTCAGGGCCCGCAACATCCGGGTCAACGCCGTCGCGCCGGGCCCGATCGACACTCCCGGCATCGAGGGTCTGGCCCCCAGCGCGGAACGCGTCGGCCAGCTCAAGTCCGACCTGACGGATCAGGTACCGATGGGCCGGATGGGACGGCCGGAAGAGGTCGCCGACATGGTGGCGTTCCTCGCCTCGGATCAGAGCTCGTTCGTGACCGGATCGAACCTGTATGTCGACGGCGGGCAGAACCAGGTGTGACGCTGCCGGTCGGGAGGTACCTCACGCTATTGCGGTACGGCGGTGCCGAGGAGCAGCCACGCCGCAACGGCGCAGACGGCGCCGAGGGGCAACGCGGCGATGACGAGTGCCGCCGGGGACCACCACGCGACCCGGCGGGTTACGCGGGCCGGCAGGCCCTGGATGCGCAGCGGTGCGAGCTCGCCGCGCGGCGCGGTGATGGTCGTGACGGCCAGCCCCGCAACGCCGAGCAGCACCGAAAGCATTCCGGCGAGGACGAAGAAACGCAGGGCCAGCGCCGAACCGGCCCGGGCCAGGACGGCGCGTTCGTCGGCGACGGCGCGCCGCCCGACGATGGTCAGCCCGGCGGCGGTGAGCGCCGCGGCGATCGACGGCGGGGCGTCGCGGGCGAGCCACACCTCGCCGAGGCCGGTGAGCTCCGAGCCGGGCGCCGCCCGGTCGGCGGCCTCCAGGTCGACGAGCGTGCCGCGCCGGCCGAGCCGGGGCAGCCGCTCGGCGTGCCCGACCACGGCGGCGCCGACCGCTCCGTCGAAGGAGGCGTAGGCGCCGTCCGGCGGCAGCGGGCCCGTCGACACCAGCGGGAGGGCGGGCGGTACGTCGGGCGGCAGCAGGCTGCCGGCCTCGCGGCGCGGTGACGGCGGCAGTGTGACCCCGAGCCCGTCGCCGGCGGCGGTGGCGGTCGCCCCGGACGGCATCCGCCAGTCGACGCTGAACGGCGTTCCCTGGATCGCGTGCAGCGTGAGCCGGACCGGCGGGCCGAGATAGTTCGGCAGCCCGAACTGCAACGAGACGAGCCGGCAGCCGGCGGTGCAGGCCGGCGACGGTGCGGTGTACACGTGCCGGCCGAGCGACAGGGACCCGAAGTTGACCTCGGCCCGCTGGACGCCGCCGGCCGGCGCGACGAGCGCCGTCACCGTCGCCGGCCGGCCCGCGAGGTCAACGGCGGTCAGGTCGAGGTCCACGGTGGCACCGGTGAGCGTCAGGCCGGTACCGGCCGCCGGCCGGAGCCGCGAGGCGAGCGCCGACACCGGCTCGGACGAGTAGTCGGCGCGCCAGTAGGCCACCGCGGCGAGCCGCGTCGAGTCGACGGCGAGGGACGACGGCAGGTTCGCACTCACGGCCTGGATCGGGACGGCCGCCATCGCATAGCGGCCGTCCGGGTCGGCCGTCCGGGTGGCCTTCAGCAGCTCGGTCCGGGTGGTCTGGCCGATCGAGAGCACGGTTGGCGCGCCAACCGTCAGCTCGGCCCGGTACTGCTGGTCGCGGTCGGCGACAACGGTTTCGAGGCCGGCGAAGCCGAGCGAGCCGAACGCCACGACGAGCAGGACCAGGAGCCGTTGCGCGGCCGGCCGCCGGGCCAGCCGGAACGCGGTGAGCGAGCGGACGAGGGCGCCGCGGCGCAGGCTGCGCCCGGCCAGCCGGGACGACAGCGGCCGCAGCAGACGCGCCGCGACCAGCGCGAGCGCGGCGATGACCAAAGCCGGGGCGACGAGCGTGACCCCGGTCAGCACGCCGCTGCGGCGCTGGAACACCGCGGCCGCGGCGAGCAGGAGGACAAGGGTCTCCAGGGCCAGTGTCGGCACCCGGGCGGAGCCGCGGTCCACCTCGCGCAGCAGCGTGACGACGGGCGCGCTGACCGTCCGCAGCTGGACGGCGAGGCCGGCGAGCAGCGCCCCGAGGACGGCGATCCCGGCGTAGGGGAGCACGGCCGCGTCCAGGTGGGCCGGGGCTGGTGCGGCCGCGCCGACGAGCAGCCGGCCCACGAGCAGGCCGACCGGCGCACCGGCGAGCACGGCGAGGATCGTCTCCCCGGCCGCGAGCCACCACAGGACCGGCCTCGGTACGCCCCGCAACGCGACGACGCCGTACTCGTGGCGGTGCGCGCGGGCGGCGTTGGCGACCGCGAAGAGGATCACCGCCCAGGCGAGGACCACGACGGGGATCGCGGCCAGCGGCATGACGCGGTGGGCCTGCTCGCGGCTCCGGTCGATGCGGTCGAGCAGGTCAGGCAGCGCCGTGCTGACGCTGACGCGTCCGTTGTCGTCGTCCTCGGCCGCGGCGGCGAGCCACCCGCGCAGCGCCGCCAGCCGGTCGATGGTGATGGCGCCGTCGGTCGCGGAGGCTTCGAACGACTGCAGTTCGCGCGGGTGGTCGGTGCCGGCGAGCGTGTTGCGCGCGACGTACATCGGGTCGTTCTGGTAGTCCTGCTCGCTGCGGATGGCCCGTCCCCAGTACAGCTCGGCCGGGTCGCGGGCCGCGACCAGCCCGACGATCGTCATCGTCCACGACTGGCCGGCGGGGACGAACGTGTTGAGCGCGCTGTTGAACGTGGTGGCCTGGTTGTTCACCCGGTCGCCGACGGCGAGCCCGAGTCGCGCGGCGGCCGCCTTGGTGAGGACCGTCTCGCCGCCGCCCATCAGGCACCGCCCGGCCACGACGACCACATGCGCGCACAGGTCCTCGCGGAAGGCGATGCGGCGGACCTGGTCGCTGCCGGCGGTGTCCCGGCCGGCCGGCATCGCCAGGAACTCCGTGTTGAACACGCTGACGAACCCGTTCAGCTGCACCTTCTCGGCGGCGAGCCGCTCGAACTCGTCGGGCATCGCACCACCCGAGGCACGCTCGACCGGTGCCGACACCCACACCGTGCGCTCGGCGTTGCTGGCGTGCTCGACCTCTCCGGCGACCACCGCCCGGTCGATCGCGGTGAGGTAGATCGGCGCCGCCACCGCGGCGGCCGTGGCCAGCACCGCGAGGAGCCACAGGGTCAGAGCCTGGCCGCGCCGGGCACGCAGCATCGCCAGCATCAGCGCCGCCATTGCCGCCCGCTTCTGTGGTACTGGGGGGCCAGCGCGCAGACGGAGAACAACGCGGCGATGACCGCCACGCCGACGAGCAGCGCGAGCGCGCGCACGCCCGGGGCGGCGGCCCGGTCGGGCCAGCCATCGGTGAACACCGGCACCGGCGAATGGGTCAGCACGCGCGCCACGGTGGCGATGAGCGCGGCCATCAGCGCAGCCAGCACGGTCGGGACCAGCGCGGCCCAGCGACCGGCGGCGCTCAGCGCCCGGGCCGGCACACCCTGGCGGCGCAGGGCCACGAACTCGTCGCTGCGGGCACGGCGCTGGACGGCCGCGATGACCACGAGCGCGATCGCGGCGGCAATCAGCCCGAGCAGGCCCATCAGCAGGCCGAAGCGCGCCGCTGCCGCCGGGCCGAACCGCGCCTGCCGGGCATCGGCCGCGTCGACCGAGTCCTCGCCGACGATGGTCAGCCCCGCGGCGCGGAGCCGGTCGGTGAGGTCGGCCGGCGCGCCGGGGGCGAGCCACACCTGCTGCCGTTCGGCGCTCGGGGCGCCGCCGGCGACCCGCTCGGCGTACTCGAGGTCGACGAGGATCCCGCGCGTGCCGATGCCCGGCAGGAGCGGCACGGCGAATGGTTCGACGGGCACGGCCCGGCTCCCGAAGGGATCGAGCGTGCCGTTGCCCCGCCCGTCGGGCTCGGGCAGCCGTCCGGCCACCGCGACCGGCAGCGGCACGGGCGCGTCGACGACGTAGAGCCGGTCGTCGATCGGCAGCTTCGACAGGCCGGCCGTGACGGCGGCGAGGGCGAGCCGCCCGTCGTACGAGCGCATGCTGACGGTCGCGGCGATGTTGCCGGCACCGGTGCGCCAGCGGCCGGGGTCGGCGAAGACGGCCGGCGTGATCACGGCCCGGCCGTCGGCGTCGAGCTGGCGCAGTTCGACCGCTCGGCCACCGACGAGCTCGAACGAGACGAGCCGGCACCCGGGACGGCAGTCCGGCACGCTCGCGCCGACCGTGCCGCCCGCACCGTCGACGGGCGCGAACCGGGCGGTCACCGGCAGGCCGGTGGCGGCGACGACGAGCGTGGCCAGCAACACCGGTGGTCCGGTCGGTGGGTGGGCGCCGACGTCGGGCAGCGCGTCCGCGGCCGGCACGCTCGCCGTCAGCGTGAGGCTGGTGCCGGCGAACGTGATCGGCTCCGGGACCGCCGGCCGCAGCCGGCGGCTGTCCAGGGCCGCCGGCGCGGCGAGCACATACGGCAGCCGGGGCGAGTCGACCGCGAGCACCGGCTCGCCACCCGGGCCGGCTCCGGCGACGACGGCCATCGCCTCCTGGCCGCCCGGGTCGGCCGAGCGGACCGCATTGAGCAGGCGGACCCGGTCGCCCGAGGCGACTGTGAGTACCCGCCGGCCGCCGACCTCGACCTGAGAGCGCTGGTGCCGGGCGTCGCGCGCCTCGGCCCAGTCCTGGGCGGCGAGCATGAACAGGCAGCTGGCCGCGGCGAGCAGGGGCAGCATGCGGTACGCCGACGAGCGCCGCGCCAGCAGCAGCGCGCCAAAACCGGCCGCGAGCCGTCCGGTCACGAGCGCCGAGCGGCCGACGGCCGTCGCGGCGGGCACCAGGAGCCGGCCCACGAGGATCGCCGCCGACGCGGCCAGCAGCGCCGGGGCGAACAGTTGCACGCCGATCGTGTCGCTCGTCGCGAGGCTCTGGTAGGTGCTCGCCCCGGCGAGCGCGAGCACGCACACCTCGACGACGGCCGCGCCCAGCCGCGGCGGTTTCGGGGTCGCGGTGTGCAGGAGCCGCTCGACCGGCAGCCGGGTGGTCCGCCAGTCAGCGAGCACCGCGCCGGCCAGCGCGGCCGCCAGGACGCCGCCGGCGATCGGCAGCCGGTCCGGGCCGCCGGTGAGGGCTCCGACGAGCCCGCCGACCACGGCCCCGGCCGCAAGCGGCACGCCGCTCTGCCCGCTCGTGGCCACCAGCACCCGCCAGCGCCGCGCGCCCCGCAGCGCGAGCTGCGCGGCGTCGAACCGGCGCTCCTCCGCGGCATACCGTGCGGCGACCGTCATCGCCAGCCAGCCGATGACGGCCAGCTGCACGGCGGCGACGAGCACGCCGCGCTCGACGGCCCGCCGGTCGGCGGCGATCCGCTCGGCGAGCGCCCCGCCGGTGGTGCTGACCTGGAGCGGTACGCGATGGATGCGGTCGATCGCGGGCGCGAGGTCACCGTCGTGGCTGAACACCGGTGGACTGAGCATCGCGTCGAAGGTGGCCCGGACGGTGGCACCGGCGGCGGCCACCGTGTCGAACGTCGTCCAGGCGGCGTCGGTGGCCGTGGCCCAGTACCACGACAGCGGGTCGGCCGGCCGGTAGATGCCGACCAGCCGGAGCGACCGCGGCGGCGAGGCCGGCCCGGTGGACACCTCGAGGGTGTCGCCGACGCGTACGCCGAGCCGCTCGGCGCTCTGCCCGCTGAGGACCACGTCGCCGGTCGCCTGCGGACAGTGCCCGTCGACGACGGCGTTGGCGCACAGCTCCTCGCGGTACCGCAGCGGGATGAGCAGTCGCCGGTCACCGGCGGTGACCGTTGCGGCCAGCTCGATGCCGGCCGCTTGGCCCTCGACCGGCAGCGCCAGGGCGCGCTGGGCGGAGGCCGCGAACGTCTGCAGCACTGTCGTTCCGGCCAGGTCGACCGAGACGGTGCTGTTCGCGGAGACGGTGCGCTGCGCCTGCGGGGTGGCGGCGATGCGCGCGGCGGTGGCGGTGTCGACCGCCCGCGACGTGTACCACGGCGCGAGGCTCAGCCCGGTGGTGACGAGCGTGGCGAGCAGGAACATGGCCGCGGACACCACTCGGCGGGCGACGAGCGCCCGACAGATCAGCGCGAGCATTCGCCGTGCTGCCTCCGATTCACCGGATCAGTGTATGGACGATCCGGCTGCAGGCAATCCGGTCGCGCGCCGGCCGACGGGGGAGCGGGGATGCGGGTGCCCGCCGGCCGAGCGTGCGCTGCGGCCGGCGGGCGTGATGGTCACGGGGCCGGCGACTGCCGGCCGACCCCAGGGGCGCATCCCGTGCGCCGGATTGCCTTCAGGGTGTCAGCCGCGGATCCACTGCTGGTTGGTACCGCCGTTGCAGGTCCAGATCTGCACGGCGGAGCCATTGGCCGTGCCGGCGCCGTTGACGTCCAGGCACAGCCCCGAGCCGACGGCCACGATGGTGCCGTCGGCGTTCAGCCGCCACTGCTGGTTGGTGCCGCCGTTGCAGGTCCAGATCCGGGCGCGCGTGCCCGACGTGGTACCGGGCACTTCCAGGCACTTGTTGCCGTACACCGTCAGCTGGTTGCTCGACGTGAGCGTCCACTGCTGGTTGGCCCCGCCGTTGCAGTCCCAGATCTGCACGACGGCACCGTCGGCCTGGCTGGCCGCGTTGACGTCCAGGCATCGGTTGGCGCCGGCGCCGCGCAGCTCGCCGGTGGGGCCGCTCGAGCCGCCGGCCGCGGTGACGGACAGGTTGTCGAACTGTGCGGTCACGCCCTGGCCGGTGCCGTAGCCGATCTGGCCGGCCACCCAGGTGGAGTCCGAGACGCTGCCGACGGTGGTGCCGTCGATGGCGGCGCTGAGGGCGCTTCCGTTCAGCGTGAGCGACAGCGTGTGCCAGCGCCCGATGCCCAACGCCGACGTCGTACCGCTGGCCAACGTCCGCCAGTTGCCGCTGGTGTTGTTGCTCAGGATGGACCACGCGCCGGTGTCGGAGACGCGGAAGTAGTAGCCGTTGAGGTTCTGCGGGCCCTGATGGTTGTAGGTGTTGCCGCGGCCGATGAGCTGTGCGTAGCCGGACTTCTCCAGCATGACGTCCGACGAGACGGTGTAGTTGCGCCAGGTCAGGTCGCCCAGCAGGGCGAAGGGCTCGGCGTGGCCGGACGTCCAGTAGATGGGCGCCTGGTCCGACATCTGGCGGACGCACTGTCCGGTGTGCCCGCCCCCGCACCCGGTGATTTCGAAGGAGCCCTGCTGATCCATGAGGTACTTCGCCTCGCGGCCGGTCGCGTAGCCGTCGAAGTTGTCGCTGTACGGCAGCCGCAGGTTGCCCTGCGCGGGACTGGCCGCGGAGCCCTTGCCCTGCCCGCTGGTGGTCGTGATGCTGTACACGTAGCCGGGCTGGACGGTGAGCGAGAAGGCGCCGCCGGACGGCGTGATGTCGGCGCCGCGCACGAAGTTGTCGGCCGGGTTGCTGGACCGGACGTTGGTGGACCATACGTGCACGGTGCCGGTCGACAGCCCGCCGGCGACGCTGAAGTTGAGCGTCTGCGCCGCGGTGGCGTCCATGGTCTCGACGATGGTGCTGTAGTCGCCATTGCCGGCCGACCTGAGCGAGACGTAGCTGCCGTTGTTGCGGTTGCCACCGATGTAGCCGCTCGAACTGTCGAGGTAACGCCAGCCCGGGGCGGTGAACTGGGTGGTCTGCGCCATCACCCAGGCGCTCTTGCCGAGGGAGTAGTAACCCGACCACGGCTGCTGCGCCACGGCCACGCCGGTGGTGGCCCAGGGAATGTTGGGGGTGATGGCGGCGATGACGGGCCAGTTGATGTAGGCGGTCATCTTCCCGTCGATGTAGCCGCGGTTGACACCGCGGGCGAGTGCCGGCGCGCCGGCGTTGTAGTCGTCGGAGCCGTTCTCGCTGGCCCACAGCGCCTTGCCGGTCGCAACGGCGTTGCCGGAGCTCGGGCAGCTGGCCTGCGAGCTGCGGTACCCGCAGACGTAGTGGCTGCCGAAGACCGACACGGCGCTGGCGAACGCCGGGTCGCGCAGCGACTCGTCGGCGGCCGCCCACCCGAAGTCGTCCGACGCCACGAGCTTCACGCCGGTGTACCCGCGCGAGTTCAAGGCGGAGCGCAGGTTCTTGTACCAGGTGGCGTTGTAGCCCTTCTCGTTCCAGCCACCGAGGTAGTTGATCGTCAGCCCGTGCGTGCCGGCGCAGTCCAGCCACGCCAGCAGGTAGTCGATCGAGTCGTTGGACCAGAAGTTGCCGTTGCCGATCCAGCCGGGGGCGCCCCACGCCAGGCCCACCAGGTTGATGTTGGGATTGCGGGCCTTGGCCTGCTCCATCAACCACCACTCGTAGCCCCGGTTGCAGTTGACACTGCCCCGCGTGTGTTCGTGGCTCGGCTCGGCGCCCGACGTCGAGTTGGTGTCCCCGCCGATCTCCACCTTGAGGACCTGCATCGCCGCGCCGTAGCCGGGCTTGAACAGGTAGTCGAGGATGTCGCTGCGCTGGGGCTCCGGGTAGTCGACCAGCAGCCGGCTGTTGCCACCGCCGCCGCTGACCGCGCCGACGCCGTCGAACACCCGGCCGCCCGACGAGCCGTTGATCGTGATCGACGTCGCGGCCTGTGCGGCGGACGGGAATCCGACCAGCACGCTCGCGGCCGTCAGCGCAATGCCGATCGCGACCGCTACGCGCCCGCGCCGGCGATTCGCTCTTTGCAACATCTGATCTAGCCTCTCCGTCGTCCCGGATACATCAGACGTCTTACGTTAGGTGGCCGCGTTTCATCGGTCAATTTCGATTGGGTGTGGCGGTTGTACGCCGTCGCGCGATCGTGAAACTTTCCGGGCTCGCGGCGATCGGCCCATCGAACGGCGACCTCGCCGGCCGAGCCTCGATCGAGCAGCGGGCGGGCTTCGATGCGGCGCACTCCGACCTCGGATGCGTCCTCGGCAGTATCAGCGCAGCCGGGCGGCGCGGACCAGCACGGTGCGCTCGCCGAGCTCCCGGCCGGTGGGGCCCAGTTGCACGCCGTGGATCTCGTACCAGGTTTCGTCGTGGTACGAGATCAGTTCTCCGCTGTGCATCTGCCGCACCCGGATGGTGATCGTCCCGGTGCCGTACAGGTAGTCGTTCTCGGCCAGGGTGAGGATGACGAAGGCGTCCGTCATGGCCGGGCCACATCGACGGTGGGCGGTGCGACGCG
Source organism: Dactylosporangium sp. NPDC049140 (assembly GCF_040648435.1). Lineage (NCBI taxonomy): Bacteria > Bacillati > Actinomycetota > Actinomycetes > Micromonosporales > Micromonosporaceae > Dactylosporangium > Dactylosporangium sp. NPDC049140. Next base: position 37,824 of record NZ_JBEZDS010000040.1, on the reverse strand, counting down.
TCCGGCTGCTCCGGCCGTCCCCGCTTCCACGCGGCCCCAGGATTCGTCGCCAGCCATCGGCGTCCTCCTCCCGACCCGGCCTGGCGCGTTCGGATGCACGTTCGTCTGCATCGTAAGGAGCTTGGCAGTTCCTCGGAAGGAACGTTCGGGTGCTGAGGGAGGTCGATGGTACCGGCGGGTTATCGGCCGGAAATGTCGAGGACGATCGACCCTTCGGCTGAGGGGCGGAAGTGGGTCTTGACCTCGACTGATGTGTCCCTCCGGCCGTCCTGGCCCATGGCGGGTCGGCCGGCGGTTCGGCGGGCAGCCGGATCGATGAGCCCGTGCGAGCCGCGTCTACGAGCCGAAGGCGTCGGCGGCCGCTATGGCATCCTGCGGGCCGGGGCGCCGACCGTGTTCGGTCCGCGCCCCGGGCAATCGGTCAGGAGGCGGTGCAGCTCAGCGTCGGCGTCGTGACGTTGCCGGTTCCGGTGAAGCCGAACTGCGTCGAGCTGCCCGCGCCGAGCGAGCCGTTGTACGACACGTTGCGCACCGTGACGCTGGAGCCGCTGGTGGTGAGCGTGCCGTTCCAGAGCTGGGTGATCGACTGACCGCTCGCGAGCGTCCAGGTCACTGTCCAGTTGCTGATCGGGGACGCCCCGGCGGTGACGGTGACGTTGCCCTGGAATCCGCCCTGCCAGGAGCCGATGGTCTGGTACGTCGCGCTGCACGCACCGCCACCACCGCCGGACGAGCGACTCGGCGACGGTGAGGCGCTCGGCGAGCGGGACGCCGACGGCGAGCCCGACGGCGACGCCGACGGGGAGCTCGACGGCGACGCCGATGGGGAACTGGAGCGGCTGGCCGACGGCGAGGCGGTCGGGGACCCGGTCGGTGGGTACGGCGCGCTGGCGGCCAGGCTGTAGGCAAGGCCGGCCTGGAAGCTGCCGGCGGCGTAGCTGCAGCCGTCGGCCTCGCCCGGAGGCTTGATCCACAGATATCCGTCGACGTTGGCGTCGCCCGTGTTCAGCGTCGGGTAGTTGCCGATCCGGCGGTCGGTGTTGTCGTCGGCGCACCAGTCGCCGGCCGCGCCGCCGTTGCGGCTGGTGTCGATGACCTGGTGCTTGCCGCTGATGCCACGGCCCTGCAGGTTCGAGATGATCGACCGGCCGTAGGAGAGTTCGTTTCCGAGCGGCTGGAAGTTCGAGACGTTCGTGAAGAATCCGTCGGCGTACTGGACGCCGGCGGCGGCCAGCCGCGATCCCTGTTCCGACGCGGAGTTCCAGGCGGAATGGCCGCCGTCGAGGTACACCTTGGCGTTCGGGTTCGCCGCCTTCAGCGTCTGCACCGCGGTACTGATCGCCTGGTCGCGCTGCTGGATCTCGGTGGCGCTCAGGCAGGTCTGCAGGGCCAGCGCGTCGGTCTCCATGATCACGATGACGGTCCGGCTGCCGAGGCCCCGCGCGTACCCGGAGATCCACTGCTGGTACTGGTTGAGGTCGGGGGCGCCGCCGGCGCTCGCCCCGCCGCAGTCGCGGTTCGGGATCGCGTAGGACGTCAGCACGGGTACCTGGTTCACGGCGTTGGCCGCGCTCACGAACGCGGACACCTCGGACTGCACGGTGGACAGGTTGAAGTTCGACATCCAGCGCGCCTGCGACTGACTGGCGACCTTGTCGCGGATGACGGGCATGCGCGAGTCGTTCGGATTCGCCGAGACCCAGCGAACGACCTGCGAGTCAGGGTCGCGGTAGAGGGCGCCGGACAGCGTGCCCGCCGAGGCTGAGCCGCTCACGAACCAGCCAGCGGCGAAGGCGACACATGCCGACGCTGCCGCGACGGCTACAACTCGGCGCCGGCGGAGGCGACGTATGGACACAGAGGCTCCTTCAGTACATGACAGCGATTCGCGTTTAGCGATTGGGGATGGCGCCATCATCGCCACCGGCCCGCGCATGGTCTACTCCGGCGACCGGCGCGAGCGTGCGGCCGGGGCAAACGCGTGAAACATCCACCTCCGCGGCCCGGGCGTCCCGCCCTCCGGCTCGGCTCAGGAGGTGGTGGCGAGGCGCAGTGCTGCCTCGGCCACCGATTGTTCGAGCTGCTCCGGCGGCGGCAGCGCCGGCAGGTCCCGGCGCATGCCGATGACGCTCTCCACCATCCCGAAGACCAGGTCGCCGGTCACGTCGGCGTGCGCCGGAGCCGCGCCCGCGACGGCGGCGACCAGCCGGCGGTACACGATCCTGAGCTGCTCGCGCTCGGCGCGGAAGCGGGTGAACGGTTCGGTCGCGATCTCGGGCAGGGCGTACAGGATGCCGACGTTCCATCGTGCACCGAGCAGAATCCCGACGTCGTACCGGACGAGCGCCTGCAGCGCTTCGGCGGGGCTCAGCGCTTCCAGGGCGAGCTGCCCGGCGTAGGCGAGCGACGGGCGGACGGTGGACTCGAGCAGCTCGGCGAGGATCTGTTCCTTGGTGCTGAAGTGGTAGTAGAGCGAGGCCTGCCGCACCCCTACCATCTCGGCGATCATGCGGGTCGAGGTGGCGGCGTACCCGCGTTCGGCGAAGAGCTCGGCTGCGGCGTCGAGAATTTCTTCCCGCGCCGTACCGACAGGCAGGCGCCGGGCTCCGGAGCGGGGACGACCGACTGAAGGTGCGGAGCTCACGCTCGCATCGTCCCACGCCGTCGACGTCCCGGTCGACCGGCCGCGACGTAACCGCGCCGACACATCCGGCAATCGAAGGTTTACGGGCGAGAAACGACCGTCGATCTCACGTCAACAAATCTGTCAGCCGACAGGTATTCGGGCGGCGGGTCGGTCAGCACCCGCCGCCGCCTGCATCGAGGAGGCGGTCTTGTCCACTACCCCCACCCTGGCGACACCGCCGGCGAGCGACCGAGCCGACGCCGTGGACCTGCGTGGTTTCGGCTACGTACCCGAACTGCGCCGCAGTATCGGCAGCTACGCGTCGTTCGCCGCCGGGTTCTCCTTCGTCTCGATCCTCACGACGGTCTTCCAGCTCTTCGCGTTCGGTTTCTCCTTCGGCGGCCCGGCCTTCTTCTGGACCTGGCCCCTGGTCTTCGCCGGCCAGTTCATGGTGGCGCTCAACTTCGCCGAGCTGGCCGCCCGCTATCCGCTCTCCGGCTGCATCTACCAGTGGTCGCGGCGGCTGTCGAACGCCATGATCGGCTGGTTCGCCGGCTGGGTCATGATCGTCGCGCAGATCGTCACGGTCGCCGCCGCCGCGATCGCCCTGCAGGTCGTGCTTCCGCAGATCTGGTCCGGATTCCAGCTCGTCGGCGGCGATCCCGCGCTCACCTCCACCAGCGGTGCGACAAACGCCGTCGTCCTCGGGTCCATCCTGATCGCGTTGACCACGTTGGTGAACATCATCGGCGTCCGGTTCATGGCGATCATCAACAGCGCCGGCGTGACCCTGGAGATCATCGGTGTGGCGGCCGTCGTGATCCTGTTGCTGTTCAACATCGAGCGGGGACCGGGCGTTGTCTTCAACACCGGCGGTTTGGGCAGCGGCCTGTCCTACGTCGGTCCGTTCCTGGTGTCGGCGCTGATGGCGGCGTACGTGGTGGTCGGTTTCGACAGCGCCGGCGAGCTCAGCGAGGAGACCCGCGACCCCCGGCACGTCGCACCGCGGACGATCCTGCGGGCGCTCGCCGCCTCCGGTATCGGCGGCGGCCTGATGCTGCTCGTCGCATTGATGGCCGCGCCGAGCCTGACCGATGGCCGGCTGGCCACCGAGGGCCTGCCGTACGTGCTGACGAGCCGCCTCGGTGCGACCGGCGGCCGGATCCTGCTGATCGACGTGGCGATCGCGGTCGCGGTCTGCACCCTGGCGATCCAGACCGCCGGCAGCCGGATGATCTTCTCGATGGCGCGTGACGGCGTCCTGCCGTTCTCCGGCGCGCTCAGCAAGGTCAACCCCCGCACCGGTACCCCGGCGTTGCCGGCGATCGTCGTCGGTGTCGGCGCGGCCGCGGTCCTGCTGGTCAACATCGGCCAGCCCGCCCTGTTCACCGCTCTGACGAGCGTCTGCATCGTCATGCTCTACATCGCCTACGCCCTGGTGACGATCCCGCTGCTCGTCCGGCGCAGCAAAGGCTGGCCGAGCAGCGAGGAAGCCGCCGCCACCGAGCGCGGCGGCAAGCTGTTCTCCCTCGGCCGGTTCGGCATCGTCGTCAACGCCCTGGCCGTCCTCTACGGCATCGGCATGATCCTCAACCTCGGCTGGCCCCGGCCGGAGGTCTACGACCCGGCCGGCGCCCACTGGTACCTGCACTACTTCTCGCTGCTGTTCGTCGGCGCCACCCTGCTCGCCGGAGCCGCGGCCTACCTGCGCTACCGCGCCCGGAGCACGGCCCCCCACCCGCAGCTGAACTTCGCCACGCCCGTCGCCGCGGGCGAGACCGCATGAGCACCGCCACCACGGCCGGCGCGCGCGAACACGCGCGCGCCCAGGGCGGTACCGTCGTGGAATGCATGCCCACCGTCCCGGCCGGTGACGGCCTCAGCTGGGCCGAGACCGTCCCGGGCGGCGGCTACGCCGGCAAGCGGCTGGCCCGCGGCACCACGCTGCGACTGACCGACCTGTACGGCGACGCCTGCGTGTCGGTACTGCTGTTCAACGCCGACGAGCCGTGGGAGCGCCTCAACGTCGCCGACACCGTCAAAGTCCTGTGGCAGGCGTACGTCGGCGAGGGTCACCTGCTGCTGTCCGACCAGGGCCGAGTCCTCGCCTCGGTGACGGCGGGCGCCCAGGACCGTTCGGACACCTTCTGCGGTACCTCGACACTCGCCGGCAACACCGGCAGGTACGGCGACGGTTCGCCGCACAGCCCGACACCGGCCGGGCGGGAGCTGTTCACCCTGGCCGCCGCCAAACACGGCCTGACCCGCCGGGACCTGCCGCCGAGCATCTCGTTCTTCCAGGGGGTGCGCGTCGGCGACGACGGCGCGTTCACCTGGCTCGGGTCGTCCGGGGCCGGGGCGACGGTCGAGCTGCGCGCCGAGATGCCGTTGATCGTGCTGCTGGCCAACGTGCCACACCCGCTCGATCCGCGCGAGGCGTACACCTGCACGCCCGCACGCATTGAGGCCAGGCCCGGCCCGGCCACCGCGCCCACCGACGCCTTGTGGTCGCGGTCGCCCGAAGGCGAGCGCGCGTTGCTCAACACCGCGGAATACCTCACCGCCCGGGGGATCGCATGACCGCCACCGCCGCCGCATCACCGGCTCTGGTCGCCGGCCGGATCGTGCTGGACGAGACCGTCGCGGCCCGCGCGCCCTGGTCGGCGATCGTGCGCCGCGGCCAGGTCCTGACCATTGTGGACCTGCACGGCAACCAGGCCGTCGACTGCCTGCTCTACAACGCCGACGACACCGTCGAACGCTATTCGGCGCCGGACACGATCGCCGCGCAGGGCGGCATCTTCCTGACCACCGGCAGCGTGCTGCGCTCCAACGAAGGCCGGGCGCTGATGACCGTCGTCGGCGACGAGGTGGGCCGGCACGACACCGTCGGCGGCGCCTGCAGCCGCGAGTCGAACACCCTGCGCTACGGGCAACACACCAAGCACCAGCACGCCTGCGTGGAGAACTTCCTGATCGAGGGGGCCCGCTGGGGACTCGGCAAACGCGACCTGGTCAGCAATATCAACTGGTACATGAACGTGCCGGTCGACCCGGACGGCAGCCTCGGCATCGTCGACGGCATCTCCGCCCCCGGCCTGCGTGTCGCGCTGCGCGCCGAGCTGGACGTGCTGGTCCTGGTGTCGAACTGCCCGCAGATCAACAACCCGTGCAACGGCTTCGATCCGACGCCGGTCCGCATGATCGTCACCGGGGAGTAGCCGCGTGTTCGACACCCTTCTGGTCGCCAACCGCGGCGAGATCGCCTGCCGCATCATCCGCACCGCCGCCAGGCTCGGCCTCAAGACGGTCGCGGTCTTCTCCGACCCGGACCGCGGCGCCCCGCACGTGCGCCTGGCCGACCAGGCCGTACGGCTCGGGCCGGCCCCGGCCCGGCAGAGCTACCTGGTGGTCGACCGCGTTCTCGACGCGGCGCTGGCCAGCGGCGCCGGTGCGGTGCACCCCGGTTACGGATTCCTCTCCGAGGACGCGCCCTTCGCCACCGCCGTGGAAGCGGCCGGGCTCGCCTTCGTCGGGCCGACACCCGCTCAGCTCACCGCCTTCGGCGCCAAGCACACCGCGCGCGAGCTGGCCCGCGCGGCCGGCGTACCGATGATCGAGGGCACCGGTCTGCTGTCCGGCCTCGAGGAGGCCCTCGCCGCCGCCGACCGGATCGGCTACCCGGTGATGGTCAAGGCGACCGGTGGCGGCGGCGGCATCGGCATGCAGGCGTGCCACACGCCGGCCGAGCTCACCGCCGCCTACGATCGCGTGGAACGCCTCGCCGTGGCCAGTTTCGGCAGCGGCGGCGTCTTCCTGGAGCGCTTCGTCCAGCGCGCCCGCCACGTCGAGGTACAGGTCTTCGGCGACGGCCACGGCCGCGTCGTCGCGCTCGGCGACCGCGACTGCAGCCTGCAACGCCGCAACCAGAAGGTGATCGAGGAGGCGCCCGCGCCGGGACTGTCCGACGAGGTACGCGAGCGGCTGCACACCTCGGCGGCGGCCCTGTGCGCGTCCGTGAGCTACCGGTCGGCGGGTACCGTCGAGTTCGTCTACGACGCCGAGCGCGAACAGGCATCCTTCCTCGAGGTCAACGCGCGCCTCCAGGTCGAGCACCCGGTCACCGAGGAAGTCCTCGGCGTCGACCTGGTCGAGTGGATGCTGCGCCTGGCCCAGGGCGACGACACCGTCCTGGACACCCCCCGCCGGGCCGGTGCCGGCGCGGCTGTGGAGGCCCGCGTCTACGCCGAGGACCCCACCCAGGACCACCGGCCCAGCGCGGGCCTCATCACCAACGTGGAGTTCCCGGCGGGCGTGCGGGTCGACGGCTGGGTCGAGGCCGGCACCGAGGTGAGCACGGCGTACGACCCGATGCTCGCCAAGGTGGTCGTGACCGGGTCGACCCGCGACGAGGCGTTCGCCAACCTGCGCAGCGCCCTGGCCGCCACTCGCGTCGATGGCATCGAAACGAACCTCGGCCTGTTGCGGGCGGCGACCGGCCACGGCGATGTACTCGCCGCCCGGCACTCGACCGCGACCCTCGCCGGCGTGCACGACACGGAGCCGCGCGTCGTCGTGGAACGGGCCGGCACGCTGACGACCGTGCAGGACTGGCCGGGTCGCACCGGGCTGTGGGAGGTCGGCGTGCCACCGTCCGGGCCGATGGACGACCTGTCGTTCCGGCTCGGCAACGAGGCGCTCGGCAATCCTGAAGGCGCCCCCGGCCTGGAGTGCACCGTCGACGGGCCGGCGCTGCGATGCACGGCCGACACCACCATCTGCGTCACCGGAGCGGCGATGCCGGTCACCGTCGACGGCGTCGCGGTGCCCCGCTGGGAGCCGGTACGGGTGCCCGCCGGCTCGGTCCTCGACGTGGGTCGGGCGACCGACGGCGGCCTGCGCGCCTATGTGCTCTTCGCCGGTGGGCTCGACGTCCCGGCGTACCTGGGCAGTGCGGCGACGTTCACCCTCGGGCAGTTCGGCGGGCACGGCGGCCGGGCCCTGCGCCTGGGCGACGTCCTGCGCACCGCACCGCCGACCGGAGCAGCCGCCGCTGCCGTTGCGGCGGCGCAGCGACCGGTGATCCGCCGTGACTGGCAGATCAAGGTGACCGAAGGGCCGCACGCCGCCCCCGAGTTCTTCACCCGCGAGGACATCGACGCGTTCTACGCCGCGCAGTGGCAGGTGCACTTCAACTCCGCGCGCACCGGCGTCCGGCTCGTCGGCCCGAAGCCGCGGTGGGCGCGCACCGACGGCGCGGAGGCGGGGCTGCACCCGTCGAACATTCACGACACCCCGTACTCGGTCGGCGCCGTCGACTTCACCGGCGACGTACCGATCCTGCTCGGTCCGGACGGCCCGAGCCTCGGCGGGTTCGTCTGCCCGGCCACCGTCATCACCGCCGACCGGTGGAAGCTCGGCCAGCTCGCCCCCGGCGACACCGTGCGCTTCGTGCCCGTGTCCGACCTCGACTTCACACCGCTGCTGAAACCAGCCGACGACGGCGTCCTGGCCCGCGACGAGGATGTCACCTACCGGCGCTCCGGCGACGACAACCTGCTCATCGAGTACGGCCCGATGACCCTGGACCTCGGCCTGCGGATGCGCGCCCACGCCCTGATGGACCGGCTGCGCGCCGAGGGCCTCGACGGCATCGTCGACCTCACCCCGGGCATCCGCTCGCTGCAGGTCCACGTCGACCCGGCCCGGCTGCCGGTGCGCAAGCTTCTCGGACTGGTCCGCGCGCTGCAGGCCGACCTGCCCGCCACCCGCGACCTGGCCGTGCCCAGCCGGACCGTGCACCTCCCGCTGTCCTGGGACGACCCGGCCACCCGGGAGGCCATCGCCCGCTACATCAACGGTGTCCGCGACGACGCCCCGTGGTGCCCGTGGAACATCGAGTTCATTCGCCGGGTCAACGGCCTGGCGTCGGTCGACGACGTGTACCGCACCGTCTACGACGCCAGCTACCTGGTCCTCGGCCTCGGTGACGTCTACCTCGGCGCACCGGTCGCCACCCCGCTCGACCCGCGACACCGGCTCGTCACGACCAAGTACAACCCGGCCCGCACCTGGACCCCGGAGAACGCCGTCGGCATCGGCGGTGCCTACCTGTGCATCTACGGCATGGAAGGCCCCGGCGGCTACCAGTTCGTCGGCCGTACCGTGCAGGTCTGGTCCCGCTGGCAGCGAGAAGCCGGTGACCCGTGGCTGCTGCGCCACTTCGACCGCATCCAGTGGTACCCGGTCGGCGCCGAGGAGCTGCTCGACCTGCGCGCCGACGTCGCCGCCGGGCGGCACCGGCTGCGCATCGACGACGGCACCTTCCGTCTCGCCGACCACGAAGCCTTCCTGGCCGGCAACGCCGCCTCGATCGCCGCCTTCCGCGCGAAGCAGGCCGCCGCGTTCGGTACCGAACGCGAAGCCTGGGCAGCGGCCGGTGAGTTCGACCCCCGCCCCGAACCGGAGGCGCCGCCCGCCGCCGGAGCAGTGTCCGTGCCGGAGGGCGGCGCGCTGGTGCAGGCCCCGTTCGTCGCCAGCGTGTGGCGTGTCGACGTGCGCCCCGGCGACCGCGTGGCCGCGGGACAGCCGCTGGTCGCCCTGGAAGCGATGAAACTGGAGAGCGTCATCACCGCACCGCAGGCGGGTACGGTCACCGACATCCTCGTCAATCCCGGAGCCCAGGTCGCTCCGGGCAGTCCCCTGGTGGTGCTTGCGTGAAACCGACCGACCGCGTCCGCGCCGCCTACGCACGCCTCGCCCTCGGCGAACGACCCGAAGCGTGGATCACACTGCGCCCTGAGCGCGACGTGCTCGCCGACGCCGCCGCCGTGGAGGCCCGTCTCGCCGCTGGAGAGCACCTGCCGCTGGCCGGGAGGCTCGTCGGGGTCAAGGACAACATCGACGTCGCGGGCCTGCCCACCACGGCGGCCTGTCCGGCGTACACCTACCGGCCCGAACGCAGCGCCCCGGCCGTGCAGCGGCTCGTCGACGCCGGTGCGCTGATCCTGGGCAAGACCAATCTGGACCAGTTCGCCACCGGCCTGGTCGGCACGCGCAGCCCGTACGGCGCGGTCCGCGACGTGCGCGACCCCGCCCGGGTCGCCGGCGGTTCCAGCTCCGGCTCCGCGGTGGCCGTGGCGCTCGGCATCGCCGACCTGGCTCTCGGTACCGACACCGCCGGCTCCGGCCGGGTGCCGGCCGCGTTCCAGGGCATCGTCGGGATCAAGCCGACACCCGGGCTCGTCCCCACCGACGGGGTGGTGCCGGCCTGCCGCAGCTTCGACTGCGTCACCGTCTTCGCCCGTACCGTCGCCGAAGGAGCCCGGGCCATCGCCCTCATGGGCGATCCGGTGTACCCGGCGGACGCACCGCTCGCGGCGCCGCCGCACCCGATCGTCGCGGTGCCGGACCGCGACGAGCTGACCGGCCTGTCGCCGGCGTGGCTCGACGCGTTCGAGCAGGCCGCGAAGGCCCTCGAGACCCACGGCGCCCGGCTGCGGCCGATCCGGCTGGCGCCGTTCCTCGCCGCCGCGAAACTGCTCTACAACGGCGGGTTCGTCGCCGAACGGTACGCCGCCGTCGGCGCCTTCATCGACGGGCACCCCGGCGAGGTCGACCCGACCGTCCGGGCGATCATCAGTGCCGCCCGCGACATCCCCGCCCACGTCCTCGTCGCCGACACCGAAAAGCTGGCGCACCTGCGCCGTGAGGCCATGACCGCATGGGGCGACGCGGACGCGCTCCTGCTGCCGACCGCCCCGATCCACCCGACGATCGCCGAGGTCACCGCCGATCCGATCGGTGTCAACGCCACCGTCGGCACCTACACCAACTTCTGCAACCTCTTCGGCCTCAGCGCCGTCGCCGTGCCGGCCGGCGAGGCCGACGCCACCAACTTCGGCGTCCAGGTCATCGCGCGCGGCTTCGCCGATGCGGTCGCCCGCGACGTCGCCGCGCTGCTGGCCGGCGAGGCCCCGGCGGCCGCGGACAACCGGGGACTGCCGATGATGGTGGTCGGCGGGCACCTGACCGGACAGCCGCTCAACCACCAGCTCACCCAGGCGGGTGGCCGCCTGCTCCGCCAGGTCCGTACCGCACCGGACTATCGCCTGCACGCCCTGGTTACCGATCCACCGAAACCGGGACTGCTCCGCGTCACCAACGGGGGCGCCGCCATCGAAGGCGAGCTGTGGGAACTGCCGCCGGCCGCCGTCGGCCCGTTCCTGGCCGCCCTGCCCACCCCCATGGTCCTGGGAAAGGTGCGTCTTGACGACGGATCGACCGTCACCGGCTTCCTCTGCGAAGCCGTGGCCGTCGATGACGCCCCCGACATCACCGCCCACGGCGGCTGGCGCGCCTACCTGACATCCCTTCAGGAGAGCCGATAACCACGCTTGTACCGCTTCGTGGAGCAACCGTCCGCGGAGGTCCGCTGATCCGACCCGTGTCCCAGGCTCGGCCCGGCTCCGACAAGTGTTGGCGCTGCCAACATTCGTGCTATGTTGGCTAGACCAACACTTGTCGGAGGGTTCAGAACATGCAGGCAGTGGACGCGCGCATCGCGCCGGCCACGACGAAGGGCCGGGCGATCCTGCTCACGCTCTGCGTCGTGGCATTCCTCGACATCCTCAACGCATCGAGTACTCCGCCGGCGGAGTCACGATGAGGCGCCGCACCCGGCTCTGGACGGCCCTGCTGCTCGCCCCGGCCGCCCTGCTCGCCGTCGCCGTCCCGGTCGGCGTGGCCACGGCATCGCCGCCGCGGGACAAGTACCTCGGCCGGTGGAACTACGACCAGCCGGACTCGGCCACCGGAAACAACGTCGCCGTCCTGGCGTGCCCGGGCGGCGGGGTCGCCTGCAACCACAACCCGGACCTGCCGCTGCCGCTGAGCATCCCCCAGGTCGGCTGGATCGACTTCACCCCGGGCCCGCGCGGGACGGTCTACGGGCACACCGACCAGGGGTGCACCTGGAACTTCTCGGTGTCGGGTGCGGGCCTGGAGCTGTCGTCGCCGACCCAGCTGTGTTTCAACGCGACCATCGGCCAGTACTACAGCATCAAGCAGTGGTCGGTCCAGGTCGACGGCGACGCCGAACGCGAGCAGATCGTCTCGCAGAGCATCCAGCCCAACGGCGACATCCTCTACACCACGATGAACTTCAACACCAAGGGCCGGCCCTCGCGGCACCGCGCCACCGGCGCCCCGGTGAACCGGTTCACCGGCTCGTTCGCCCACGACCCGTTCAGCTTCCGGACGCTGACCAACGTCACCGTCACCGACAAGGGCGGCGCCGCGCAGGAGACCGGCGTGGTGCGGATCGAGCGCGCGGGCGGCGACCGGATCGTCGCGCACACCCCTGACGGCTGCCGCTGGGAGCTACGCGTGCAGGGCAACACCGCGGAGCTGCTCGACCCGGCCACCCAAAGCTGCCAGGTCGGCGAGAACACGCGGTCGCTGCGCTACTGGGCGCTGGTCACCGACGACGGACGGCACCTCAGCGGCTTCCGGTCCGGGTACACGTTCGCGCAGGGCCTGACCAACGAGTACACCTTCATCAACGCGCTGAGCAGGAGCTGACGTGCGATTCCGGCAGAAGACCGCGATCGCCGGGGCCGTCATCGTGGCGTCGACGGTCCTGACCGCCTCGGCCGCCGGCGCGGCCCCGCCCGGGTCCGACACCCGCTGGAGCGGTGTGTGGGCGGCCTCGATGATCGCCGCGGCACCCCCGCCGTTCGGACAGGGGCCGGCCAACTGGTCCATGGACGGATTCGCCGACCAGTCCGTCCGGCAGGTCGTTCGCGTCAGCCGGGGCGGATCGGACGTGCGGATCCGACTGTCCAATGTGTACGGCACAACGCCCCTGCTCCTCGCCGGTGCCTCGATCGGCCTTGCGGGCGACGGGGCGACGGTGCGGCCGGAGACGATGCGCGCGCTGACCTTCGACCGGTCGCGCTCGACGGTGGTGCCGCCCGGCGGGGAGGCGGCGTCGGACGCCGTCCGCATGCGGGTCGCGCCGCTGCAGCGCCTGTCCGTCACGCTGTACTTCGCCCGGCCGACCGGGCCGGCGACCTTCCACCTGCGCTCGTTCGCGACGTCCTACAAGGCCGCCGGCGACCACCGGCGCGACGAGGGCGCGGCCGCGTTCGCGGAGACGACGACCTCCTGGTACTACCTGACCGGCGTGGACGTGGCCGGGGCCACGGATCGAAACGGCGGCGGCGCGGTCGTCGCGTTCGGCGACTCGATCACGGACGGGGCCGTTTCGACGACGGACGCCGACCACCGCTACCCGGACGAGCTCGCCGACCGGCTGGTCGCCGCGGGGCGCCCGATCGGCGTGCTCAACGCGGGCATCGCGACCAACCAGGTGCTCGGCACCTTCCCGGGCGGTGGCGCGAGCGCCCTCGACCGGTTCCGCCGCGACGCGCTCGAACAGCCGGGCGTGCGGTGCGTGATCCTCCTGGAGGGCATCAACGACATCGCCATCAGCACGCTGACCACAGGCGAGCCGGTGAGCGCGGCGGCGCTCATCGACGGATACCGGACCCTGATCGACGCCGCTCACCGGCGCGGCATCCGCGTCGTCGGCGCGACGCTCATGCCGACCAAGGGGGCCGCGATCCCGGCCTACTACACCGAGCGCGGCGAGGCGGTCCGCACGGCCGTCAACGAATGGATCCGCGGCGGCGGGGGCTTCGACGCCGTCGTCGACCTGGACCACGTGTTCGCCGATCCGGCTGATCCGGACCGGATGCGGGCGGAGTTCGACAGCGGGGACGGCGTGCATCCCAACGACGCGGGCATGCGGGCCATCGCCGGGGCGATTGCCACGTCGCCGGGGTTCATCCGTGCGGCGACTGGTCCTCGGCCGTGAGCAGCGTCGTCATCAGGGCGATGAACTGGCGCCGCTGAGCGTCCGTCAGCGGCCTCAGGACCTGCTCCTGGACGTCGTCGATGACCTGGTCGAGCTCCAGGAGCTGTTCGAGGCCGGCCGGCGTGATGGTGACGACGTTGCGCCGCTTGTGCTCCGGGTCGACCGAGCGCTCGACGAGCCCGCGCGACTCGAGCTCCGACAGTGCGCCCGTGACGTCGCTGCGATCGATCCCGGTCCCGCGGCCCAGGTCCGCCTGGCTGGCCGGGCCGAACTCCTCGAGCGCGGCCAGGAGGCGGTAGTGGTAACTGCGCAGGCCGTGGCCGGACGCCTCGAACCCGGCGGCCAGCAGGCCCGACGAGCGGGCGAAGGTCCGGCTGATGAGCCAGGTCGGACGGTCCCCGATGCGGGCGGGGAGGCTCGGCGGATGTTCCATGACCAGATTTTACCAGTTGTTGGCATTGCCAACATCAACACCAGCAGGAGGCCACCGCATGTCCCGACGAGTCCTCATCATCGGCCGCAGCCCCGGCGTCATTCTCGACGTCGCCGAGATCCTTCGCGGCCGGGGCTTCCACGCCGACGCGACCAACCAGTTCGACGAGGTCCTGTCGCAGTACGACACCGCGAGTCTCGACATCGTCGTCTTCGGCGGGATGGTGCCGCCCGGCACCAAGCAGTACCTCCGGGAGGAAATCGCCAAGGACAACGGGCACGTCGCGTTCGTGCAGGGACTCGCCGGCATCGCGGGCCTCATCGCCGCCCAGGTCGAGGCGGCCGTGCCGGGGTCCGGGGACGACGACGCGGTGGCGTACGACGCGGCACGGCGGTCGGTACGCCTCACCCTGCCCGAGCCGGCCCGGGTGGTCGTCGAGGCCTGGTGGGGCACCTCGTTCGCGCCGCCCGAGCCGACGAGCACCTCGCTGCGCGTGCTCGACGCCCGGTTCGACGCCGGGGAGCACGTCGTCCCGCTGCCCGACGCGGTGCCGGCCGTGGCGTCGTTCGTCACCGTGTCCGCCGGAGCGACCGTCCGCGCCTTCACGGTCGGTGCGATGCCGGAGGCGGTCACCCGCCTGGTGCCGACGGGCGACCCGGCCCAGCCACCCACGCTCCCGGCCGTCCAGGCGGTGGCGACCCACAGCTTCGGCTGACCGGGCTCCGCACCCCGGCCGGGCGGCCGGCGCGCGGAGGTCCCCGAACTCGGGCGAGCAGGTCGACCTCGACCTGCTCGCCGACGGCCGGCGGGTCCTTCTGGCGATGTGATCGCAATGCTCCGGGTGTCGGTCTCATAACGAAATCGGTTGTTGTGGAAAAAAGCGTTACGGCGCCGTCGAGTAAAGGCGGCGTCGAAACTTTCACATCCGGAGCCGTCCCGTCGGCGGACGTCACGGATTACTCGATAACCGACGTGAGCTGCACATATGCGGCCAGCCGATCATTTCGCGGGGTACACGGGATGGTTTTCGTTGTCCGGCGCTTTGAGCCTTGCCATGTTGTTTGGCAACCTTTTGAACACCGCTATGTGAGCGCTAACAATCGCCGCGTCGGTACGTTCCCGTTCTTTCCAGGAGGTTCATGTGTTTTCGATACCCCTGAGCCGCCGTCGGTTGTTGCAGGCGACCGGCGGAGGCGTGGTGGCTGGTCTCGCCGCGACGGCCGGCGTCGTGGATGTCCGGAGCGCGGAGGCGTCAGTGGCGCCGGTCCGCGCTGACATCGGCGTGTCGGCCTACGCGTTCGACCTGGGGCAGGTGCGGTTGACGGCCAGCCGATGGCTGGACAATCAGAACCGGACGCTGTCGTACCTGCGGTTCGTCGATGTGGACCGGTTGCTGTACAACTTCCGGGCCAACCACCGGCTGTCAACGAACGGCGCCGCGGCGAACGGTGGCTGGGACGCCCCGAACTTTCCATTCCGCACCCACATGCAGGGCCACTTCTTGTCCGCCTGGGCCCAGGCCTACGCCGTGCTCGGTGACACGGTGTGCCGGGACAAGGCCAACTCCATGGTCGCCGAGCTGGCGAAGTGTCAGGCCAACAACAGCGCCGCCGGGTTCAACACCGGCTATCTGTCCGGCTTCCCGGAGTCCGACTTCAACGGTCTCGAGGCCGGTCAAGCGGTCAGCGTGTCGTACTACTGCGTCCACAAGACGCTGGCGGGCCTGCTGGACGTATGGCGCTACGTGGGCAGCACGCAGGCCCGCGACGTGCTGCTGCGGCTCGCCGGCTGGGTCGACTGGCGTACGGGCCGGCTGAGCTACAGCCAGATGCAGACGGTCCTGAACACCGAATTCGGCGGGATGAACGCGGTGCTGACGGACCTCTACCAGCAGACCGGCGATGCCCGTTGGCTCGCCACCGCCCAGCGGTTCGACCACGCCGCGGCGTTCAACCCGCTGGCGTCCAATCAGGACCAGCTCAACGGGCAGCACGCGAACACCAACATCCCCAAGTGGGTGGGCGCGGCCCGCGAGTACAAGGCCACCGGCACCACGCGCTACCGCGACATCGCCGCCAACGCGTGGAACTTCACCGTCAGCGCCCACACATACGTGATCGGCGGCAACAGCCAGGCCGAGCACTTCCGGCCGCCCAACGCGATCGCCGGCTACCTCGCCAACGACACGTGCGAGCACTGCAACTCCTACAACATGCTGAAACTGACCCGCGAGCTGTGGCTGCTCAACCCCGACAACGCCGCCTACTTCGACTTCTACGAACGGGCGCTGCTCAACCACGTCATCGGCGCGCAGAACCCGGCCGACGCCCACGGGCACATCACCTACTTCACGCCGCTCAAACCCGGCGGCCGGCGCGGCGTGGGCCCGGCGTGGGGCGGCGGCACGTGGAGCACCGACTACAACAGCTTCTGGTGCTGCCAGGGCACAGGCATCGAGATCAACACCAAGCTGATGGACTCGATCTACTTCTACAACGGCACCACGCTGACGGTGAACCTGTTCATGCCATCGGTACTGAACTGGAGCCAACGCGGGATCACCGTCACCCAGACCACCTCGTACCCGGTGACCGACACCACCACGCTGCAGATCACCGGCGACATGAGCGAGGCGTGGTCGATCCGCATCCGTATCCCCGCCTGGGCCACCGGCGCCACGATCAGCGTCAACGGCGTCGCCCAGAGCGTCGCCACTGCCGGTGGCTACGCCACGATCACCCGCTCGTGGTCGTCCGGCGACACGGTCACCGTGCGGCTGCCCATGCAGGTGGTCGCCCGCCCCACCAACGACAACCCCAACGTCGTAGCCCTCACCTACGGCCCGGCCGTGCTCGCCGGCAACTACGGCAACAGCACGCTCTCGTCGCTGCCGGCGCTTGCTGCATCGTCGGTCGTCCGCACCTCGAACAGCACACTGGCCTTCACCGCCACCGCGAACAGCTCGTCCGTCAACCTGGGCCCGTTCTACGACGCGCAGGGCTTCAACTACACCGTCTACTGGGCCACGAACGGCCAGGGGTCCGGAGGTGGCAGCTACCGGCTCGTCAACGCGGCCAGCGGGCTCGTGCTGGGCGTGCAGAACATGTCCACCGCCGACGGCGGCCTGGCGTTGCAGTGGGCCGACAACGGTACCGCCGACCACAACTGGGAAATGATCACCGACGGCACTGCGGTCCGGTTCCGCAACGTCAACAGCGGCAAGGTCCTGGGCGTGCAGAACATGTCCACCGCCGATAACGCCACCGTCCTGCAATGGGCCGACAACGGCACCGCCGACCACCGATGGACGCTGCTCGACCAGGGCGACGGGACGTACAAGATTCGCAACGTCAACAGCGGCAAGCTGCTCGCCATCCAGAACAACTCCACCGCCAACGGCGCTTTCGCGGTTCAGGACTCGGACAACGGGACCGCCGACAACCGGTGGCGACTCGTCCGCAACGCCTGAACGCCCGGGCTCCCGCGTGGCGCGTGGAACTTACAAGCGCCCGGCCGCCTATTCGATAGCCCTCGATATCTGGACATTGACAGCAGACATCATACGAAATACGTTCTGTCGGACTGGCCAAGATCCTTCGCCATTCGCGCCGTTCCGACGAGGGAGCGCTCAACGCAACGGACCCACGGCATTGCCTCCCGGGTGACCGTCCAAGCGTGAGCCTCGCGCGGCAACGGTTCAGACAGAACCTCGAGGAGGAAGCGCTCCGATGAAAGACGTTCCCGATCGACCGAAACGCCATAAGGGCGGTCGCGCCAGACTACTTCTCGGCGGTGTCTGCGGCGTGGTGATCGCCGTGTCCTCGGTGGCCATCGCCACATTCGCCCACGCCGACCTCAACGACCCGCCCGGGACCACCTTGAAGGCGGCCGCCGAGCGCAGCGGCCGGTACTTCGGCGCCGCCATGGGTGGAGACCGCCTCAGCGACTCGGGCTTCCTCGCGATCGCCAACCGCGAGTTCGACATGATGACGGCCGTCAACGAGATGAAGCCCGACGCGACCGAACCCAACAGCGGCCAGTTCACGTTCGCCGCCGGCGATGCGATCTACAACTGGGCCACCCAGCACGGCATGCGGGTGCGGGGCCACACCCTCGCCTGGCACGCACAGCAGCCGAGGTTCTGGGGGAGCCTCAGCGGCAGCAGCCTGCGCGCCGCGATGATCGAGCACATCAACGGGGTCATGGCGCACTACAAGGGCAAGCTCGCCTACTGGGACGTGGTGAACGAGGCGTTCAACGAGGACGGCAGCCGCCGGCAGTCCAACCTGCAGGGCACCGGCAACGACTGGATCGAGGTCGCGTTCCGCACGGCGCGCAACGCGGATCCGTCGGTGAAGCTGTGCTACAACGACTACAACATCGAGAACTGGTCGTACGGCAAGACGCAGGGCGTGTACCGCATGATCCAGGACTTCAAGTCCCGGGGCGTGCCGATCGACTGTGTGGGGCTGCAGACGCACTTCACCGGTGGTAGCTCGCTGCCGGGCAACTTCCAGACGACGCTGTCGAGCTTCGCGGCCCTGGGCGTGGACGTGGCGCTGACCGAGGCCGACGTCACCAACGCCTCGACCAGCCAGTACCAGGGCCTGACCCAGGCCTGCGCGAACGTCCCCCGCTGCGTCGGCATCACGACGTGGGGCATCCGGGACAGCGACTCCTGGCGCGGCAGCGAGAACCCGCTGCTGTTCGACCGCAACAGCAGCCCCAAGCCCGCGTACACCGCCGTCCTCAACGCCCTGAACGCCGCCTCGACCACGGTGCCGGGCACGAACACGTCGCCGAGCAGTTCCCCGCCGAGCAGCAGCCCGCCGAGCAGCAGCCCGCCGAGCAGTTCCCCGCCGAGCAGTTCTCCGCCGAGCAGCTCGCCGCCCGCCTCCGGCCAGCCGGGCGCCTGCACCGCGACGTTCCGCATGATCAACAGCTGGGGCGGCGGCTTCCAGGGCGAGGTGACCGTGGCCAACAACGGCTCCGCCACGCTCAACGGCTGGACCGTGCGCCTGACGCTGGCCGGCGGGCAGACCCTGGCCAACATCTGGAGCGGCGTCAACACCGGCACCACCGGCACGATCAGCGTCCGCAATGCCACGTACAACGGCTCCCTCGGCGCGAACGCCTCGACGAGCTTCGGCTTCCTGGTCAACGGGAGCACCAACGCGGCGCCCAGCAACATCTCGTGCACCAGCCCCTGACCGACGGCACGAACCAGGCCCGCGCGTCAGGACACTGACAAGGCCCGGAGCCACCGGCTCCGGGCCTTGCGCCGTCGCCTCGCTGCCGGCTTTCGCGGCGGCCGGGCAGCGGCGCGGCGAGTGCTCGTGAGCATCGCACGCAAGCCCGTCCATCGGCGATCCTGGAGCTCGCACGATGTCGCATTCCGGCGCGCACCTGTTCGACCTCCTCGGCGCGATCACGCGAGCGCCGCACCGCACGATCTCCCCGGCGAACTGGTGGCGCTGCGGCGTGAGCAGGCCGAGCGGGAAGACCCGTTCTTCGCCGACGAGTCGCGATTCTTTGCAGGGCTGTGCCGCACTTAGCAGGTTCGGCATGACGCGCAACGCGTGTCTCACAACCAGTCGCGGTTCTTGAACAAGCCGTAGAGGGCGACGCACACGAGTGCCATGAGGACGAGCGCCATCGGGTAGCCGAGGGTCCATCGAATTTCCGGCATGTGAGTGAAATTCATGCCGTAGACGGTGCCGATGAGAGTCGGGGCGAACAGGATGGCAGCCCAGGCCGAGATCCTCTTGACCTGTTCGTTCTGGGCGTAACTGGCCTCGGTCAGCCGTTTCATCTCGTCGTTCTGCGCCTGGGAGACCAGCGTGGCGTTAACCGCGAGGATGTCGCCGAGCATCTGCCGGAACCCGTCCACCCGCTCGGCCACGGTGGTCGCGTGATCGGCCACGTCCCGCAGGTACTGCTGGAGCTCCTCATCGATCCTGTACTTCTCGAATCCGGCCATGAGCCCTTGGAGCACGTCGCGCAGGGGATGGGTGGCCCGCTGGAACTCGATCACCTCACGGGACAGTTCATAGATGCGCCGTGACACGCGTGCGTCGCCGCGGAAGACCTCGGTCTCGATCTCGTCGATGTCGTTCTGCAGCCCGGCGACGACGGGCGCGTAGCCGTCGACGACGCTGTCCAGTACGCCGTACAACACCGCCTCGGGGCCGTGAGCCAGCAGCTGGGGGTCGCCCTCCATTCGCTGCCGGACCGCGGCCACGTCCGGGGTTGAGCCGTGCCCGACGGTCAGCACGAACCCGGGCCCGACGAACAGGTGGATCTCGCCGAACTCGACCTCTTCGGCCTCGTCGAGGTAGCGGGCTGCCCGCAACACCACGAACAACGTCTCGCCGTAGCGCTCGAGCTTGGGCCGCTGATGGGCGGCGATCGCGTCGTCCACGGCCAGCCGGTGCAGGCCGAATTCCTCCGCGGCCGCCTGCAACTGGGCGTCGGCCGGTTGGTGCAGGCCGATCCAGGCCATCGTGTCGGTCCGCCCGTGCAGATGCTGGTGCGTGTCGGCCAGGGTCGCCGAGGTGTGCACGGGATGGCCATCCCGATAGACCGTCGCGTCGATGGGCCGCTCGGCCGCCTGCCTGGGCGACGGCGAGAGATGTAGACGCAAAGGTGGTTGCGTCGCCGGCTCGGTTCGGCGCAACGAGCGCAACGCCCCGGAGAGCCGGTCAGCCACGGAGGTGCCCTCCGCGCACGGCGGGCGCCACGGGGCGCACCGGTTGGCGCGTCCTTGGCCTCGGGTGTGTTGCGGCCGGCGCGTCGAACGTCGCGAGGCAAGAGACGCCGGTGGGGATGAACAGGTTGCGCAACATGACACACCTCCGGTCGGTTCACTGCCATGACCTTGCCCGAGCGTTCGGGCACGCGGCAGTGCCGAAGGTCCCGGCCGCTGGGCGTCCGATGGCCCGTGTGCATCGGGGTCGGGGGACCCCGCATGCGTCGGCCGGTGGTCCCGCCTACCCGATCAGAAACGCTGTCGTACTTCAAGATGACCGCCAGCGCGAGGATCCGCTCGTAACCGCAGTCGCGTTGCGGACAAAAGTCCGTCCGGCGCCGAATACGGTGGGGTGTGGGTTTTGGGACGTTGGCGTTGGTCACCATGGTGGCGCTGGCTGGGCCGCTGCTGGCGCTTTCGCCCGCATGGCGCCTGCCGGTAGTGCTGGGGGAACTGGCGGGTGGGATTCTGCTCGGGCCGACCGTCCTGCGCGTGCTGCACGCACAGGACCCGGCGTTCACGCTGCTCGCCGACGTCGGGTTCGCATTGGTGATGTTCGTGGCCGGATCGCATGTACCCGTCCGGGACACCCGTTTGCGGGCGGCCCTGCCCGGCGGGGTGCTGCGTGCGCTTGCGGTCGGGGCGCTGGCAGCGGGCGCCGGGGGGCTGCTTGCGCACCTGTTCGGCACCGGACATGCCGCGCTGTACAGCGTGTTGCTGGCATCCTCGTCAGCCGCATTGGTGTTGCCGATCGTGGACTCGTTACGCCTCACCGGCAGACCGGTGTTGCAGATGTTGCCGCAGGTGGCGGTCGCTGACGCCGCATGCGTGGTGGCGTTGCCGCTGGCCGTCGACCCCGGGCACGCCGAGCGTGCTGCTGCCGGGGCGCTCGTGGTACTGGCCGTCGCAGCGCTGCTATTTTGGATCTTGCGTTACCTGGAGCGTTCCGGGATCCGCAAGCAGGTGCATCGAGTATCCGAGCGCCGGAAGTTTGCCCTCGAGCTGCGCATCAACCTGATGGTTCTCTTCTCGCTGGCGGCACTCGCCACCCGCACTCACGTATCGGTCATGTTGGCCGGATTCAGCTTCGGTCTGGTGGTCGCGGCCGTGGGTGAGCCGCGCCGGCTGGCCAAGCAGCTGTTTGCCGTCACCGAGGGCTTTTTCGGGCCGGTGTTCTTCGTGTGGTTGGGCGCATCGTTGGATATGCGAGCGTTGGGACGACATCCGGCGCTGATCGGTCTTGGGGTGGCACTCGGCGCGGGCGCAGCGCTCATCCACGCGGCGATGCGCCTGACCGGGCAGCCGCTCCCTCTGACCGGGCTCACGAGTGCACAACTCGGGGTGCCGGTGGCCGCGGCGACCATCGGCGCGCAGTCCGGCACGTTACGTCCGGGCGAACCGGCAGCGTTACTGCTCGGGGCGGTGGTGACGATCGGCGCGGTGCGGGCCACGGCACGCAACGCCAGCACGACGGCCACACCGAGCCCGACCGCGACCGCGCTGACGAGGTCGACGGCGACGGTGACCACGAAGGTGAGGCCCAGCACCAGGGCGTCGCCGCGGGTCGAGCGGGCAAGCGCCAGCAGCGCGCTGGCCTCGACCATCCGGATCGCGGTGGCGAGCAGCACCCCGGCGAGCGCCGCCAGCGGAATACCGGCGACGAGGGGCGCGGCGGCGAGGACGATGCCGGCCAGTACGGCGGCATGGGTGAGGGCCGCCAGCCTCGAGGCGGCACCCGCCCGGACGTTTACCGCGGTCCGCGCGATCGCCGCGGTGGCCGGAACCCCGCCGAAGATCGGGACGACGAGATTGGCCAGGCCCTGACCGAAGAGTTCCCGGTCGGGATCGTGACGCTGACCGACGCTCATGGCGTCGGCGACCGTGGCGCACAGCAGGCTCTCCAGCGCGGCGAGGGCGGCCACCGCCAGCGCGGACGGGGCCAGCCGGGACACGGCGTGCAGGTCGAGGAAGCTCAGCGACGGGCCGGGCAGGCCCGGCAGCGCGCCGATGCGGGCGACGTCGGCATGCAGGAGCGCGGCGAGGGCTGTCGCCGCGGCGACGGCGATGAGCGACCACGGCAGCTGCGGACGCCAGCGACCGCCGATCAGCATCGCGGCGGCAACGCCGAGAGCCGTCAGTACCGGTGCGGGCGCGGGATCGGCCACGAAGCGCACCACAGCGTCGGCGGCGACGGCCCAGACCTTGGCGCCGTGCGCGCCGGCGACCCCGAGCGCGGCCGGCACCTGCTGCAGCGCGATCACCACGGCGATCCCCGCGGTGAACCCTTCGATCACCGGGGCCGGCAGGTACCGCACGTATCGCCCGACCCGCGCCAGTGCCAGGACGATCAGGATCGCGCCGGCCATCGCCCCGACCATGAGTACGCCGGTCGGCCCGAAGGCTGCGACCACCGGCACGAGTACGACGGTCATCGCGCCGGTAGGCCCGGACACCTGCAGATTCGAACCGCCGAAGACGGCGGCCACCGCTCCGGCGACGACGGCGGTCACGAGACCCGCCCCGGCGCCGAGCCCCGAGGAGACACCGAAGGCGAGGGCGAGTGGCAACGCCACCACGGCTACCGCAAGCCCGGCCGGCAGGTCCCGGCGCAGCGTGCGGCGCGCCATCGTCCAGTCCGAGGGCCGCGGCAACAGGCCGCCGACCCGGACGGCGGCGCGACGCACAGCCGGCGGGCGGACCGCCATGCCATCACCTCCGCCGCACCGGTCTTCTCAAATGAAGACTTAGCAGTTGCAAAAGTCTTCAAGTCAATGGGCGGAGCCGTGACGCCGCACTCGTGCCGGCGGAACCTGCCTGCACGGGCTGCTAGCGTTGCTGCGATGACGCGGGGCCGGGGTGGACGAGATATGTCGGTACCGCTGTATCAGGCGAAGGCGGAGCTGTTCCGCACCCTCGGCCACCCGGTGCGGATCCGGGTGCTGGAGCTGTTGCAGCACGGTCCGCGGCCCGTCCGCGACCTGTTGGACGCGATCGACGTCGAGGCGTCGAACCTCTCGCAGCAGCTGGCGGTCCTGCGGCGGGCCGGGGTCGTCACCTCCTACCGCGACGGCTCCCTGGTGATGTACGCGCTGAGCACCACCGACCTGGCCGAACTGCTCGCCGTCGGGCGACGTATCCTCGGCTCCCTCCTCAGCGATCGTGAGGGTCTGCTGGACGGGCTCCGCGCCCACAGCGAGTCGGAACCCTCGGCCTAGCCCACCGGGGTCACGCCGCGGCGAGGTCCAGGGCCGCGGACAGCGCGCCGAGCAGCGGCGCATCGTCGACGAAGCGGGCGGCGGCCAGCGCCGGCGGGAACGGCACCGCGCGGGCCAGGGCGGCCGAGACTCGGGGCAGGATGTGCTCGGCCGCGCCCATGAGGCCGCCGGCCAGGATGACCCGCTGCGGGTCGAGGACGACGCTGAGGTTGGCGACGGTCCGGGCGAGCACCTCCAGGGCGTCGTCGAGCAGGGCGGCGACGGCCGGGTCGGAGTACAGCGCGAACAGTTCCGCGGCGGTGACCGGCCGGCCGAGCAGGGCCGAGCCGCGGCGGGCCAGGGCGCTGCCGGACACGGCCTCCTCGAGCGGCGCGCGGCCGTCGGCGAACGCGGCGGCGCCGGGCGCGTCGCGCAGGTAGCCGATCTCACCGGCGGCGCCGTTGGCGCCCGGCAGCACCCGGCCGCCGGCGACGAGGGCGGCGGCGAGGCCGGTGCCGACGTTGACGTACAGCGCCGTGTCGACGCCCCGCAGCGCCCCCCACCGCAGCTCGGCGGCGGCGCCCGCGTTGACGTCGTTGTCGACCGCGAGCGGCACGCCGCCGAACGCGGCCGCCAGCAGGCCCGGCAGCCGCAGCCCGTCCCAGCCGGGGACGTTGGGGGCGAGACGGACGGCGCCGTCGCGGACGACGCCGAACGTGGAGACGCCGACGGCGACCGGGTCGGCGACGAGGTCCCGGGCGGCGGCCAGGGCCCGGGCGACGACCTGGGCGGTGCCCTCCGCGGCCCGGGTGTCGAGGCGCACGGTGTTGTGGGGGCGGGCCTCGGCCGTGCCGGCGTCCGCCACGGCGAGGGCGACCTTGGTGCCGCCGAAGTCGATGGCGAGAACCTGTTCCGTCACCGCGGGCGGCCCGGCCGGGCGAGCGAGTCGATCGCGACGGCGACGGCGAGGACGCCGGCGGTCACCATGTACCGCACCGAGGAGTCGACGTTGAGCAGCAGCATGCCGTTGGTGATCGACTGGATGACGAGGATGCCGAGCAGCGCGGCGTAGGCGCGGCCGCGCCCGCCGAAGAGCGACGCGCCGCCGATGACCGCGGCGGCGATCGCCATGAGCAGGGTGTCGCTGCCGCCGGAGCTCTGGTTGACGGCGGCGAGCCGGCTGGCGGCGAGGATGCCGCCGGCCGCGGCGAGCATCGCGGAGGCGGTGAAGGCGAGCACCCGGATGCGGGTGACGCCGATGCCGGCGCGGCGGGCCGCCTCGGCGTTGCCGCCGACGGCGTACATGTGCCGGCCGAAGACGGTGTGGCACAGCATCAGGTCGAGCGCAACGACGAGGGCGCCGAAGAGCACCAGCAGCAGCGGTACCCCGCGATCGGCCGACAGCACCGTCACCGCGACGGCGAGGGCGGCGGCCAGGCCGCCCAGCCGCAGCGCCAGCCACCCGGCCGGGCCGACCGGCAGGTCCGCGGCGCGGCGATTGCGGCGCTGGAGGAGCGAGCCGGCCGTCCAGCCGCCGACGATCGCGGCGGCGAGCGTCCACGCCGCCCACGGGGGCAGCCAGGTGTCGGCGAGCCCGGCGATGAAACCGTCGAACGGGAGGTTGATGGTGCCGCCGCGGCCCAGCAGGTACAACATCAGCCCTTGCCATCCGATGAGTCCGGCCAGGGTGACGACGAAGGACGGCATCCGCAGCCGGGTGAACATCCACCCGTGCAGCAGTCCGATGCCGGCGGCCACGGCGAGGGCGACGGCGACCGCGGCGGCCGGGTTCCAGCCGTGGCGGACCGACAGGATCGTCATGACGACCGCGCAGAGGCCGCTGACGGAGCCGGCCGACAGGTCGATCTCGCCGAGCAGGATCACCATGATGACCCCGAGCGCGATGGTGCCGGTGGCGGCCATCTGCAGGGCGAGGTTGGCGAGGTTCTCGGCGGACAGGAAGTGCTCGTTGAGCGAGCCGAAGACGATCGCGATGAGGACGAGGCCGCCGGCGACGGGCCAGGACCCGAGGTCGGTCGTCCGGAGACGGTTCATGCGGCGCTCCCGGTGATCGCGGCGACGACGGCCTCGGGCGTGGTGTCGGCGGTGACGAACTCGCCGGCGTTGCGGCCGAGGCGCAGCACCGCGATGCGGTCGCTGACGGCGCGGACGTCGGCGAGGTTGTGCGAGATGACGAGCACGGCGAGGCCCCGCTCGCGCAGCCGCCGGATGAGGCCGAGGACCTGAGCGGTCTGCTCGACGCCGAGCGCGGCGGTGGGCTCGTCGAGGATGACGACCCGGGGTTCGCCGATCAGCGCGCGGGCGATCGCCACCGACTGGCGCTGGCCGCCGGACAGCGACGCGACCGGCACCCGGATGTCGCGGATGCGCACGTCGAGCGACGCCAGCAGGTCGCGGGCGGCGCGTTCCATCCGGATGTGCGACAGCAGGCTGAACCGGTGCCGCTCGGCGCCGAGGAACAGGTTGCCGACGACGTCGAGGTTCTCGCACAGCGCGAGGTCCTGGTGGACGGTCGACACGCCGAGGCGTTGGGCGTCGTGCGGGTTGGCGATGCGGGCCGGGTGGCCGTCGAGCTCGAGGGCCCCGCCGTCCGGGGCGACGACGCCGGACAGCACCTTGACGAGGGTCGACTTGCCGGCGCCGTTGTCGCCGACGAGCGCGACGACCTGCCCGGCCGGCAGGTCCAGGCTCACGCTGTCGAGAGCCTGGACCGCGCCGTAGCGCTTGCTGACGTCGGTGGCGGCGAGCACTACTGAATTCCCGCCTTGGTGCAGGCGGTCGCGACGGCACCGGTGCAGATCTCCGACGCCTTGTAGAACCCGTCCTTGACGATCGTGTCCTTGACCTTGTCGGCGGTGACCGCGGTCGGGGACAGCAGGACGGTGGGGATGTCGCCCGTGCCGTTGTTCACCTTCGTCGGCGCGGCCGGACGCTCGCCGCGGCCGAGCGCGACGGCGAGCTCGGCGGACTTCTCGGCCTCCTGGCGGATGTCGAGATAGATGGTCATGTACTGCTCGCCGGTGAGGATTCGCTGCACCGCGGCGAGCTCGGCGTCCTGCCCGGTGATCGGCGGCAGGGTGGCGTAGCCGGCACGCTTCATCGCGGCGATGGCGCCGCCGGCCATGCCGTCGTTGGCCGACAGGACCCCGACGACCGTGTCGCGGCCGAGGGCCGTGATGGCCTGCTCCATCTCCTGCTGGGCCTTGTCGGGGCTCCAGTCGGGGGTGTCGTACTCGCGGCCGATCTGCGCCTTGCCGTCCAGGACGTTGTGCGCGCCCTTCTTGTAGTCGGCGGAGCTGGGGTCGGTCGGCGCCCCGTTGATCATGACGATCTGGCCCGTCTTGCCGGTCTTGGCCATCGCGTCCAGCAGGGCCTGCCCCTGCATCTCGCCGACGCGGACGTTGTCGAACGAGACGTAGTACTCGTACGTGATGCCGGAGATGAGCCGGTCGTAGGCGAGGACCGGGATCTTCTTCTGCTTGGCCTGGTTGACCAGCGAGGCCACCGCGCCGGCGTCGACGGCGTCGAGGACCAGCACGTCCGCGCCCTGGGTGAGCGCGGCCTCGACCTGCTGCTGCTGCTTGGCGGCGTCCTGGTCGGCGTTGAAGTACAGCACCTTGCACGCGGCGCAGAGGGTCTTGACCTTGGCCTCGAACAGCGGCCGGTCGAACGCCTCGTAGCGGGTCGTCTTGGACTCGGGCAGGAACAGCGCGATCGTCGGCGCGTCCTTCGACTGCTGGTCGCCGGCGTTGCCTCCGCAACCGCCGGCCAGGACCGCCGCGGCGGTCAGCACGGCCACGAACCATCTGGTTCTCATGGCTGGAAATCGTCGACCCTGTCCGCCACGCTTGGCAAGGACCTTTACGAAATTGATAAAGGACCTTTCTGAAGGCCTGTGGCAGGCTGTACACCGTGCAGAGCATTACCGACAGGCAGGCCGCCACCGCCAGCACGACCAGCGTGCTGCGGGTGATGAACGAGCGCGCCGTGTTCGCCGAGACCTTCCGGCGCGGCGCCGTCTCGCGCCCCGAGCTGGCCCAGTACACCGGCCTGTCCAAGCCGACCGTGGCCGGCGCCCTGGCCAACCTGGAGCGCGCCGGGCTGCTGCGCCAGGTCGGCCTGCGCGCCGGGTCGGCCGGCCGTTCCGCGGTGCTCTACGAGGTGCGCCCCGAGGCCGGCTGGGTGTACGCGGTCGACGTCGGCCGCTCCTATGTCCGCGTCGCCCTCGCCGACCTCGTCGGCCGGATCGTCGCTCGCCAGGACTCCCCGTCGCGCAGCCTGCGCGCCAAGGACCTCGTCGCCCAGCTGACCGGCCTGGCCGACGAACTGGCGTCCGCGGCCGGCATCCGCCGCGACGACATCATCCTTTCCGTCTTCGGTACCCCGGGCATCCACGACAAGGCCACCGGCGCCCTGCACCTGGCGCCGAACCTGCCCGGCTGGAACCGCCGCGGCAGCGTCGAACGCCTGGCCGGCATCGCGGGCCACACCTACGTGGTGGAGAACGACATCGACCTCGCCGCGGTCGGCGAGGCCACCTATGGTCTGGGCCGCGGCGTGCGCCACTTCGTCTACGTGTCGGTCGGCACCGGCACGGGCATGGGCATCATCATCGACGGCAAGCTGTACCGCGGCTTCCGTGGCGCGGCCGGCGAGATCGGCTACCTCCCGGTGGGCGAGGACGACCCGCTCGCCGACCAGCCCGCGGCCCGCCGCCGCGGCCTGTTCGAGTCCGTCGCCTCGGCCGACGGCGTGGTGGCGATGGCCCGCCGCCTCGGCCTGTCGAGCGTGGAGACCGCGAAGGACGTCTTCGACGCCGCCCGCGCCGGCAACGAGACGGCCCGCCGCGCGGTGGCCCGCGAGGTCGATCACCTCAGCCACGCCCTGGCCGGCATCACCGCGGTCCTGGACCCGGAGCTCGTCGTCCTGGGCGGCGGCGTCGGCGGCCAGCCGGGCGACCTGCTCACGACCCCGATCGCGGAACGTCTGCGCGACCTGGTCGCCCTGCGCCCGCCCCGCATCGAGGTGTCCAGGCTCGGTACGGACGCGGTCCTGCTGGGCGCACTGGCGGTCGGCCTGAACGACGCCCGCGACCTGGTCCTGCAGGCCGCCGCCGGCTGAGCCGCTCTTCCGCTCGCACCCGGCGCGTGGTGTGGCGCTCCGGTGCGCAATTTGCGATTCGCCGGTGTCCGCGGTCGTGAAACTTACCGAAGTCGTGGCCCCATCCAGCCATCGATGGGCTTCATCGGTTGACACCATACGTCATACGACCTATGTTCCGATTTCGCGCACCTCCGAAGGGCGGGTCATTCGCTCCCAAACAAGGAGTCACAGTTGTGAGAAGACGTCTGGTTCCCCGGTGGGTCGCGGTGCTCGGCGCGGTCGCCATGGTCGCCGCGGGAACGCTCGCCGTCATGACGGCGACGGTTCCGTCCGCCTCCGCGGCGACGACAGCCGGTTGCGGCAAGACCCCCACACTGCACAGCGGTTCGTACACCATCCAGAGCAGTGGCCAGAGCCGCAGCTTCATCCTGCGGATTCCCGACGGCTACAGCACCACGCGCCCGTACCGCCTGATCTTCGGGTACCACTGGCGGGGCGGCACCATGCAGGACGTCTCCTCCGGTGGGACCAGCGGCGCCGCGTGGTCCTACTACGGCATGCAGGAGCAGTCCAGCAACAGCGCGATCCTGGTCGCCCCGCAGGGCATCGGC
This sequence comes from Dactylosporangium sp. NPDC049140, assembly GCF_040648435.1. Lineage (NCBI taxonomy): Bacteria > Bacillati > Actinomycetota > Actinomycetes > Micromonosporales > Micromonosporaceae > Dactylosporangium > Dactylosporangium sp. NPDC049140. The sequence continues at coordinate 8,209 of NZ_JBEZDS010000040.1, read as the reverse complement.
AACGGCTGGGCCAACACCAACGGCCAGGACATCACCTTCACCGACGACATGGTGCGGATGATCGAGAACGATCTCTGCGTCGACACCACGCAGCTGTTCGCCATGGGGTTCAGCTACGGCGGCGGGATGAGCTACGCCATCGCGTGCGGCCGGGCCACGGTCTTCCGGGCGGTCGTCGTGTACTCCGGCGCGAACCTGTCCGGCTGCAGCGGCGGCACCCAGCCGATCGGGTACTTCGGGATCCACGGCGTCTCCGACAACGTCCTCAACATCAGCAACGGACGGGCGCTGCGCGACACGTTCGTGCGCAACAACGGCTGCACACCGCAGACTCCCGCGGAGCCGGCGCCGGGCAGCGGCCGGCACATCACCACCGCCTACTCATGCCGGGCCGGCTATCCGGTGCAGTGGGCCGCGTTCGACGGCGGCCACGGGCCCGGCCCGGTCGACGGATGCTCCGGCTGTGAGGACGGCGTCCGGACGTGGACCAAGGGCGAGGCCTGGCGGTTCATCTCCTCGTTCGCCAGCACCCCGCCGTCGAGCTCGCCCCCGTCGAGCTCGCCCTCGTCGAGCAGCAGCCCGCCGGTCGGCCAGTCGAACGTCATGATCGCGGGTGCGGCGTCGGGTCGCTGCATCGACGTGCCCGGCTCCACCACGACGAACGGCACGCAGGTGCAGCTGTGGGACTGCCACGGCGGGATCAACCAGCGCTGGACCTACACCACCGGCCGGCAGCTGATGGTGTACGGCAACAAGTGCCTGGACGCCAGCGGCCAAGGCACGGGCACGGGCACCGCCGTCGTCATCTGGGACTGCAACGGCCAGGCCAACCAGCAGTGGAACCTGGGCGCCAACGGCTCCATCACCGGCGTCCAGTCCGGACTGTGTGTGGACGCCGCCGGCGCCGGAACCGCCAACGGCACCAAGCTTCAACTCTGGACCTGCCACGGCGGTTCCAACCAGCAATGGAACCTGCGCAGCTGACCGGAGGACCGGCGGCGCCGGTCCTCCGGTCAGCTGGAGGACCGGCGGCGCCGGCGACACCACTGTTCATGTCCCGGCCGGATAGGGGAGCGGCACCATGACATCCACATCTCGACGTCGCTCGAGGCGCGCGCTCGCGTTGGCGACTGTCCTGTTCTGTCTCACGGCGTTGCTGCCGGGCGTCGCCAAGGCGGACAACCCGATCGTGCAACACATCTACACCGCCGACCCGGCGCCGCTGGTCTACGACGGCCGGGTGTACCTGTACACCGGCCACGACGAAGACGGCTCGACCTACTTCACGATGCGCGACTGGCGGGTCTGGTCGTCGGCCGACATGGTGAACTGGACCGACCACGGCTCGCCGATGAGCCTGGCCACGTTCAGCTGGGCGAGCTCGGACGCGTGGGCCGGGCAGGCCGTGCAACGCAACGGCAAGTTCTACTGGTACGTCCCGGTGCGGATGGCCAACGGCGCCCAGGCGATCGGCGTGGGGGTCGCCGACAGCCCCACCGGGCCCTTCCACGACGCGCTCGGCCGGCCACTGATCCAGAACGCCGAGATCGACCCCACCGTGTACATCGACGACGACGGGCAGGCGTACCTGTTCTACGGCAACCCCCACCTGTGGTACGTGAAGCTCAACGCCGACATGACGTCGTACTCGGGCAGCCCGACGCAGATTCCGCTCACCACCGCGGGGTTCGGGACCCGCGCCGGGGACGCCAACCGGCCGACGCTGTATGAGGAGGGGCCCTGGTTCTACAAGCGCAACAACTTGTACTACATGGTGTTCGCGGCGAAGTGCTGCTCAGAGTTCATCGCCTACTCCACGGCGCCGTCACCCACGGGGCCATGGACCTATCGCGGCACCATCATGCCGACGCAGGGCAGCAGCTTCACCAACCACCCCGGCGTCATCGACTTCAACGGCGGCTCGTACTTCTTCTACCACAACGGCGCCTTGCCGGGCGGCGGCGGCTACACCCGCTCGGTCGCCGTGGAGAAGTTCAACTACAACGCCGACGGCACCTTCCCGACCATCAACATGACCACGACCGGGGCGCCGCAGGTCGGCACGCTGGACCCGTACGTGCGCCAGGAGGCCGAGACCATCGCCTGGGGCAGCGGCATCGAGACCGAGCCCGCCAGCGAGGGCGGGATGAACGTCGGCTGGATCGAGAACGGCGACTACGTCAAGGTCAAGGGCGTCGCGTTCGGTACCGGTGCCGGCTCGCTCAGCGCCAGAGTGGCTTCCGGTGCCGCCGGCGGCCGGATCGAGGCGCATCTGGACAGTGCGACCGGCACCCTCGTCGGCACGTGCAACGTGTCCGGCACCGGCGGCTGGCAGACGTGGACCACGGTCTCGTGCCCGGTCAGCAACGCGACCGGAACCCACGATCTGTACCTTCGGTTCGCGGGCGGCAGCGGGTCGCTGTTCAACCTCAACTGGTGGCAGTTCGCGGCCGGGTCCACCCAGCCGGTGGGCTACCCGACCGGCTATCACCGGCTCGCGATCGCCAACAACGGCCTCTGCCTCGACGTGAGCGGCGCGTCCACGGCGGCCGGCGCGGCGGTCACCCAGTGGACCTGCAACGGTCAGCCCAACCAGCAGTTCCAGTTCGTGCCGGTTGCGGACGGCTACGGCCGGCTGCAGGCGCAGCACTCGGGCTACGACGTGGCCGTGGCCAACAGCTCAACCGCCGCCGGCGTCCCGAACGCCATCCAGCAGGTACCCAACAGCGCGCCGAACAGCCTCTGGCTCCCGGTCCAGCAGTCCGACGGCTCGTACTCCTTCAAGAACCGCAACAGCGGCCTGTGCCTGGACGTGTACGGCGCCAACAGCACGCTCGGACAGCAACTCGACCAGTGGCAGTGCAAGAACGCCTCCGCCACCAACCAGGACTTCACGCCGCGCTGATCGCCTCGCTGATCAGTGCGTAGTCTCGGCGCCCGCGGGCCCGGCCACGGCCGGGCCCGCGAACGGCTACTTGAACTTGGCGACGTTGTCCTTCGTCACCATCTCCGTGCCGGTGTCGACGGTCGGCTGGACCGGCTGGCCCTTGGCCGCGGCGACGGCGGTCTCGATGCCCAGCGAGCCCATCTTGGCCGGGAACTGCGCCACCGACGCGGCCTGGTCGCCGGCCTCGATGGCCTTGAGCTCGCCCGGGGAGGCGTCGAAGCCGACGACGACGGGCTTCTTGCCGGCCGCCTTGACCGCCTGCAGGGCCCCGGTGATGGGCGGGCCGCACGCGCCGTAGATGGCGGTGACGTCCGGGTTCGCGGTGAGGATGTCCTGCGCGGCGTTGAGGCCCTTGGTCTCGTCGCAGTCCGTCGCCGGGTCCGCGACCACCTTCGCGGCGCCGCCGAGGCCGTCCTTCAGCCCCTTGACCCGGTCGTCGAGTGACGGGTTGCCGAGCCGGCCCTGCAGGATGGCGATGGTGGCGCCCGGCGGCAAGTGCTTGGCCAGCCACTGCCCGGCGAGCTTGCCGCCGGCGAGGTTGTCCGTCGCCACGACGGACGACTTGCCCGACCAGCCGGGGATGTCGTTGTCGACGAGTACGACCTTGATGCCGGCCTTCACCGCCTTGTCCAGCGCGCCCTGCACGTTCGGGCTGCTCGGGGTGATCGCGATCGCCTTCACGCCCTGCGTGATCATGTTCTCGATGATGGCGATCTCGCCCTCGTCATCGGTGCCGCTCTTGCCCTGGCCGTAGATGACCTCGACGTCGGCGTGCGCGGCGTCGTACTGCTTCACCGCGTCGACCATCGTGTCGTAGAAGTCGACGGGAAACTTCGTGATGAGCCCGACCTTCACGGCGGACGTTCCGCCGGGGGCGTCGTCGTCGCCACACGCGGCCAGCGGTACCAGGAGCGCCGCCGCGAGCACGGCAAAGCCAACGGTGCGTTGCATGGGGGGTCCCTTCGGTGTGCCTCTGGCGGGCGGGTCAGGACCCGCCGACGATGAGGGAGACGATCAGCTGCTGGTGCTGCGGCGTCGGGACGGCCTCGCCGGCCTTGCGGCCCCGACGCAGCACGACGGCACGGTCGGCGATCTCCATGACGTGGTCCATCGCGTGCGACACGACGACGACCGCCCGGCCCTCGTCGCGCAGCCGCAGGATCAGGTCGAGCACGCGGCGGGACTCCCGCAGCCCCAGCGCCGCGGTGGGTTCGTCGAGGATGACGATCCCGGCGGCGAACGCGGCGGCCCGGGCGACCGCGATGGCCTGCCGCTGGCCGCCGGAGAGCAGCCCGACGCCGGCGTGCCGGTCGGGCAGGCTGACCTGCAGCCGGTTGAGCACCTCGGCGGTGGCGTCGGCCATGGATCGCCGCCGCAGCACCCGCAGGCCGCGCGGCAGCCAGCGCGGCCGGGCGTCCTCGCGGCCGGCGTAGAAGTTAGCCGCCGGGTCGAGGTTGTCGAAGAGCGCGAGGTCCTGGTAGACGGTCTCGATACCGGCCGCGCGGGCGTCCGCCGGGGTGCCGATCTCGACCACCGAGCCGTCGATCTCGACGGTGCCGTCGTCGAGCCGATGTACCCCGCTGATGCATTTGATGAGCGTCGACTTGCCCGCGCCGTTGTCGCCGAGCAGGGCGACGACCTCCCCGTGCGCGACGTCGAGGTCGACCGAGTCCAGCGCCAGCACGGCGCCGAAGCGCTTGGTGGCCCCGGTGATGCGTAAGGCCGGTACCGTGCCGGCGTCGGCCCCGTTCATGCCCGCACCGCACGTATCACCTGGAAGCGGCGCTCCAGCGAGCCGCGGATCACGTCGAGCTCGACCGCCAGCAGGATCACCGCGCCGATGACGATCGGCTGGATGAACGCGTCGACGTTGAGCAGGTTCATCGCGTTGCGGATCACGCCGATCATGAGCGCGCCGATCAGCGCGTTGGCCACCGAGCCGCGGCCGCCGAGGAAGCTCGCCCCGCCGATGACCACTGCGGCGATGGCGTCGAGCTCGGCCAGCTCGCCGAACGTCGGCGAGCCGGCGTTGAGCCGGCCGGCCGTGATGAACGCGGCGACGCCGGCGGCCAGGCCGCTCATGACGTATACCGAGACCAGCACGCCGTTGACCGGGATCGCGGCCCGTCGCGCGGCGTCGGGGTTACCGCCGACCGCGTAGATCCACCGGCCCCACACGAGCCGGGTCGTCAGCAGCAGTACCGCGAGGGCGAGCGCGGCGACCAGCAGGGTCGAGTAAGGCAGCCAGCCGAGCGACTCGCCGCCGATCAGCTGGATGACCCGCGGCATGCCCCGGTGCGGCTGGCCGCCGGCGAGCCACAGCGCCAAGCCGTGGGCGATGCTGAGCGTGGCCAGCGTGACGATGAACGGGTGCGGCAGCCGGCCCCAGACCAGCGCCACACCGTTGACGGTGCCGACGGCCAGCCCCGTGCCGAGCATCGCCAGCACGACGAGCGTCGCCGACGGCGCCGCCTCGAACACCAGCGCGCCGACGACCGCGGCGAGCGCGACGGTCGAGCCGACCGACAGGTCGATGCCGCGCGTGATGATGACCAGCAGCTGCGCGATCGCCAGCAAGGCGATGACGGCGCTCTGGGCGAGCACGTTGCCGAGATTGCGGGTGGTGAGGAAGACCGGCGACAGCGCCGCGGCCACGGCGACGATCGCGACGAGCATCAACAGCGGGCCGGTGCGGATCAGGGCGAGGGCGGCCCTTGCCCCGTCGGCTCGCCCCGGCCGCGGTGGTCCGGTGGTGGCGAGGGGGTCGGGAGCGGTGCGGAGCGCCATCGGCTACTCCTTCGTCATGCGTCGGGCGGGACGCCAGTGATGAGATGTTTGATACGCCGGTCGGACTCATTCGTCAACGTCGACGACCAGATACCCCGCTGTAATACGCAGAAAACGCCCCATAACGACCGAGACATCGTATTGACGGCCGCCGGAACCTCGTCCTAACGTCAGATGTCTCGGGCTGTCAGTGTCCACAGGCGTGATCCCACCCCAACGTCCCATTCCGGAGCGGCGCCAACTCCGAGGAGCATCGGTGACTGAGCGAATCTTGTCCGTGGACGCCGTCGACGTGCGGTTCCCCACTTCGCGGCACCGCGACGGGTCCGACGCGATGAACCCCTTCCCGGACTACTCGGCCGCCTATGTCGTGCTGCGCACCACCGCGGGCGCGGAGGGGTACGGATTGGTGTTCACCGTCGGGCGCGGCACCGAGATCCAGGTCGCCGCCCTGCGCTCCCTGGCCGGCATGGTCGTCGGCCGGCCGGTCGACGAGCTCGTGGCCGATCCGGGGGCGCTGGCCCGCCAGCTCATCGGCGACAGCCAGATCCGCTGGCTCGGCCCGGCCAAGGGCGTCGTGCACATGGCCGCGGGCGGCCTGGTCAACGCCGCGTGGGACCTCGCCGCGCGCCGTGCGGGCCGGCCGCTGTGGAAGCACCTGGCGGACCTCACGCCGGAGCAGGTGGTGGCGCAGATCGACTTCCGCTACCTCCGCGACGCGCTCACCGAGGGCGAGGCTCTGGCGCTGCTGCGGTCCGCCGCCGGCGGCCGGGCCGAGCGCGAGGAACACCTCCTCGGCGAGGGCTATCCGGCGTACACCACCACGCCCGGCTGGCTCGGGTACGACGACGAGAAGCTGGCCCGCCTGTGCAAGGAGGCCGTGGCGGACGGCTACCACCTCATCAAGCTCAAGGTCGGCGCGGACCTGGCCGACGATGTGCGCCGCCTGGGCATCGCCCGCGATGCCGTCGGCCCGCAGGTGCGTATCGCCGTGGACGCCAACCAGGTCTGGGGCGTTCCGGACGCCACCGACTGGATGCGCGAGCTGAGCACCTTCGATCCGTACTGGATCGAGGAACCTACGTCGCCGGACGACGTGCTCGGGCACGCCTCGGTCCGCCGTGCGCTCGCCCCGATCAAGGTGGCCACCGGCGAACATGTGCACAACGCGGTGATGTTCAAGCAACTGCTGCAGGCGGGCGCCGTCGACGTGGTGCAGATCGACGCCTGCAGGGTCGGCGGCGTCAACGAAAACCTCGCCATCCTGCTGCTCGCGGCCAAGTTCGGCGTGCCGGTCTGCCCGCACGCGGGCGGCGTCGGGCTGTGCGAGCTGGTGCAGCACCTGGCCATGTTCGACTACCTGGTGGTCAGCGGGACCACCGAGGACCGGTACATCGAGTACGTCGACCACCTGCACGAGCACTTTGCCGACCCGGTCCGCATCCGCGGCGGGCGGTACCTCGCCCCGGCGGCGCCGGGCATGAGCGCCGAGATGGTCCCGGCCTCGCTGGCGGCCTACCGCTTCCCGGACGGTCCGGAGTGGGCGACGGCGTGATCGTCGACGCGCACCACCACCTGTGGCGCCCGGAACGCGGCTACCAATGGCAGGGTGTCGTCCTGCAGCAGCTCCACGGCGAGGCCGAGCCCCTCCAGCAGCAGCCGGGGGGCAAGGCTCGTGACATAGGTGCCGTCGCCGCGGCGGACGTCGAGCACGCGGGCCGACTCCAGCACCTTCACGGCCTCACGTACGCCGCTGCGCGAGAGACCGATCTGCGCGGCGAGCTGCGGCTCGGGGGGGTAGCCGGGCGCCCGGCGGCAGCTCTCCGCTCTGGATCATGCTTCGAATCTTCGCGATCGCCTCGTCGGTCAGTGCCACGGCCCAACTATAGATACATCAGATGTTTGCCGGAGCGGTGGGCGCTCGGTGCCGCCCGGAGTGGGCTGACGTCGTCGTCGGCAATCGTCGGTATGGCGAGTCCACGGTCATTTTCGAAACAGCGGCGAAAATTGCATTCGAGAAACCGTTATGAACGGGTCTGTCGCCGAGTCGAGCGCGAAATTTTCGGGGATGTACCGGGAATTGGATTCGGTTTTCCTCGCCTTCCGTGACGCCTCTACCTGCGTGTATACGTCACCAGCGCATCCGCTGGGCTCGACCGGGCCGGATTCTGACGTCGACTCACTTGAATGTTTTGCGGGGGTCTGGCAGCCTCGCCTACTTAGGCGCGGCCGAACATGTTAGCGCTAACGCGACGCATTTATTACCGGAGGTAGGGAGGCCAAGGTGAGACCACTCACCGTCAGAGCGTTGATCGCCGGCGTGGTCGGTGTCGTGGCGATAGCCACGGCCGCGACGATGATGCCGTCGGCGAACGCGGCAGCGAGCACGCTGGGTGCGGCGGCCGCGCAGTCGGGACGGTACTTCGGCACCGCGATCGCGGCGGGCCGGCTCGGCGACTCGACGTACACCACCAT
>NZ_JBEZDS010000039.1:0-122526 GCF_040648435.1 Dactylosporangium sp. NPDC049140 | reverse complement strand
AGCCGGCGGATCCGGTTGCGGGCCAGGTTGACGAGTACCCCACGCGCGTACCCGACCGGGTTGTCCGCCGCGACCACCCGGTCCCAGTACCGCCAAACCTCCAGCAGCGCATCCGCGGCCAGGTCATCAGCCACCACTGCCTCACCGGTCACCAGGTATGCCAGGCGCGCCAGCTCCGCGTGATGCGCCTCAAAGAAGGAGTGGAAGGCGTGCTCGTGCCCGGCCGCCATGGCCGCCTCCGTCATCGCGTTGGCCTCCGTGCCAGCCAGCTATGGAACCCTGATGCCCAGATCGCCGGTCACCACGGCTTGAACAGTGGTCTCGGGCCACCCGACGCCGGAACGTAACAGCGCGTGCCACGAGCGTCAAGGCGTCGCGCGGCCGTCGCCGGCCCACCATGAGCCGCACGGCACGCGCGCGAGCCTGAGCAGGGGACGCCGTCCGGTACCGACCGCGGCCCCTGCCCGTGCCGACCACGCCCGGAAGCCGGAGGGCGGCGTTGCTCACACGCATCCGCTGGCCGACAGGCTGCGCACCTCCGCCTACTTGAGCGGTGTGCCGCCCGACTTGCGGTAGGCGATCGTCTTGCTGATCAGGTTTCCGCCGTCGGTCTCGACCGCTGTCTGTTCCTGCTGCCCTGCACCGAACAGCAGGCTGACGACGTGCGCGTTCGCCACCTGGTCCATGTGCGCGAAGAACCAATCCACCTTGTCGTCCTTGTAATGGTTGAGGGTGTTGTTCTGCGCCATGTTGCCTACGGGGATCTGCCACAAGACCACTGGCTTGCCCACGGACTCGGCCATCGTCTTGTAGAACTCCAGCGCGTCAGCGGCCTTCTGGTCGGTCCAGAAGGTGTTACGGCTGCCGTTGGCCGGCAGTGCGTACCAGCCCGCGTCGCGGTCTGACACGTCGACGACCAGGAAGTCGGCGTTCTGCGCCCCGAGGCTCGCGTAATCCTTGATGCACCCCTGCCTGTTGCTCGACCAGTCCCAGCAGGTCAGGTGCATCCCCACGGTGGTGTTCGGCGCATATCTGCGCGCCATCGCAATCAGGCAGCGGGAGAGTCCGGCGGCGCTGTTCTCCTGCGATCCGCAATCCGTCGGATTCGCGGCCGTGACCTGCGCGGCAACCTTGTGCGGATCGCCGAGCGACCGGACATAGCCCCAAAAATCAGGCTCAATATCGATCATGTCGGGCGAGTTGCCGATCTTCTGGAGGAAGAAACGGTAGTCGTTCATGTACCGGGTGAGCAGGTCAACCTTGTTGATGGCCACGACCTCGCCCGGACCGTCGGGCTGGCCGGCCAGATCCCCAAGGTCGCGCAACGAGTACCAAGTCCAGAACATCTTCTGCGGGTGCGGGCTGCCCTTGTACGTCGCCTTGGCCACCTGGGCGTCCCACCAGGTCACGTAATAGCCAGGCGGCGTGGTGCTGCCGGGCCAGCAGCCCCACCAGTCCTTCCACGCATCCTTGCACAGCGAAGCCGTGTAGGACTCCGATGAGGGGGCGGGGTGGCTGTGCACGTAGGCGTATCGCACGTCGAACGGCGCGGCGGTCGCCGAGGCGTCATTCATCGAACCGCCGATGAGCACCGTGCTACTGCCCATGAACCGTACCGCCGAGCCGCCGCCGCCACCGGCCGCGGGAGACGACGGCGCCGACGGGCGCGTGCTGGTGGAAGGCTGGCTCGTGGCGCCGCCGGCGCTGCTCGTAGCGCCGCCGGCGCTGCCCGTGGCCGGCGTGCTGACGCGTCCGGCGGGGACGAGTTGCCACTGCTGGTTGGCGCCGCCCCAGTCCCGGTACTGCACGACCTTGCCCCCGTCGGCCTTGGAGGCGCCGTGGACCTCGACGGCCATGCCGCTGAAGCGATTGATCAACCGCACGTAGCCACCCGACGACTCCGCCACCTGGAACTGCTGGTTGCTGCCGTTCAGATCGCTCCACTGCACGAGGTCGGTGCTGGGGGCCTTCGACCAGTTGTAGTCGTCCAGGATCTTGCCGGAGTGCCGGTTCTGCAACCGGAAGTATCCGCCACCCGCGTCGATGAACCGCCACCGCTGGTTGTCCCCGCCGTGCCGGGCCCACTGCACCAGCCCCGCACCATCGTTCGTGGCGTAGTCGCGGTCGTCGAGGACCTTGCCGCTGTTGCGGTTGACCAGCACGTACCACGAGTTGACATCCACGGTTTCCGCTGATGCCCGCATTGCGCTGACCAGGACGACGGAGCCGGCCACGACGGCCATGACGACGGCAGCCGCCCAGGCACCCCGACACGAGAAGAGCCGATGGCCACGAAACGTCACTGTTCGTCTCCTCGTGACGCCTGCGCGGAATGACCAGCGACTGCCGCGAGCGTGGCCGCCGACGCGGCGGGCACCAGCGCGACGCGCCACCGCTGACGTGTGTGTGCGTGGGGCATGTCGATGCGCTCCTTCAGGCGTTTGCACATAACCGGACCACCTGTCCGGACGGCATTGAGTGGTCCGGAGGGCCGGAAAGGTTGCCCGGCACCGCGAAGATTCACCGTGTCCGGGTGCACCAGCAGCCGTACTCGGCGCAGCACGTCGTGCGGCAGCCGGTGCAGCAGGGCCGCCAGGAACGCCCGATCACTCGCGTCGAGCCGCACCTTTTCGTTGCCCAGCCGGCGTCCAGCAACCGGGTCAACATCTCCGACACCCCCACACCGGCCCTCACCAGGGCAGATGGAGTTTCGGCAAGCGCAATGCCACGCGCATCAGCGCGATGCCGGCCAACGATCGCAGCCACAGGTGAGAGGAGAGTTGCCGTTCCTGGAAGTGTTGATCATCACTTCGACGCGTGCGCGTCGCACGCTGCCAGGCCGGCCGCCTGGAAGTGTCCACCGTCGCGGGCCCACCAGACACAACCACCTCCGGCCGCCCCGGCTCAACGACGCGGGCGATGCGCCCTGCCGCCTTCGCGATCGCACCGATGGTTCCGCGTCCACGAGTACGCGCGGCGGGACATACTGTTGCTCTATGGGCAACAGTTCGCACAACGGCTCGCCGGTCCAGTCGGTGGATCGCGCGGTCACGGTACTGGAGATTCTGGCCCGTGCGGGCGAGGCCGGGGTCACCGAGATCGCCGCGGAGCTCGGAGTGCACAAGTCCACCGCGTTCCGGCTGGTGACCGCGCTGGAGAACCGTGGCCTGGTGGCCCAGAACGTCGACCGGGGCAAGTACCGGCTCGGCATGGGCATCCTGCGCCTGGCCGGCGCCACCACCGCCCGCCTCGACCTGGTGCAGGAGAGCCGGCCCGTGTGCGAGGCGCTGGCGCGGGAGGTCGGCGAGACGATCAACATCGCGGTGTTGGCGGACGGCGCGGCGCTGTACGTGGACCAGGTCGCCGGGCCGTCGGCGCTGCAGACCCGCAACTGGGTGGGCCAGCGGCTTGCGCTGCACGCCACCTCCAACGGCAAGGTGCTGCTCGCGTACCTGGCGCCGCACCTGCTTGCCGAGTGCCTCGCCCGGCCGCTGGAGCGGTACACCGATCACACGCTGGTCGACGCGGTCCGGCTGGAGGCCGAGCTGGTCGACGCGCGCGCCCGCGGCTACGCCACGACCGTCGACGAGCTGGAGATCGGCCTGACCGCCGTCGCCGCGCCGGTGCGCAACCTGGACGGCGCGGTGGTGGCGGCGGTGAGCGCGTCCGGCCCGAGCTTCCGGCTGACCCCGCTGCGGGTGCCCGAGGTGGCCGAGGCGGTACGACGCAGCGCCGACGAGGTCTCCCGCCGGCTGGGCGCGCACTGACGTCGCGGGACGCTCCCGAAACCTCGCCACCACGTTTCGGCGAGGTAGACGATCGCTCACGACTCTTTGAAAGCCTTGACTGTCGATGTCTGCCGGGCGGACACTGTCGCGCATAGCACGGCGAGTTGCGCCCTATGCAACACCACCGCGGAGACGCGCGCCCCGGACATCGAGGTCTCATGCCGGAACTGTTCATCGCAGGCAAGTGGACGCAGTCCTCGGGAGGCGGACGGCGCGACATCGTCTGCCCGGCCGACGGCCGGCACGTCGCCACGGTTGACGAGGCCGGCCCGGCCGACACCGAGGCCGCCATCGCCGCCGCGCGGGCCGCCTTCGACGAGGGCCGGTGGCCGTCAACACCCGCGGCCGAACGCGGTGCCATGCTGCTCCGCGTCGCCGACCTGCTCATGCGCGACCGCGACGAGATCGCCCGGGCCGAGTCGCTGGACACCGGCAAACGGCTGGTCGAGAGCGAGTACGACGTCGCCGACGCGGCGGCCGTGTTCCGCTACTACGGCGGCCTGGCAGGCACCGACGCGGGCCGCGTCGTCGACACCGGCAACCCGGATGCGATCAGCCGGATCGTGTACGAGCCGGTCGGCGTCTGCGGGCTCATCACGCCATGGAACTACCCGCTGCTGCAGGCCTCGTGGAAGGTCGCGCCGGCCCTGGCGGCGGGCAACACGTTCGTGCTCAAGCCGAGCGAGCTGACACCGTCGACCGGCATCCTGCTGGTACACCTGCTGGAGGAGGCCGAAATCCCGCCCGGCGTGGCCAATCTCGTGCTCGGCGCCGGTCCCGCGGCGGGCGCGCCGCTGGCCACGCACCCCGACGTCGACCTGGTGTCGTTCACCGGCGGGCTGGCCACCGGCCGGCGGGTCATGGCCGCCGCAGCCGACACGGTGAAGAAGGTCGCGCTCGAGCTGGGCGGCAAGAACCCCAACGTGGTTTTCGCCGACGCCGACGTCGAGACCGCACTCGACTACGCGCTGACCGCCGTGTTCCTGCACTCGGGCCAGGTCTGCTCGGCCGGCGCGCGACTCGTGGTGCAGGACGGCCTGCACGACGACTTCGTCGCCGAACTGGCCGCGCGGGCCGGCCGGATCCGGCTCGGCGGCCCGTTCGACCCGGACGCCGAGGCCGGTCCGCTCATCTCGGCGGCGCACCTGGCCAAGGTCGAGGCGTACGTCGCGACGGGCCTGGCCGAGGGCGCCCGGCTCGTCTGCGGCGGCCGGCGCGAGGGCGAGCTCGGGCACTTCTACCGCCCGACGATCCTCGACGGCTGCCACACCGGGATGCGGGTGGTGCAGGACGAGTCGTTCGGCCCGGTGCTCACCGTCGAGCGGTTCCGGACCGAGGACGAGGCGGTCCGCATCGCCAACGACACGATCTACGGCCTCGCCGGCGCGGTGTGGACGCAGGACGCCGGCAAGGCCCAGCGGGTCGCGGCGCGGCTCCGCCACGGCACCGTCTGGATCAACGACTACCACCCGTACGTCCCGCAGGCGGAGTGGGGCGGCTTCAAGCGCTCCGGCGTCGGGCGGGAGCTGGGGCCGAGCGGCCTGGCCGAGTATCGCGAGACCAAGCACATCTGGCAGAACGTCCGGCCGCGGCCGCAGCGGTGGTTCGGATCCGAACCAGAGGGACGGTGAGGCGCATGTCCGTGCTCCAGGTGCCCGTACAGGGCGCCGAGCAGCAGCTCGAACCGGTCTTCGCGGTCAAGGGACTGTGGAAGATCTTCGGACCCCGGGCCGAGAAGATCATCGGCCGGCCCGAGGCCGACCTGCGCGGCGCGGAACTGATGGCCCGGACCGGGTGCGTCGCCGCGGTCCGGGACGTCTCCTTCGACGTGCGGCCCGGCGAGGTGTTCGTCGTCATGGGGCTGTCCGGCTCGGGCAAGTCGACGCTCATCCGGTGCCTGACCCGGCTGGTCGAGCCGACGGCCGGGCAGATCCTCCTGCACGGTGAGGACATCCGCGAGGCGGGCGCCGGCGAGCTGCGCGAACTGCGCCGGCACCGCTTCTCGATGGTGTTCCAGCACTTCGGTCTGCTGCCGCACCGCCGGGTCCTGGACAACGTCGCGTACGGGCTGGAGGTGCGCGGCGAGAGGAAGGCGCAGCGGCGAGCCCGGGCACAGCAGATGGTCGACCTGGTCGGGCTGACCGGCTGCGAGCAGTTGTACCCCGACCAGCTCTCCGGCGGCATGCAGCAGCGCGTCGGGCTGGCCCGCGCCCTCGCCGTCGATCCGGAGATCCTCTTCTTCGACGAGCCGTTCTCCGCGCTCGACCCGTTGATCCGCCGCGACATGCAGAACGAGGTCATCCGGCTGCACCGTGAGGTGGGCAAGACGATGGTCTTCATCACGCACGACCTGGGCGAGGCGCTCAAGCTCGGCGACCGCATCCTGGTGATGCGCGCCGGCGAGATCGTCCAGATCGGACGGCCGGACGAGGTGGTCGGCGCGCCGGCCGACGACTACGTGCGCGACTTCGTCCGCGACGTGCCCCGCTCCGACGTGCTCACGCTGCGCTGGATCGCCAGGCCCGCGACGCCGGACGATCCGCTGGACGGTCCGGTGCTCGCCGCCGACGTGGTCATCCGCGACGCGGTCCGTGCCGTGCTCGGCGCGGACCGCCCGATCCGGGTGCGGGACGGCGAGGAGGTTATCGGGGTGGTCGGCGCGCCGGAGATCCTGGCCGTGATCGCCGCGGAACGGGCGGGGGAGGGCTGATGGCCACCGCCGAGCTGAGCGTGCCGCGGCGCCGGCTCGCCCGTCTGGACCCGCGCTGGGGCGTGCCGGTCGTCCTGGCCGTGTGGCTCCTGCTGTGGGTCGTCCTGCGCGGGCACGCCACGCTCGCGCTCGACAACGCCGAGCTGACCTCGGTGCATCTGCGGCTGAACCGGCTCAACGACGCGATCGGCGCGAGCCGGGACTCCAACCCGGTCTTCGTGTACTTCCTCAACGACATCCGCTCGGCGATCGACGCCTTCGTCACATTCATCCAGCACCTCATCAGCCAGCCGAGCGCCGATCGCCCGGTGCCGCAGATCGGCTGGCTCGGCGTCGTGGCGATCGCTACGACCCTCGCCTACGGGTTCGGCACCTGGCGCGTCGCGCTGCTCACCGCCGCCGGCTTCGTGCTCTTCGGCCTGCAGGGGCTGTGGCAGGAGAGCATGGACACGCTCGCGCTGACCCTCGCCACGGTGCTGCTGACCGTGCTGTTCGGACTGCCGCTGGGCATCTGGGCCGGCGTGAACCGCCGGGTCGACGCGGTGGTCACCCCGGTGCTCGACTTCATGCAGACGATGCCGTCGTACGTGTACCTGGCGCCGCTGGCGCTGTTCTTCCTGATCGGGCCGGCGTCCGCGGTCATCGCGACGTTCATCTACGCGATACCGCCGATCATCCGGATCACCGCGCACGGCATCCGCGACGTCGACGAGTCGACCGTCGAGGCCGCCCGGGCGATGGGCTCCACCCGATGGCAGATCCTCACCCGGGTGCAGCTGCCGATGGCGAAGCGGACCATCGTGGTGGGCCTGAACCAGACCATCATGGCGGCGCTGTCGATGGTGACCATCGCAGCGCTGATCGCCGCGCCCGGCGTCGGGCAGACCATCATCCGCGCGCTGACGACGCTCAAGGTCGGGGTGGCGTGCAACGCCGGGCTCGCGATCGTCGTCATGGCGATCGTCCTGGACCGCACGACGACGGCCGCGAGTCAGCGGGCCCGGACCCACCGCACCGACCGCCCAGGCCGCACAGGCCGCTTCTGGGGCAGGGCCTGGTTCGACCGCCGGCTCGCCGTGCTCGCCCTGACGGCGGTGACGATCGTCTGCGTGTACCTCTCGCACACGTACGTGTGGGCCGCCTCGTTCCCCGCCACCGCCCCGGACCTGGGCGGGAGCATCGTCAGCGCGGTGGACTCGGCCACGGACTGGGTGCAGCTGCACCTCGCCGGGGTCACCGGCGCGGTCAAGGACGTCATCAGCTACGGCCTGCTCAACCCGCTGCAGGCGGTCCTGGCCGAGGGGCCGTGGTACCTCACCGGCTCCGCCGTCGTGCTGCTGTCGCTGCTGCTCGGCGGGCGGGTCGCGGCCCTCGTCACGGCCGGCTGCCTGGGGCTGATCGTCGCCCTCGGTGTCTGGTACGACGCCATGTTCACGCTCGCGGCCACGCTGGTCGCCACGGTCATCGTGATGCTCCTGGGCGTGGTCGTCGGCGTGTGGATGGCCCGCAGCGCCGCCGCCGACCGGGTGATCCGGCCGGTCCTGGACGCCGGCCAGACCATGCCGGCGTTCGTCTATCTCGTGCCGTTCCTCGGCCTGTTCGGGGCGAGCCGGCTGACCGCGATCACCGCGGCGGTCGTGTACGCCGCGCCGGCCGCCATCAAGCTCGTCGCCGACGCCGTGCGGGGCGTGTCGCACTCCGCCGTCGAGGCCGCCACCGCTTCCGGGTCGACGACCTGGCAGGTCATCACCAAGGTCCAGCTGCCGATGGCGCGGCGCGGTCTCGCCCTGGCCGCCAACCAGGGGGTCATCTACGTCCTGGCCATGGTCGTGGTCGGCGGCCTCGTCGGCGCCGGCGCGCTCGGCTACGACGTCGTCGCCGGCTTCGCGCAGATCAGCCTGTTCGGCAAGGGCCTGGCCGCGGGGGCCGCGATCGTCCTGCTCGGGGTTCTGCTGGACCGGACCGCGCGGGCGGCCGCCAACCGGACCGGGCGGGCACACCACTGAGGACGACAGAAGGAGGAGATCGAGCGTGCTGAGTTCGGTGTCGAGTACGGCGAAACGGTCGGTCCGGGGGGTGGCGCTCACCGCGGTCGTGGCCCTGGCGCTCGCCGGCTGCGGTGGCGAGAAGATCGGTGGTGGCGCTGCGGCCGCCAGCGGCAGCGCCAAGCCCTGTGGCACGGTCAACCTCGCGATGAACGCCTGGGTGGGCTACACGGCCAACGGCGCGGTGCTCGGGCAGGTCCTCAAGGACCGGCTCGGGTGCACCGTGGTGGAGAAGAACATCGACGAACAGGTCTCCTGGCAGGGCTTCGGCACCGGCGAGGTGGACGTGATCATGGAGAACTGGGGTCACGAGGACCTGGCGAAGAAGTACATCACCGAGCAGAAGGTGGCCGTCGACTTCGGGCCGACCAAGAACACCGGCTACATCGGCTGGTACGTGCCGCCGTGGCTGGCCAAGCAGTACCCGGACATCACCAAGTGGGAGAACCTCAACAAGTACGCGGAGCTGTTCAAGACCTCCGAGTCCGGCGGCAAGGGCCAGATCCTGGACGGCGACCCGTCGTTCGTCACCAACGACGCGGCGCTGGTCACCAACCTGAAGCTGAACTACAAGGTGGTCTACGCGGGCAGCGAGACCGCGCTGATCCAGGCGTTCCGGCAGGCCGAGGCGCAGAAGAAGCCGGTCATCGGCTACTTCTACGAGCCGCAGTGGTTCTTCAGCGAGCTCAAGCTGGTACGCGTCGAACTGCCGCCCTACACCGCGGGGTGCGACGCCGACCCGCAGAAGGTCGCGTGCGGCTACCCGCCGTACACGCTGAACAAGGTCGTGAGCAAGAAGTTCGCCGACTCGGGCAGCCCGGCGGTGGCCGTGGTGAAGAACTTCAACTGGACCAACGACGACCAGAACCTGGTCGCCCAGGACATCTCGGTGAACAACCTGACGCCGCAGGCGGCGGCGAAGAAGTGGATCGACGCCAACCCCGACAAGGTCAAGGCCTGGCTCGGTTAGGCAGCGTTCGGCCGGCGGTCGCCGCGCCCTTGACGGGCGTGGCGACACGACTGAAAATTGTTGCGTAATACGGTGTGCGTTGCGCAATACGAAACAAGGAGGAGGTGCCATGCCTCGGGTCGTCATCATCGGCGCCGGCATCGTCGGGTGCGCCCTCGCCGACGAGCTGACCGCGCGCGGCTGGACCGACCTCACCGTCCTGGACCAGGGGCCCCTGTTCGCCACCGGCGGCTCCAGTTCGCACGCGCCGGGGCTGGTGTTCCAGACCAACGGCGCCAAGACGCTGGCGGACTTCGCGCAGTACACGGTGCGCAAGTACCTCGCGCTGGGCTGCTTCAACCAGGTCGGCGGCCTGGAGTTGGCCACGACACCGCAACGCCTCGCGGAGCTGCACCGCCGGCACGGCTGGGCCACCGCGTGGGGGATCGAGGCGGCGGTCATCCCGCCGGAGGCCTGCGCCGACCTGCACCCGCTCATCGCGGCGGACCGCGTGCTCGGCGGGCTGTACGTGCCCAGCGACGGCCTCGCCCGCTCCGTCGCCGCCGGCGAGGCGCAGGCCCGCGCGGCGCAGGCCCGCGGCGCGACGTTCCTCGGCGGCCACGAGGTGCTCGACGTGCGGGTCACCGGCGGACGGGTCCGCGCGGTCGTCACCGCCCAGGGCGACTTCCCCGCCGACGTCGTGGTCTGCTGCGCCGGCATCTGGGGCCCGCGCGTGGCCCGCATGGTCGGCATGACGCTGCCGCTCACGCCCCTGGCGCACCAGCTGGCGTGGACCGGCCAGGTCCCTGCGCTCGCCGGGCAGACCGCCGAGGCGAGCCACCCGATCCTGCGCCACCAGGACCGCGACCTGTACTACCGGGAGCGCTACGACCGCCTCGGCATCGGCTGGTACGGCCACCGTCCGCTGCCGATCGACGCGTACGACATCGTCGCCGTGGACGCGGCCGAGACGATGCCGTCGATGCTGCCGTTCACCGAGGCCGACTTCGCCCCCGCCTGGCAGCACACCCTGCAGCTGCTCCCGTCGACGCGGGAGGCGAAGCTGGACACCGGCTTCAACGGGCTCTTCTCCTTCACGCCCGACAACATGCCACTGATGGGCGAGTCCGCGCAGGTCGGCGGCTTCTGGGTCGCCGAGGCGGTCTGGGTGACGCACTCCGCGGGCGTGGCACGCGCCGTCGCCGAGTGGCTCGTCGACGGCGCCGCCACCACGGACCTGCACGACTGCGACGTCAACCGGTTCGAACCGCACCAGCGCGGCCCCGAATACGTGCGCATGCGCGACTGCCAGAACTACGTCGAGGTGTACGACATCATCCATCCGCTGCAGCCGATGCAGGCGCCGCGGCCGCTGCGGACCAGCCCGTTCTACCCGCGGCAGCAGGAGCTGGGCGCGTACTTCCTGGAGGCGTCCGGCTGGGAACGCCCACAGTGGTACGAGGCGAACGCCGGCCTGCTCGACGGCCGTGACATCCCGCAGCCCAACGCGTGGGCGGCCCAGCACTGGTCGCCGATCGTCGGCGCCGAGGCACAGGTCACCCGCGAGCGGGTCGCGCTGTTCGACATGTCGGCGCTCAAGCGCATCGAGGTGAGCGGGCCGGGCGCGCTGGCGTTCCTGCAGCGGCTGAGCACCGGCCAGTTGGACAAGTCCGTCGGCTCGGTCACCTACTGCCTGCTGCTCGACGAGCGCGGCGGGATCCGCAGCGACGTCACCGTCGCCCGCGTCGGCCCCGACGAGTTCCAGGTCGGCGCCAACGGCAACCTCGACCTGGACTGGCTCAACCGGCGGGCGGCCGGGACGGGCGACGGGGCGCCGGGCGTCGTCGTTCGCGACGTCACCGCCGGCACGTGCTGCGTCGGGGTGTGGGGGCCGCTCGCCCGGCAGCTCCTGCAACCGCTCACGAGCACCGACCTGTCCAACGACGGGCTGCGCTACTTCCGCGGCACCCGCACGTACGTCGGCACGGTGCCGGTCACCGCGCTGCGACTGTCCTATGTGGGCGAGCTGGGCTGGGAGCTGTACACCACCGCGGATCTCGGGCTGAAGCTGTGGGACACGCTGTGGCAGGCCGGGCAGCACCTCGGCGTCATCGCCGCTGGCCGGGGCGCGTTCACCAGCCTCCGCCTGGAGAAGGGGTACCGCGCGTTCGGCGTGGACATGACGCCCGAGCACGACCCGTACGAGGCGGGCCTCGGCTTCGCGGTCCGCATGGACAAGGGCGACTTCGTCGGCCGGTCGGCCCTCGACGGGCGCGACGAGCCCGACCGGAAGTTGACCTGCCTCACCATCGAGGACCCGGTCCAGGTGGTGCTCGGCAAAGAGCCGGTCTACCACGGGCAGCGCTGCGTCGGCTACGTCACGAGCGCCGCGTACGGCTACACGATCGGCCGCGGCATCGCCTACGCGTGGCTGCCGGCCGACCTGTCGGTGCCCGGCACGGGCGTGCAGATCGGCTACTTCGACGAGCGCGTCGACGCGGTCGTGAGCGCGGAGCCGCTGTTCGACCCGGGCATGCAGCGGCTGCGATCATGACGGCGCCGACCGAACCGCCGGCCTTCCTGTGGGCCGAGCCCGAGCTCCGGCGCGGATACGACGTCGTCATCGTCGGCGCCGGCGGGCACGGCCTGGCCACCGCGTACTACCTGGCCCGCAACCACGGCATCACGAACGTCGCGGTGCTGGAGCGCGGCTGGCTCGCGGGCGGCAACATGGCCCGCAACACCACGATCATCCGCTCCAACTACCTGTGGGACGAGAGCGCCGCGATCTACGAGCACTCGCTGCGGCTCTGGGAGACGCTCGCCGACGAGCTCGACTACGACATCCTGTTCAGCCAGCGCGGCGTGCTCAACCTCGCGCACAACCCGTCCGACGTCCGGGAAGGCCGGCGCCGGGTCAACGCCAACCGGCTCAACGGGATCGACGCCGAGTGGCTCACCCCGGCCGAGGTGCAGCAGCTCGTGCCGATCATCAACATCTCCGAGGACCTCCGGTACCCGGTCATGGGGGCCACCTACCAGCCGCGCGGCGGCATCGCCAAGCACGACTACGTCGCGTGGGCCTACGCGCGGGCCGCGCACCGCCGCGGCGTCCACCTCATCCAGAACTGCGAGGTGACCGGGTTCGTCCGCGACGGCGAACGGGTCACCGGCGTCACGACGAGCCGGGGAACGATCGAGGCCGGCCGGGTGGCGCTGTGCGCCGCCGGGCACACATCGGTGCTGGCCGCATCGCTCGGGTTCCGGCTGCCGCTGCAGAGCCACCCGCTGCAGGCGCTCGTGAGCGAACTGCTCGAACAGGTGCTCAACACGGTCGTCATGTCCAACGCCGTGCACGTCTACGTGTCGCAGGCGCACAAGGGCGAGCTGGTGATGGGCGCCGGCATCGACGCGTACAACGGCTACGGCCAGCGCGGCTCGTTCCACGTCATCGAGCACCAGCTCGCCGCCGCGGTCGAGCTGTTCCCGATCTTCGCCCGCGCGCACGTGCTGCGGACCTGGGCCGGCATCGTCGACGTGTCGCCGGACGCCTCGCCCATCCTCGGGCTCACCCCGGTCGAGAACCTCTTCATCAACTGCGGCTGGGGTACCGGCGGGTTCAAGGCGACGCCGGGCGCCGGCTCGGTCTACGCCGCCACGATCGCCGCCGGTCGCCCCCACCCGCTCGCCGCACCGTTCACCCTCGAACGGTTCAGCACCGGTGCGCTGGTCGACGAGCACGGCGCCGCTGCCGTGGCGCACTGAGGGGAGGGATCGCCGATGCTGTCCATTCCGTGCCCCTGGTGCGGACACCGCGACGAGACCGAGTTCCGCTACGGCGGGCAGGCCGGCGTCGCCTACCCGCCGGACCCGATGGCGCTGCCGGACACCCAGTGGGCCGAGTACGTCTTCATGCGGGACAACCCCAAGGGATGGTTCGCCGAGCGGTGGTGCCACACGGCCGGCTGCCGCCGCTGGTTCACCGTCACGCGGCACACCGTCTCGAACGAGATCCAGCCCGCCGGACCCGCCACCGGAGACCTGCGATGACCGCGGCGGAACCGTTCCGGCTGCCGGCCGGTGGCCGCATCGACCGGACCCGCGTCGTCACGCTGCGCTTCGACGGCCGGGAGTACCCGGCGCACCCCGGCGACACCCTCGCCTCGGCGCTGCTGGCCAACGGCGTGCGGACCGTCGCCCGCGGCCCGTACACGGGTCGCCCGCGCGGCGTCGCCGACCTCGGCCCGGCCGAACCGCACGCGTTCGTCCAGGTCGACAGCGGTCCGGGTGAACCGATGGCCCGCGCGACCACCCTCGAGGTCTACGACGGCCTGATCGCCCGGTCCCTCGCTGGCAGGGGCGAGCTGCCGGACACCCCGGACTCCTCGCGGTACGACAAGACCTGGATCCACGTCGACGTGCTCGTCGTCGGTGGCGGACCGGCCGGGCTGACCGCCGCACTCGCCGCCGGCCGGACCGGCGCCCGCGTCCTGCTCGCCGACGAACAACCGGAGCTCGGCGGTGCGCTGCTGGCCGAGCGGCCCTCGCCGGCGCTGGACAGGGTGCCGGCGATGGCCGCCGAGCTGGCCGCGCTGCCCGACGTGCGGGTGCTCAACCGGACGGCCGTCACCGGCGCGTACGACCACAACTTCCTCGTCGCGGTGCAGCGGCGCACCGAGCATCTTGGCGACGCCGCACCGGCGCACGTGGCGCGGCAACGGCTCTGGCACATCCGCGCGCGCCGCGTCATCCTGGCCACCGGCGCGCACGAGCGCCCGATCCTCTTCGCCGGCGGGGACCGGCCCGGTGTCATGCTGGCCGGCGCCGCCGTCGGGTACGCCTGGCGCTACGGGGTGCGCACCGGCCGGCGCGCGCTCGTGTTCGGCGCCCACGACGGCGCGCTGCGCGACGCGCTGGACCTGCTCAACATGGGCGTGGAACTGGCCGGTGTCCTCGACGCTCGCGCCGGCGCGCAGGGGCCGCTCATCGAGGCGCTGCGGGGCGGGGGAGTGCCGGTCTGGACCGGGTACGGCGTCACCGGCACGGACGGCGACACCGGCGGCGTGCTCACCGCGGCGCACGTGGCGCCCATCGACGGGCACGGCGCGCCGTGCGGTCCGGCACGGCGGATCGAGTGCGACCTCCTCGCCGTGTCCGGCGGCTGGAACCCCAACGTGCACCTGTACAGCCAGGCCGGCGGGCGCACCACCTGGTCCGACGCCGTCGCGGCGTTCGTGCCCGGCACGGCCGTCGACGGGCACCGCTCGGTCGGCGCGGCCAACGGCACGTTCGACCCGGCCGAGGCGATCGCCGAGGGCGAGGCCGCCGGTCACGGGGCGCCGCCGCGCCCGCGGGCGACGCCGGTGGCGACGGGCGCCGGGGCGACCACTGGGCCGGCCGCGCTGTGGCTGGTCGAACCGGGGCCCGGGCGGGAGGACCAGGTCTTCGTCGACGCGCACCGCGACGCGACCCTGCACGACCTGCGCCGGGCCGTCGGCGCGGGGATGAGCTCCAGCGAGCACGTCAAGCGGTACACCACCATCGGCACCGGCGCCGACCAGGGCCGGTCCACGGGCGTGGCCGGTGCCGGCGTGCTCGCCGCGACCCTCGGCCGGCCGGTCGGCGAGCTCGGCACCACCACCCACCGGCCGCCGGCCACACCGATCGCGTTCGCACTGCTCGCCGGCCGGGACCGCGGCC
The DNA here is from genome assembly GCF_040648435.1 of Dactylosporangium sp. NPDC049140. Classification (NCBI taxonomy): domain Bacteria; kingdom Bacillati; phylum Actinomycetota; class Actinomycetes; order Micromonosporales; family Micromonosporaceae; genus Dactylosporangium; species Dactylosporangium sp. NPDC049140. Next base: position 107,334 of record NZ_JBEZDS010000039.1, on the reverse strand, counting down.
AACTGCTCGACCCGGTGCGCCGGACCCCGATCCACGAATGGCACGAGGCGAACGGCGCGGTCTTCGAGGACGTCGGGCAGTGGAAGCGCCCCTGGAGCTACCCCCGGCCCGGCGAGGACCTCGACGCCGCGGTGCTGCGCGAGTGCCGCGCCGCCCGCGAGGGCGTGGCGATGATGGACGTCAGCACGCTCGGGAAGATCGACCTGCAGGGCCCCGACGTCGGGGTGCTGCTGGACCGGATCTACACCAACAGGTTCTCCTCGCTCGCCGTCGGCCATTGCCGGTACGGCGTGATGTGCCGCCCGGACGGGATGATCTTCGACGATGGGGTGACCGCCCGGCTCACCCCGGACCGGTATCACCTGACCACCACCACCGGCAACGCGGCCGCGGTGCTCGACTGGCTCGACGAGTGGCTGCAGACCGAGTGGCCGGACCTGCGCGTGCACGCCACCTCGGTCACCGAGCAGTGGGCGGCGGTGGCGGTCGTCGGGCCGCGCGCCCGCGACGTCGTGCGGGTCCTCGCTCCCGACCTCGACGTGTCGGCCGAAGCGTTCCCGTTCATGACGGTGCGTGCGGCGACGCTGCAGACCGCGGACGGTGGCCTGCCGGCGAGGATCTTCCGGATCAGCTTCACCGGCGAGCTCAGCTACGAGATCAACGTGCCGGCGTGGCACGGCCTCGCGCTGTGGCAGGCGGTGCACGCGGCCGGCGCGCCCTACGGCATCACCCCGTACGGCACCGAGGCGATGCACGTCCTGCGCGCCGAGAAGGGGTTCATCATCGTCGGGCAGGACACCGACGGCACCGTCACCCCGGCCGACGCCGGCCTCGGCTGGGCGGTGTCGACAGCGAAGCACTTCATCGGCGAGCGGTCGTTCCAGCGCGCCGACACCGCCCGCGCCGGCCGCAAGCAACTCGTCGGGCTGCTCCCGGCCGACCCGGACACCGTCGTCGCCGAGGGCGCACAACTGGTGGCGGGCATCCCGCCACCGATCCCGGCGGCGATGCTCGGGCACGTCACCTCCAGCTACCGCAGCGCCACGCTGGGCCGGACGTTCGCGCTCGGCCTGCTCGCCGGCGGGCTCGACCGGCGGGGCGAGACCCTGTTCGCGGTGTCGGACGGGCAGGCCCATCCGGTCGTCGTGGTCGAGCCGGTGTTCTACGACAAGGAGGGCGCACGCCGTGACGGCTGACGTCCACAGTGGACCGCACCCGCGCCGCAGTCCCCTGGCGCACCTCGCGGGCCAACTCGCCGCGACCGGCAGCGCGGCGACGGTACACCTGCAGGAACTCGCGTTCCTGCAACAGCTGGAGGTGCGCGTCGAGCCCGGTGGTGCCGCCGCGGCCCGGCTGGCCGCCGTCGCCGCCACCCGCACCCTGCTGTGGCTCGGCCCGAGCTGGCACCTGCTCGTCGACGAGCCCGGCGAGCCGCTGGAACCGTTGCTGCGCAGCGAACTGGGCGACGAGCACTACGCGGTCGTCGATGTCTCCGCGGCGCGTACCGTGCTGCAGCTCGCCGGCCCGTGCTCGCGCGACGTGCTCGCCCACGGCTGCTCGCTGGACCTGCACCCGGAGGCGTTCGCCGTCGGCGGGTGCGCGCAGACCAACCTGGCCAAGGCGCAGGTCGTGCTGCACCGGCCCGGACCGGACCACTACTACGTGTTCGTGCGCGCCTCGTTCGCCGACTACCTGGCCCGCTGGCTGCTCGACGCGATGGTCGAATACGTGACGGCGGGGGTACCGGCATGATCGCGGTGTGCGCCCTCGCAGCGCTGGCGCCCGGCGAAGCCCGGCGGCTCGACGTCGACCCGCCGATCGCGGTGTTCCGCACGGAGGGCGGCGACGTGTACGCGATCGACGACACGTGCACCCACCAGGACGCGTCCCTCGCCGACGGCTGGCTGGAGGGGTGCGAGGTCGAGTGCCCGCTGCACGCCTCGCGGTTCGACCTGCGCACCGGCCGGGTCGACGCGCCGCCGGCGAAACGGCCGGTGCGCACCCACCGGGTCGACGTGGTCGACGGCACCGTGTACGTGACGCCGTCGGTGAGCGCGCCGTGAAACGGATCGTCGTCGTCGGCGCCTCGCTGGCGGGCCTGTGCACCGCCCGCGCCCTGCGAGCGTACGGCTTCGACGGCGAGCTCGTGCTCGTCGGCGCCGAGGCGCACCGCCCCTACGACCGGCCGCCGCTGTCCAAGGAGTTCCTGGCCGGGCAGTACACCGAGGAGGACCTGACCCTGGAGGGCGACGAGGAGGACCTCTCGGCACGCTGGCTGCTCGGGCGGGCGGCGACCGGACTCGACCCGGCGTCGCGAACCGTCCACCTCGACGGCGGCGCCACGTTGCCGGCCGACGGCGTCGTCCTGGCCACCGGTGCCGTCGCGCGCGAACTGCCGGGCCACCCCCGGACCGGGCGGCCGCCGGGCGTGCACACGCTGCGGACGCTCGAGGACGCCCGGGCACTGCGCGCCGACCTGGCGTCGGCGCGCCGCCTCGTCATCGTCGGCGCCGGCTTCATCGGCGCCGAGGTCGCCTCGACCGCCCGCACGATAGGCGTGGACGTCACCGTGGTCGAGGCGCTGCCGACGCCGCTGGCCGCCCCGCTCGGCGTCGCGATGGGCGCGGCGGTCGCGGCCCTGCACGCCGACCACGGCACGACGCTGATCTGCGGCGTCGGCGTGGACCGCCTCACCGCCGGCGGCACCGGGCACGTCAAGGGCGTGGACCTGCGCGACGGCCGGCACCTGCCCACCGACGTGGTGGTCGTCGGCGTCGGCAGCCGCCCGGCGGTCGACTGGCTGGCCGGCTCCGGCCTGACCGTCGAGGGGGGCGTGCGCTGCGACGCGCACGGCGCGACCGGTGCGCCCGGGATCGTGGCGGTCGGCGACTGCGCCAGCTGGTACGACCCGGACCTGGGTGTCCACCACCGCACCGAGCACTGGACCTCGGCGCGCGAGCGGGCCAGGACGGCCGCGGCCACGCTGCTCGGCGCGGCACCACCCGCCCCGACGCCCGCGTACTTCTGGTCCGACCAGTACGGCGTCCGGATCCAGTTCGCCGGGCACGCGCTCGCCGGCGACGACGTCGGCATCGAGGACGGCGACGTGGCCGGCCGCAGCTTCCTGGCGGTGTACCGGCGCGCAGGGCGCCCGGTCGCCGTCCTCGGCATGAACCGCACGCCGGCCTTCTCCCGTTGGCGACGCCGGCTCGCTGCCCCACTCCCCTTGGAGGCGCCGTGACCCTCAGCCTGCCACCCAGTCTCATCGCCACGCTGCCGGGCAACGCGTACACCGACCCGCAGGTGTTCGCCCAGGAGCAGGAGCGCATCTTCGAGGCGATGTGGTTCTGCGCGGCCAGATCCGACGAGCTGGCCGCGCCGGGCGCGTTCCGGACCGTCCAGGTCGGCCGCGAGAGCATCCTGGTCACCCGGGCCCGCGACCAGTCCGTGCGGGCGTACTTCAACGTCTGCCGGCATCGCGGCGCCCGGCTGTGCCCGGAACCGAGCGGCACGGTGCAGCGGGCGTTCCGGTGCTACTACCACGCGTGGACCTACGACCTCGGCGGCCGCCTGATCGCGGCCCCCAACCTGACGAAGATGGCCGATATCGACCGCGACGCCTACGGCCTGGTGCCGGTCCACGTCCGCGAATGGCTCGGGTACGTGTGGCTCTGCCTCGCCGACGTGCCACCGTCGTTCGAGGAGACGGTCATCGGCGCGGTGACCGAGCGCCTCGGCGACCCGGCCGCCATCGAACGGTACGGCATCGAGCAACTGGCCCTCGGCCGCCGGATCGTCTACGACGTCAAGGCGAACTGGAAGCTCATCGTCGAGAACTTCATGGAGTGCTATCACTGCGCGACCATCCACCCGGAACTGGTCGAGGTGCTCCCCGAGTTCGCCGACGGCTACGCGGCGCAGTACTTCGTCGGGCACGGCGCGCAGTTCGGCGACGGCATCGAAGGGTTCACGGTCGACGGCTCACCCGGGCTCGACCGGATCCCGGGCATCGCGCCGGAGCAGGACCGCCGCTACTACGCGGCCACCATCCGGCCGCAGGTGTTCCTCAACCTGGTGCCCGACCACGTGATCCTGCACCGGATGTTCCCGCTCGCCGCCGACCACACCATCGTCGAGTGCGACTGGCTCTACCTGCCCGGCGTCGTGCAGGCCGGCACGGACATCGAGCACTCGGTCGAGCTGTTCCACCGGGTCAACCTGCAGGACTTCGAGGCATGCGAGCGATGCCAGCCGGCGATGAGCTCCCGCATGTACGCGCGGGGCGGCGTGCTGGTCCCCAACGAGCACCACATCGGCGACTTCCACGCCTGGATCACGGCGAAGATCAACACGGAGACCGACGCAGGGCCGGGCGCGCGATGACCGACGTCGACTTCGTCATCGTGGGTGGCGGATCGGCCGGCAGCGTGCTGGCCAACCGGCTCTCCGCCGACCCCGCGCACCGGGTGCTGGTCCTGGAGGCCGGCCGGTCCGACTACCCGTGGGACGTGTTCGTCCACATGCCGGCGGCGCTGACCTTCCCGATCGGTAGCCGGTTCTACGACTGGCGGTACTCCTCGGAACCGGAGCCGATGCTGCACGGGCGCCGGATCTACCACGCCCGCGGCAAGGTGCTCGGCGGATCGAGCAGCATCAACGGCATGATCTTCCAGCGCGGCAACCCGCTGGACTACGCGCGGTGGGCCGCCGCCCCGGGCATGGCCGCCTGGGACTACGCGCACTGCCTGCCCTACTTCCGGCGGATCGAGACGTGCCTGGCCGCCGAGCCGGACGACGCGTTCCGCGGCCACGACGGCCCGCTGGTGCTGGAGCGCGGACCGGCCGGCAACCCCCTGTTCCAGGCCTTCTTCGCCGCCGTGCAGGAGGCCGGCTATCCGCTCACCGACGACGTCAACGGCTACCGGCAGGAAGGGTTCGCGCCGTTCGACCGCAACGTCCACCGCGGACGGCGGCTCTCCGCGGCCCGCGCCTACCTGCACCCGGTGATGCGGCGACCGAACCTGCGGGTGCGGACCCGAGCGTTCGTGACGCGGGTGCTGTTCGAGGGCACCCGTGCCGTCGGCGTCGAGTACCGGCGCGGCGGCACGGTCAGGCAGGTCCGCGCCGGCGAGGTCATCCTGTGCGGCGGCGCCATCAACTCCCCGCAGCTGCTGCAGCTGTCCGGCGTCGGCAACGCCGCGGAGCTGGCCGCGCTCGGCATCGACGCGGTCGCGCACGTGCCGGGCGTCGGCGAGAACCTCCAGGACCACCTGGAGGTCTACGTCCAGCACGCCTGCACGCAGCCCGTCTCGATGCAGCCGAACCTGCAGCGGTGGCGCTACCCGTGGATCGGCTTCCGCTGGCTGTTCCTGCGCGCGGGCCCCGGCGCGACGAACCACTTCGAGGGCGGCGGGTTCGTCCGCGGCAACGACGAGGTCGCCTACCCGAACCTCATGTTCCACTTCCTGCCGCTGGCGGTGCGCTACGACGGCTCCGCCCCGGCCGGCGGTCACGGGTACCAGGTGCACGTCGGCCCGATGTACTCCGACGCGGTGGGCTCGGTCAAGATCAGGAGCACCGATCCACGGATGCCGCCGGCGCTGCGCTTCAACTACCTGTCCACCGAGAAGGACCGGCGGGAATGGGTCGAGGCGATCCGCGTGTCGCGGCACATCCTCGGGCAGCCGGCGCTGCGCCGGTACGACGGGGGAGAGCTCTCGCCCGGCCCCGCCGTGGAGACGGACGAGCAGATCCTGGACTGGATCGGCCGGGAGGCGGAGACGGCGCTGCACCCGTCGTGCTCGTGCCGGATGGGCACCGACGAGCAGGCGGTCGTCGACCCGTCGAGCCTGAGGGTGCACGGCGTCGACGGCCTGCGCGTGGTCGACGCCTCGGTCATGCCGTACGTCACCAACGGCAACATCTACGCGCCGGTGATGATGCTCGCCGAGAAGAGCGCCGACCTCATCCTCGGCAACACCCCGCTCGCGCCCGCCGAGGTCGAGTTCTACCAGCACAGGGTCGCGGACCGGCGGCAAGCATGATCGTCATTACGGGCCATCGAATCGTTACCGACACTCCCGCCCGGCCGCAATGTCCAGGCCATCTGGGTCGTGCCGGCGCCGGTCGGCGGACCGTACACGCTGCGGCTGGTCGACCTGGACCGCTACAGCGGGCAGCCGCACGGCTCAGCCGACATCAAGCTCACGGTTCCGTCGGCCACGCCATCCAGCTCAACGTCGAAACGAGCGCGCACAGGCCGCACCATGACCTGGTCGGTCGCGCGTCCTGAGCCTGGCGGAGGAGGTCGACCGACTGCTGCGGGTCGAGTGCGAGGCGGACGAAGACCTCGTCGAGCGCCGGGTCGGTCCGGCGCGCGTGCTCGGGCCCTTGAGCTCGACCGACCCGCAAAGCGCCCGGATCCGGCCCGGGTAGGCACGGGTAAAGCCGGAAAGGAGTCGCTGGGTGGTTGCCGGATGTCCACGTCCGAGTGGCCCGGCCGGTCACCCGGTCGGGCGATGCGGGCGGCCCCTTGCGTTCCCGCAAGAGGCAGTGCCAGGCCTCCACCGTGCAGCACGGGCGGGTGAGGCGCCGGCGGCGTGGAAACGCAAGTGTCATGGGAGCGAAACCGTCGATGTCGTCAAGACCACGAGATTGTTGATGTGGCGAACATCGTGTCGGCCGCCTGGGAGGTCGCCCGAGCGGCCTGTCCCAAGCACATGGCACACGGCCCCTGCGCCGGCGTGTCGGACTCCGGCATGTGCGAGGTGCCGTCGTTCGGCCCCTGCCCGTACACCGGCGCGTGGCCGTTCCCGATCGCGTTGGAGCCGGCCGCACGCCGGGAAAGCGCGAGGCCGTTCGTCCTCACCGACCTGCCGGCCGCGCCGTTGGACGCCGCGAGCCTGCGGGCGAGCGCGCGCATCCTCTCCGGTTCGGCCGACGCGTTCCTGCTCGGCGACCACGGCGCCGAACGGGTCCAGTTCCCGCCGTCGTACCGCGCCCGCCTCCTTGCCGACGAGGGCGTCGCCGCCTGGCCGGGCGTCAACTGCCGCGACCGCAACCGCGTCGCGCTCGAAGGGGAGCTTGCCGCCTGCGCGGACGCGGGGGCCGCCGGGGTGCACTGCGTGACCGGCGACCATCCGGCGCTCGGCCACCGCCCCGACGCGATGCCGGTGTTCGACCTCGACTCCACCGATCTCACCGCCCTGGCCCGCCGGGAGGGGCTGCGCGTGTCGGTGGCCCACGCCCCGGCGAGCCCGCCGGCCGGGCTGCGGCTGCCGCGCCTGCTCACCAAGGTCGCCGCCGGCGCCGACGTCGTCGTGGTCGACCACTGCGGCGGCGCCGAGCCGGTCCAACGAGCGGTCGACGCGTTGCGGGGCGCGGGGTTCGCCGGGACGGTCCTCGCCTGCGTTCCCGTCGCCACGGATGCGGTTTCCGCAGATGTACTGGCCGGCTTCGCCGCCGGCCGGCTCCCGCCCGGCTACCTGGCGGGCCTGTTCGAGGCCCCGGACCAGCGTGTCGCCGGCATCGACGCGGCGATCTCGCTCGCCCGCGAGCTGCTTGCGCACCCCGGCGTCGACGGCGTCAACCTGTCGGCCGGCACCCGGGCCGGCCACGAGCTCGCCACCGCGCGCGACCTGGCCACGATCGGACGGGAGCTGCGCCCATGACCGGTCCGGAGCGAAGCGGAGGGGCCGGGCATCATGGGCTCAGCTCGGAGGTCGTGCGGCCGGAGCGAAGCGGAGGTCGCATGACCTGGCTGCGCAACGCGACGTTGCCCGACGGACGTCAGTGTGACGTCCGGCTGGCGGACGGCACCATCTCGGCCGTGGTACCGCCGGCAGGTTTGGACGACGGCGATGCCGACCTCACCGGCTACGTACTGCTGCCGTCGTTCGTGGAGCCGCACGCCCATCTCGACAAGGCGCTCACCGCCTCGCAGGTCGACAACCCGACCGGCGACCTGCTCGGGGCCATCCGCGCGATGCAGGCCGCCGCGGACCGTTTCACCAAGGCCGACATCGCCAGGCGGGCCGACAAGGCCCTGCGGGTCATGCTCGCCCACGGCACGACGGCGGTCCGCAGCCACGTCAACGTCGGCTCCACGATGGGCATGCGCGCGCTCGAGGCTCTCGTCGAGGTTCGCGCGGCGTGGGCCGGCACCGTGGACCTGCAGCTCGTGGCGCTCGTCGGCAACCCGCTGGACGGTGCGGCCGGCGCCAACCTCCGCGATGCTCTGCGCAGCGGCGCCGACATCGCCGGCGGCTGCCCGCACCTCGACCCCATGCCGGACCGGGCCGTCGGCATCTGCCTCGACGCCGCCGGGGAGGCGGACAAGCCGATCGACCTGCACACCGACGAGACCTTGGACCCGTCGAAGCTGACCCTCGCCACCCTGGCCGGGCTGGTGCTGCGCACCGGGTTCGCGCACGGCGCCACCGCGAGCCACTGCGTGAGCCTGGCGGTGCAGCCGGTGGCGGTACAGCAGAAGGTCGCCGAGCTGGTGCGCGCGGCCGGGGTGGCGGTGGTCGCGCTGCCGCAGACCAACCTGTTCCTGCAAGGGCGCGACCGGCCGGTGGGCACGCCGCGCGGGCTGACCGCCGTGCACGCGCTGCAAGCCGCCGGGGCGCTCGTGGCGGCCGGTGGGGACAACCTGCGCGACCCGTTCCACCCGGTCGGCCGCGGCGACCCTCTCGAGGTCGCCGCGCTCATGGTTACCGCCGGCCACCTCAGCCCGGCCGCCGCCGTGGCCTCGGTGACGGCGGCCCCGCGGGCGGCGCTCGGCCTGCCGGCGGTCGCCGTCGAGGCGGGCGCGCCGGCCGACCTGGTGGCGCTGCGCGGTGAGGACCTCGTCGCCGCGCTCGGCGCCGCCGACCAGGACCGCCTCGTCTGGCGCGCCGGCCGCCTGGTCGCCACGACGACGGTGACCCGCACGCTGCACGCACCGCCCGCACCCGACTGACCACGAAGGCGAACTCGCTCGAAGGGACCCCATGCCCGTGACACTCGCGACGAAGACAGCACTGCAGTTCAGCAGCGTCGACAAGACGTTCAAGGATGGCACGGTGGCGTTGACCGGCGCCGACTTCGCCGTCGCGGCGGGCGAGTTCACCTCGATCGTCGGGCCGTCGGGCTGTGGCAAGAGCACCCTGCTGCGCATCGCCAGCGGGCTCGACGAGGCCACCGCGGGCCAGGTCCACGTCGGTGCCGACCGGCTCGGGTACGTCTTCCAGGATGCCACGCTCCTGCCGTGGCGCACCGTGCGGGCCAACGTGGAGCTGCTCGCCGAGCTGCACGGCCTGTCGAAGGCGGAGCGGCGCAAACGCTCGGCCGAGGCCCTCGAGCTGGTGGGGCTCACCGCATTCGCCAAGCACATGCCGCACGAGCTGTCCGGCGGTATGCGCATGCGGACGTCACTCGCCCGCTCGCTGACCCTGTCGCCCGACCTGTTCCTGTTCGACGAGCCGTTCGGCGCGCTCGACGAGATCACCCGGGAGCGGCTCAACGACGAGCTCTTGTCGTTGTTCCGCCTGCAGCGCTTCGCGGCGCTGTTCATCACCCACTCGGTGATGGAGGCGGTGTTCCTGTCGACCCGCGTGCTCGTCATGTCCGGCCGCCCGGGCCGGATCCTCGCCGACGTCGAGGTCCCGTTCGACTACCCGCGCGAGCCGTCGTTGCGCTTCGCACCGGAATTCGCGGCGCTGTGCGGTTCGATCTCCGCCCATCTCCGGGGAGCAAAGGCATGAGTGTCCTGGAAGCTTCCACCGACGTCGCCGTGACCAACGTCAGCGAGCTGCCGCCGCGGAGGCGCCGGCGGATGCGGCTGTGGCGCGCACTGCCGCCGATCGGCGTCTTCGCGCTGATCATCGGCGGCTGGTACACGATCTCCTACTACGTCCTGGACGACAGCCGCCGCTTCCTGCTTCCGCCGCCGCACCAGATCATCGACGTCGGATTCCTCGACCCGATCAACTTCCAGAACCTCATGCGCGGCCTGTGGCTCACCACCGAGGTCGCGCTGCTCGGCCTCGCGATCGCCATCGTGGTCGGGGTCGTCGGCGCGGTGCTCATGAGCCAGGCGAAGTGGCTGGAGCTGTCGCTGTATCCCTGGGCCGTCATCCTGCAGACCATCCCGGTCCTGGCGCTGGTGCCGCTGATCGCGCTCTGGACGGGGTTCGGCTTCCAGAGCCGGCTGCTGGTGTGCGTGCTCATCGCGCTGTTCCCGATCATCGCCAACACCCTCTTCGGCCTGCAGTCGGCCGACGCCGGGCTGCGCGACCTGTTCCGCCTGCACGGCGCCGGCCGGTTCACCCGGCTGTTCAAGCTGCTCTTCCCGGCCAGTCTGCCGGCCATGTTCGCCGGCTTCCGCATCTCGGCCGGCCTGTCGGTCATCGGTGCGCTCGTCGGCGACCTGTTCTTCAAGCAGGGGAAGCCGGGCCTCGGCATCCTCATCGACGTCTACCGCTCCCGCTTGCAGACCGAGCAGATGTACGCGGCCGTCTTCCTCGCCAGCCTGCTCGGCATCACGGTGTTCCTGTTCTTCGGCTGGCTGGGCCGGCGCGTCGTCGGCAAGTGGTACCAGGCCAGCCGCGGCTAAGTAGATTCCCACCCCCAGGGAGCGTGTACATGATTCGTCCCAAGTGGACAGCCTTAGTGACAGCCCTCTCCATGCTCGCGCTGGCCGGTTGCGCGACCGACGACGGCGGCGGTTCCGGCGCCCCGGCCGGCCCGTCCGCGTCGGCCGGCAGCCCGTACGACCTCGCGAGCGTCTGCCCGTCGACGATCGTCGTGCAGACCGACTGGAACCCGGAGAGCGAGCACGGCGGCACCTACAAGATGGTCGGCCCCAACCCGAAGATCGACGCGGACAAGAAGCGGGTCACCGGCGCGCTGGTCGCCAAGGACGGCACCAACACCGGCGTCAGCATCGAGATTCGCGCCGGTGGCCCGGCGATCGGCTTCCAGAACGTCGCCGCGCAGATGTACTCCGACACTTCGATCACCCTCGGCTACGGCGGCAGCGACGACGCGATCGCGCTGTCGAAGACCCAGCCGACGCTCGGCGTCTTCGCGGGCCTGGAGAAGAGCCCGCAGATCGTCATGTGGTCGCCGGACGCGCACCCCGGCTGGAAGACAATCGCCGACATCGGCCAGACCGACACCAAGGTCCTGTACTTCCAGGGCGCCACCTACATGGAGTACTTCACCGGCAAGGGCATCCTGAAGAAGTCCCAGGTCGACGGCTCGTACGACGGCGCGCCGGCCAACTTCGTCGCCAGCGGCGGCAAGGTCGCCCAGCAGGGCTTCGCGACCGCCGAGCCCTACATCTACGAGCACGAGATCAAGGCGTGGGGGAAGCCGGTGAAGTACCAGCTGATCGCCGACGCGGGCTTCGACTTCTACCAGCAGATGCTGTCGATCCGCGCCGGCGAGAAGGAGAAGCTGGCGCCCTGCCTCAAGAAGCTGGTGCCGATCATGCAGCAGGCGCAGGTCGACTTCATGAACGATCCGGCGTCGACGAACAAGCTGATCCTCGATCTGGTCAACAAGTACAACAACGGCTGGACCTACAGCCAGGGCGTCGCCGACGACTGCGTGAAGCAGATGAAGGCACTCGGCATCGTCGGCAACGGCAAGGACAGCACGCTGGGCAACTTCGAGGATTCCCGGCTGACGGCGCTCATCGACATCACCAAGCCCATCTTCACCGCGCAGAACAAGGAGATGAAGCCCGACATCAAGGCGTCGGACATTGCCACCAACGAGTTCATCGACCCGTCGATCGGTCTCAAGTAATGAACGCCATCTCTCCGGCCGGGAGCCGTCGCGCTCCCGGCCGGGAGCCGGCCCGGCTGCCCGAGGACGTGCGCCCCGTGCCGGCGTCCACTGTGGATGCCCTCACCGACGACCTCGTCGCGGCGTTCGGTGCCAAGGCGCTGCGCCGCGACGACGCCGGGCGGCTCTCCGCGTCCACCGACTGGGCGCACATGAGCCCGGTTCTCGCGCCGCTGCTGCCCGGCGGGGTCGCCGACGTCGTGGTGTTCCCTCGGGACGCGGACGGGGTCGCCCGCGCCGTGGCGCTCGCGCACCGGCACCGCGTGCCGGTCACGCCGCGTGGGCAGGGCACGGGCAACTACGGGCAGGGCATCCCGCTGTACGGCGGGATGGTGCTCGACACCAGCCGCGCCACCACGATCCATCGGGTGTCCGACGGTGCGATCAGCGCCGACGCGGGCGCGTCGTTCGTCGCGCTGGAGAAGGCCGCCCGGGCCACCGGCCAGGAACTGGCGATCCTGCCGTCGACCGTGGGCAGCACGATCGGCGGGTTCATCGCCGGTGGGTCCGGCGGCACCGGCTCGCTGGCCAACGGCGCGACCTGGACCGGCTACCTGCACGAGTTGCGGGTGGCCGCGTGCACCGACTGGCCGCGTCTGCACGCCGTGCCGTACCCGGACAACACCGCCATGGCGCACGCCTTCGGCGTCAGCGGGGTGATCGCCGGCGCCACCGTGGCGTTGCGCCCGGCCGTCGAGTGGACGGCGCTGTTCACGGCCTTCGACACGCTGGAGCAGGCCGCGGCCGCCGGTGAGGCGCTCTTCGAGCTGTCCCCGACGCCGCGCCTGGTGTCGCTGGACGAGGCCGGCATCGTCGCGACCTACCGGCCGGTGGACCCCGCGATGCCGCCGGGCTCGGTGTCGCTGCGGGCGATCGTCGCGGTCGGCAGCGTGGCCGAGGCGACCGCGATCGTGGTGTCGTGCGGGGGCACGGTGACCGGCGTGCGGGCCAACGGCCCGGCGCTGCTCACCTCGCTGTCGTACAACCATGTCACCCACCGGGTGCGCAAGCTGCGCCCCGACCTGACCCACCTGCAGTGCATGGGCCGCGGCCTGATCCACCGCCGCGCGGAGGTCGCCGCGACGGTTCCCGACTCGCTGGTCCACCTGGAGGGCTTTCGCATCGGCGAAACCCGCACCTGGGTCGGCATGCTGTTCACGCGGTACGTCGACACGCCCTCGCTCTACGCGGGCATGGACGCGTTGGCCGAGGTCGAGGTGTACGTGGACGACCCCCACACCTGGGTGCTGCACCACGACCGGCTCGACCTGGTCCGCGCCGCGGCCCGGCGCTTCGACCCCGATGGCCTGCTCAATCCCGGCAAACTGCCCCGCCGGTAATCGCGCCGAAACGACCCGGGGGCAGCATGTTGGTGTGGTCAACATCGGCACCCGCAACGGGTGGACCGTCGGGGCCGGCGGCGTCGTGGACCTGCGGGCGGCCCCATCGAGTCCCGGGTCGTCACCGTCGCGGCCCGGCCGCAGGCGGTCACCCTCGACCTGGCGCGAGGTAGGTGGTTCGGTGTCGTCGATGTTCCCCGCGCACACGCTGCGCTATCGGGTGGGTCCTCAGTTCCTGCGCCGCGCCGCGGACGCATTTGCCGACGTGGTCGGTGGCCGATCGGCCGGCTTCCCCGGCGCCGACCTGTTGCGCCGCCCGGCGACGCGTCACGAGTTCGGCGAGTTCACCATCCTGCGGCCGGCGGCGGATGACTGAGGACGAGCTTCTGCGCCAGCTCGGCGGCACGATCCGGGCCCGGCGGCGCCTTCTCGGCCTGACGCTGGTCGACGTCGCCGGCCGGGCCGGGCTCAGCCACCCGTTCCTGAGCCAGGTCGAGCGGGGCGTCGCCCGGCCCAGCATGCGATCGCTGACCGCCGTCGCCGCGGCGCTGGACACCACCGCGCAGGCGCTGCTCGCGCTGCCCGGCGCCGGGCCGGTCTCCGTCGTGCCGAGCCGCGCCGCCCTGGCCGAGCTGCCCACGGTGGACTCGCCGGGCGGCACGGTGCGCTCGCTGGTCCACGGCGAGCGGGCGATGCTGCCGCTGGAGTTCACCGGCGCCCCGGACACCTTCGAGGAGTACTACGTGCACGCGGGCGAGGAGTTCCTCTACGTTGCCGAGGGCACCATCGAGGTCGACGTCGACGGCGCGCTCAGTGTCCTCGGCGAGCGCGACAGCCTGTACTACACGGGTGGCATCCGCCATCGGTGGCGCCGCGCCGCCCCGGGGCTTGTGCGCGTCATCCTGGTCCAGGACAACGTCGGCATCCCGGAGTAGTTTTTCTGGCCGAAACAACTCGCTGATTCAGGCGACACCTGCCGGGACCATCGTGGCGAATGTTGATGGGCTCAACATCGGGTGGTGTGCATGCGCGTCGGCATTTTCCTCTTCGGCGGCGTCGAGATGCCGGACGCCGGTGCGGGCGGCCCGGATCCGCTGGACCGGCGCTACGACCAGCAGGCCGTCCTGCACGCCCATCGCGAGCTGCTGGAATGCGGCATCCTGGCCGAACGGCTCGGCTATGACAGCTTCTGGCTGACTGAGCACCACTTCCAGCACGAGGGCTACGAGGTGGTGCCCAACGGCCTGCTCTTCTCGGCGTTTCTGGCCGCGCGGACGAGCCGGCTGCGGATCGGCACGATGTTCAACGTCGTCGGGCAGTGGCACCCGCTGCGCCTGGCCGAGGACTTCGCGCTGGTGCACAACCTCAGCGGCGGGCGCGGCATCCTCGGCGTCGGGCGCGGCACCGTACCGCGGGAGATGCTGCCACTCACCGCCGGGCAGTTCTCGGTCGGCAGCCACGACAACCCGGACGCCGCCGAGGCCGACCGGCGCAACCGCGAGCTCACCGCCGAGGCTCTCGACGTCATCGAAGCCGCAGTCGGCCAGGAGTCGTTCGCCTTCCAGGGCAAGCATTTCAGCCTTCCGCCGCCCGGCATCCCGGACCGCGGCGGCGACGTGGCCGCGCTGACCCTCGTGCCGCGGCCGGTGTTCCCGTTCGAGACGTGGCAGGCGGTCACCAGTCCGCCGACGCTCAAGGAGGTACCGCGCCGCGGCTACGGCGGCGTGTTCTGGCTCAAGGAACGCAACCGGATGCGGCGCGACTGGGACGAGTTCGGCACGCTCTTCGAGCAGCACCACGGCCGGCCGCTCGGGCCGGGGGAGCGGCGCCTGCTGGTCCTCAACGTCGCCGTCGCCGACTCCCGGGAGCAGGCCCTCGACGAGGTCCGGCCCGGCCACGACGAGTTCTGGAGGTTCCTCGGCCCCTACGGCTGGGGCCGGGGCTACAACGGGCCGGACGGTGCGCCCGCACCCGCGGGCTTCCGGCCGACGTTGGAGGAGTCGGTCGACCAGGGCGTGTGGGCCGTCGGAAGCCCGTTCGACGTCGCTTCTGCCATTCAGCGGTACCGCAAGACGCTCGGCCTGCAGGATCTCGTCCTCTTCCCGGCGATGCCCGGCGACCCCTACCCGCGGGTGAAGGACCAGTTGACGCGGATCGCGACCGAGGTGCTACCCCTGCTGGACCGGCCGTGATCCACGTACCGTCCACGGTGGACACCCTGCCCCGCTGCGTCGACCTTCTGGGAGTGTCATGAGACGGTTGGCCTCGCTGACGTCGCCGGCGGTCGCCGCCCTGCCCGCGCACGGGATCGCCGTCCTGCCGGTCGGCGCGATCGAGCAACACGGGCCGCACCTGCCGCTGGTGACCGACCTCCTCGTCGCCGAGGCCATCGCGCAGGACGCCGTCGAGGCCTACGGCGACGAGCACGAGCTGTGGCTGCTGCCGGCGCTCGCCTGCACGAAGTCGAACGAGCACGCCTGGGCGCCCGGGACGCTGTGGCTGTCCGCCGCCACCCTCATGGCGGTCGTCCACGACCTCGGCCGCAGCGTGGCGAACACGCCGTTGCGCAAGCTCGTCTTCCTCAACGGCCATGGTGGCAACACCGCGCTGCTCAACGTCAGCGCCCGCGAGCTGCGGCTCGACTTCGGCCTCGCCACGTTCGTCATGCATCCGTCGCTGCCGCCGGACCACGGCGGCGCGTCGCCGGCCGAGGAGTTCGGCACCGGCATCCACGGAGGCAAGGACGAGACCTCGCTGGTCCTGCACCTGCGGCCCGACCTGGTGCGGATGGACCTGGCGACCCGCAACGTGCCCACCCAGCTCAGCGGCTTCGACCTGGTCCGGTTCGGCGGGCCGGTGTCCTTCGGCTGGTCGAGCGACGACTTCGGCACCGACGGGACCCTCGGCGACCCGACCCTCGCCAGTGCCGAACACGGCAAGGCGCTCTACGACGGCATGCTCCGTCAGGCCGGCCTCGCGTTCGCCGAGATCGCGCGGTTCTCGCACGGTGGCTGACGTCATCGTTGTCGGGGCCGGCCACAACGGGCTGACGTGCGCCGCCTACCTGGCCCGCGCCGGGGTCCGGGTCGTCGTGGTCGAGGCCCGCGACACCGTCGGGGGCTGTGCGTCCACGGTGGACGCCATCGGCGCCCGGGTGAACATCTGCAACTGCGACCACACCATGGTGCTGGCCTCCGGCATCGTCGAGGAGCTGGGCCTGGCCAAGCACGGGCTGACATATCTCGACGTCGATCCGGTCGAGGTGGCGATCGGCTGGGGCGACGAGCCGG
The DNA here is from genome assembly GCF_040648435.1 of Dactylosporangium sp. NPDC049140. NCBI lineage: Bacteria > Bacillati > Actinomycetota > Actinomycetes > Micromonosporales > Micromonosporaceae > Dactylosporangium > Dactylosporangium sp. NPDC049140. The sequence continues at coordinate 90,869 of NZ_JBEZDS010000039.1, read as the reverse complement.
CGTTCGTGCAGTACCGCTCGGTCGACCGGACCGTCGCCGGGTTGCCCGCCACCATCGCCGCCGCCTACCGGCGGTATGTCGACGCCACGCTGCCGCTCGCCCGGCTGGTGCTCGCGGCGGCGGCCGCGCCGCCGTCGTTGCGATCCCTGCTGCGGCTGGCCGCGCCGCGGACCGCCGCCCAGCTGCTGTCGTGGCGGCGGCGCAGCCTGCTCGACGTGCTCGGCGAGTTCGGCCTGCCGACCTGGATCCAGTCGGCGTTCGCGACCACCGGCCCCGGCGTGTGGGGCGTGTCGCCGGCGGCGCCCGGGACCGGGATGGCCGCCGCCGGACCGGTCGTGCGTCACCTCGTCGGCGTCGGTCGCCCGGCCGGCGGCAGCGGTGCGCTGCCCGACGCGCTCGCGGCGGTGGTGTCCGCGTCCGGCGGCTCGATCCGCACCGCCAGCCCCGTCGCGGAGCTCGTCGTCGAAGGCCGGGCCGTGCGGGGCGTGCGGCTCGCGGACGGCACCCAGCTGGCGGCGCCGGCCGTGGTGTGCGCGGTGGACCCGCGTACCGTACTCGTCGACTGGCTGCCGCCCTCACTGCGGCGCGGCACCTGGCCGTCGCGAGACGGCTACGAGTCCAAGGTGGACGCCGTGGTCGCCGCGCCGCCGGCGTTCCGCGCCTTGTCCACTGTAGACATCGTCCCGCACATGGCGACGACGGTCGTGAGCCCGCCGCCCGCCGCGATGGTCGCCGGGCCGGCCTCCGCGGTGAGCGATCCGCCGATGTTCCTCGTCAACGTGCCGTCGGTGCGCGACCCGGCGATGCGCCCGCCCGGCGGCGGGCACCTGCTCAGCCTGGAGGTGCTGTGGACACCGTACGGGCTGACCGGCGGCTGGGCCGGCTCCGCCGAGCCGCGGCGCTGGCTCACCCGGCTGGCGTCGCTGGCCGAGCCGGGCTTCCTGGACGGTGTGGGCGCGTGGCGGGCCATGACACCGGTGGACTACGAGCGGGACTTCGGCCTGACCCGGGGCTACGCGCCGTCGTTCAGCGGCGGGCCGCTGAGCGCGCTGCTCGGCCGGCGACGCGAGCTGACCCGCTACCGCACGGCGGTGGGCGGGCTGTTCCTGACCGGTGCCGGCACCTTCCCGGGCGCCGGCGTATGGGGTGCCAGCGGCCGCAACACCGCACACGCCGTGCTCACGGCCCTGGGCCGGGCGACCTACCCGAGCGGGTCGTGAGTCCCTCCAGCACGCCGTCCGCGTCCACCCGCCACGCGCCGCAGGCCGAGGTGGCAGCCGAGAGCGAGCAGGATGCCGCCGGCCAGGAGGCCCCCGCCGAGCGGGGCCGCGACGTTGCGGACGCTCGTTGCCAGCTCGAGGGCGTGATGTTCGCTGGCCTGCGCGTCGGCGTAGGACTCGTCCCCGTGGTCGGTCACGCAGGTGTCACCTGACCGCATGTCATGGCCGGCGCAGGTGGGCCGTTCGGGGCCGCTGAGACCGGCGCCGGCGGCGGCGACGCCGGCCACCAGCAGCGGGACGAGGCTGAGGACGGCCAGCGTGCTGCCGCGGCTGCGCCAGGAACGGAGCCGGGCCGGCAGCTTCGACGCGCCGCCGGAGCCGGGCGGTGTCATCGCTGAGTCTGGTTCTGTGACATGAGGCCACTGTCGTCAACCGGCCTGGCCGCCGGCAGGGCCATCGACACCGGATTCGCCGTGACAAATGTCCCGGTGTCGAGGCGGCTGTGCGCCATGTCGACCGGCCGCGGTGGCGATCGCGTCGTCGCGTTCCGGCGGGTACGCAATCCGCCCCCGCCGCGTAGTGGGTGACGCGTCCGGCGTACAGCGACCGATCCCACGACCAACCGGTCGTGTGTGCCGGAGCCCCGTCGCCGCCGGGCCGCCGGTGGGCGGCGCCGCGATCAGCGTGTTCGGCGGTCGGCACCGCTGTCGCGGACCGCGCAATTGTTGCCAAGCGGATAATACGAATATTCATCTAAAGTCGGACTTTACAGGTATAAAGCGATCGGGTTAGAGTCTCCGGCAGTTGGGGCTGCTTTCGCGAGATTTTGCTGCGGGCCGGTGCCCGACCGCCGCCGTGGAGGCCGGGTGCACTGCGCTGTTGTCCGCATTGCACGAAGCCGTCGTCCTGCTAGCGCCTCCGCCGCGGCCTCGCGCCACGGCCCGGTCGACCGGGCCGGCGACGGCCCCTGGGCCGACCTCGGATTCGGGAGAGCACCCGTCGTGCGGCGGTGCCGTGCCCTCGTTGCTCCGCGTCCGATCCTGCCGGCAGTCCGAGTACCTGAAGGAGATCCGATGCGCACCCGCAGGCCCTCAACGTTGACGGCGCTGATGCTGGGTTGCTTGGCGCTCGTCGTCACGGCGGCCGGCGCGTGCGGCTCCGCCAAGCCGGGCCAGACGCAGCTCGTGGTCGAGATCTTCGGCGACCTGGGATACCACGACCTGTACACCAAGTATGAGCAGAGCCATCCCGGGATCAAGATCGTCGAGCACGTCGTCTCGTACGACGACCACCACAAGAACCTGCAGGCGCACCTGCTGGGTGGATCGGGAACCGGCGACATCGAGGCCATCGACAGCGGCTACATCGCGCAGTTCAAGGTCATGTCCGACAAGTTCGTCGACTTCAGGGACTACGGCGCCGACCCGGGCCAGTGGCTGCCGTGGAAGTCGCAGCAGGCGACCGGCCCCGACGGCAGCCTGATGGGGCTGGGCGCCGACATCGGCGGCCTGGCGATGTGCTACCGCCGCGACCTCTTCGCGCAGGCCGGCCTGCCGACCGACCGCGACCAGGTGGCCGCGCTGTGGCCGGACTGGCAGTCGTACATCGCGACCGGCAAGCGGTTCAAGGCCGCCGCGCCCGACGGCGTGGCCTGGTTCGACTCCGGTTCCAACATCTTCAACGCCATCATCGGCCAGGCCCCGGTCGGCTACACCGCCTCCGGCAACAAGGTGGTGGTGGCGGACAACCCGGCCGTCAAGCAGGCGTTCAACCTCGCGGTCGAGGCCGTGCAGGCCGGCGAGTCGGCGAAGCTGGCGACGTTCAGCCAGCAGTGGAACGCCGGGTTCCAGCAGGGATCGTTCGCCACCGTGGCATGCCCGGCGTGGATGACCGACACCATCAAGCAGAACGCGCCGCAGACCAGCGGCAAGTGGGACATCGCCACGATCCCCGGCGGCAGCGGCAACTGGGGTGGCTCGTTCCTGACCGTGCCGAAGCAGAGCAAGCACGCCAAAGAGGCCGCCGAGCTCGCCAGGTTCCTGACCGCACCCGAGCAGGCGAGCTGGATCTTCCGCACCCAGGGCCACCTGCCCAGCCAGGCCGCGCTCTACGACGACCCGGCCGTGCTCGGCAACACCAACGCGTTCTTCAACAACGCGCCCACCGGCCGGATCTTCACCGCGGCGGCGAGAACCCTGCGGCCGCAGTACCAGGGCCCCAAGGACGGCGACATCGGACCGCTGATCGGCCTCGGCATTACCCGGGTCGACAAGGGCAAGCAGCAACCCGACCAGGCGTGGCACCAGGTGCTCAAGGACATCGCGAATGCCACCGAGCCGTAGACCCGACCAGGCGTGGCAGCAGGTTCTCAAAGACGTCGCGAAGGCCACCGAGCCGTAGAAGGGAACGACGAGCCTGATGGCAGTACTCACACCTCCGTCGTCGATATTGCCCGAGCGGCGGGACACCGCACCGGCAAAGGTTGAGCGGTGGTCCCGGCCGCGCCGTAAGTTCGACGTGACCGGCACGCCGTACCTCTACATCGCACCGTTCTTCGTGGTGTTCGCGGCGTTCGGGCTGTTTCCGCTCCTCTACACCGGCTGGATGGCCGTCACCCAGTGGAACCGTGACATCCCCGGCAGCGACCACACCTTCGTCGGGCTGGGCAACTTCGCGCGGCTCATCCACGACGACTACTTCTGGAACGCGCTGCGCAACACCGCCGCGATCGGCGTGCTGAGCACCGTGCCGCAGCTGCTGCTCGCGATGTGGATCGCCCACCTGCTGCATCGCCGGATGCGCGGCCGCACCCTGCTGCGGATGGGCGTCCTGCTGCCCAACATCACCTCGGTGGCCGCCGTCGGAGTGATCTTCGCCCAGCTGTTCGGGCGGGACCTCGGCGTGATCAACTGGGTGCTCAGCCTGGTCGGCCTGGGCAAGGTCGACTGGCAGTCGGGCACCTGGCAGTCGTGGCTGGCGCTGGCTGTCATCCTGACCTGGCGCTGGACCGGCTACAACGCCCTGATCTACCTCGCCGGGCTGCAGGCCGTGTCGGACGACCTCTACGAGGCGGCGGACCTCGACGGCGCCGGCCAGTTCCAGAAGTTCCGGACCATCACCGTCCCGGCGCTGCGCCCGACCATCATCTTCAGCGTGATCATGTCGACGATCGGCACGATCCAGCTGTTCACCGAACCGCTGATGTTCAACCCGGGGATGAGCCCGACCGGCGGTGACTCCCGCCAGTTCCAGACCCTCGCCATGTACGTGTACGAGCAGTTCTGGACCCACGGCAAGTACTCCTACGCCGCCACGGTCTCCTGGGCCATGTTCATGATCATCGTGCTGGCGGTCGGTGCGAACTACCTGCTGTCCCGACGCATTCGGAGTTCCTCATGACGACCCTGATACCGGTCTCCCGTGCCATGACCGGCGATCGCCGCGGCCGCGGGCCGTCCGCGGCGCCGGGCCAGCGCCGCGCCGGAACGAGGACCTACCTGCTGCTGGGGCTCATCGCCGCGGTGTCGGCGTTCCCGCTGTACTGGTCGCTGGTCGCGGCGTCCAACGACAACTCCACGGCGGGGAGCTGGCCGCCCCGGCTGCTGCCCGGCAGCCACCTGTGGGAGAACCTGCAGCGGGCGTACACCCAGGCGAACTTCGGCCTCGCCCTGCTCAACTCGATGATCGTCGCGACCGCGATCACGGTCTGCGTCGTGCTCACCAGCACGCTGGCCGGTTTCGCGTTCGCGAAGCTGCGGTTCCGCGGCAAGAACGCCCTGCTCGGGTTCCTGCTCGTGACGATGATGGTGCCGGCCCAGCTGGGCATCATCCCGCTGTACATCATGATGTCGCAGTGGCTGGGCTGGACCGGGCACCTGCAGGCGGTCATCGTCCCAGCGGCCACCTCGGCGTTCGGCGTCTTCCTGATGCGCCAGTACCTCTCCGAGGCGCTGCCCGACGCGCTGCTGGAGGCCGGCCGGATCGACGGATGCTCGACGCACCGGCTGTACTGGCACGTCGTGCTGCCGGCGGCGCGACCCGTCGCCGCGGTGCTCGCGCTGTTCACCTTCATGAACGCCTGGAACGACTTCTTCTGGCCGCTGCTCGCCCTGGGCCAGGGCAACCCGACCACCCAGGTCGCACTGTCCACGCTGGCCGGTGGCTACTACATGGACTACTCGCTGGTGCTCGCGGGAACCCTGATCAGCACGGCGCCCGTGCTGCTGGTGTTCCTCTTCCTCGGCAAGCAGATCATCGGCGGGATCATGCAGGGGGCGGTGAAGGCGTGACCTGGACCGTCTGGCTCATCCCGCACTTCCACTACGACCCGGTGTGGTGGAACACCCAGTCCGCGTACACCCAGACCTGGGACCAACCGCAGGATGACACCGCCCCCGACTCGGGCGAGGCGCGCTTCGCCTGGCCCGGGCACAGCGCGTTCACCCTCGTCAAGGCGCACCTGGCGAAGATCCGCGAGGATCCGCAGTACAGCGTCGTCCTCGCCGAGGTCGACTACCTCAAGCCGTACTGGGACACGTATCCCGAGGACCGCGAGTTCATCCGGCGACTGATCGCCGACGGCCGCCTGGAGCTGGTCGGTGGCACCTACAACGAGCCCAACACCAACCTGACCGGCATCGAGACGACGATCCGCAACGCCGTGCACGGCACCGGGTTCCAGCGGCACATCGTCGGAGGTGTCCCGTCCACCGCGTGGCAACTGGACGTGTTCGGCCACGATCCGCAGTTCGCGCAGGTGATGGCCGGCGCCGGGCTGACCTCGATCGCCTTCGCCCGCGGCCCCTACCACCAGTGGGGGCCCATGCTGACCAGCTGGAACATCCGTGAGCATCGCAAGCCGTTCGCGCCGACCCAGTTCCCCACCGAGTTCGAGTGGGTGTCGCCCGGCGGGGACGGCCTGCTCACCCACTACATGGCCGGCCACTACTCGGCCGGCTTCAGCCTCGACGCCGCCCAGGACCCGCAGACCGCGGCGGCCGAGCTGCACGAGCTGTTCACCCAGCTGAGCCCAGCCGCTGCGACCCGCAACGTCATGATCCCGATGGGCAGCGACTTCAGCCCTCCCATGCGCTGGGTCACCGAGCTTCGCGCGGCCTGGGACGAGCGGTACCCGCAGGTGCGGCTGCGATACGGCCTGCCCCGCGACTTCTTCACCGCCGTGCGGGACGAACTCACCGCGAGGGGTGTGCACGCCACGCCACAGACCCGCGACATGAACCCGATCTACACCGGCAAGGACGTCACCGCGATCGACACCAAGCAGGCCCACCGCCAGGTGGAGACGCTCCTGCTGGACGCCGAGAAATGGGCCACCTTCGCCGCCCTGCACGGCGCGGCCTACCCCGCCGCGGCCGTCGACAAGGCGTGGCGGCTGCTGCTGTTCGGCGCGCACCACGACGCGGTCACCGGCACCCAGTCCGACCAGGTCTATCTCGACCTGGTCGCCGGCTGGCGCGAGGCGCACGACCTGGCCGCCGACGTGGACCGGTCGGCCCGCCGGCACCTGGCCGGCCACATCGACACCCGCGGGGAGGGCACCGCGGTCGTCGTGTTCAACCCGCTGGCGCACCCCCGGACGGACACCGTCGACCTGGAGATCGACCTCGACCCGGCCGTGGGTGTCACGCTCACCGACGACGGCGGGGTCCCGGTCCCGTACCTCACCGAGGTCCTCACGCACGCCGCCGACGGCCGGCCGGGCCGGGCGCTGCTGCGGTGGGTCGCGCGCGACGTGCCGTCGCTGGGCTACCGCACCTACCGCCTGCTGCCCGGCACCACAGCGCCGCCGGCGTCCGCACGGCAACCCGCCTGGCAACTCGTCGAGGCGACGAGCATCGCCAACGACCGCTACCGGGTTCGTGCGGACCCCGCCCGGGGCGGCGCCCTGACCGAGATCACCGACCTCGCCAACGGCCGGGACCTCCTCCCGCCGGGCCGGGTGGGCAACGAGCTGGTCTGCGTCGCCGAGCACCGCGACCATCCCGAGTTCGGCGAGGGCCCGTGGCACCTGCTCCCACATGCCGTCGCCTGGCGCAGCGCGGACACCGTGGCGGCCGTCACCGTCGAACGCTGCCCGATCGGCGAGCGCATCACGGCCACCGCAGAGGTCGACGGATGCCGCTACACGCAGCAGACCACCCTGTGGTACGGCATCGACCGGATCGACTTCGCCACGGGCATCGACGAGTTCGCCGCCACCGACCGGCTCCTGCGGGTGCGCATACCCTGCGACGTCCCCGGCGGCATGCCCGTCAGCGAGACCGCGGCCGCCGTCATCGGCCGCGGCTACGCCCTGCTCGACGCCGACGCGGCGGAGCACCCCCGTACCCTGGACAACACGGCGCACCAGTGGTTCGGCCTCGCCGCGGCACTGACCGTCCACCTGCACGATCCACAGGAGCGCGCCGAGCGCTCGCGAGCGGTGTCCATCGCCGAGATCGTCGTCCCCGACGGCGACGAGGGCCTGCCCTCGACCCGGCGGCTCGCCGTCGGGCTGGCCCGGGCGGGTGTCACCGCCACCGTGACGAGCGCGACGGGAAACCGGTACGGCGCGCTGGACACCGACTCCAACCTCCCCGACTGCCGCGTCGCGGTCGGCACCCCGCAGCGCAACGCGTTCGTCGCCGAACTCCTCGACCGGGCACCGGCGCCGTTCACCGCCGAACTGGCCGCTCGGCTCGCGGCCACCGGCACGGCCCGGCTCTGGATCCCGGCCGAGCGGCCGCTCGGCGAGGTCTGGCGGCCGGGCGCCGATGTGCGCTCGATCCGGGACCTGCCCGTCCTGCTGATCGCCGGCAACGACGCGGACGCCGAGCGGCGGGCCCTCACCGAGTTCCTCGACGACGCCGGCGACGCGAACGTCCACGTCACGCAGCCGTCCGCGCTGCACCACGGTGAGACGATCGTCGAGGACTACGCCGTCGCGCTGCTCAACCGCGGCACCCCCGGCTTCGCGGTGGAGCCCGACGGCACGCTGAACATGTCGCTGGCCCGCGCGTGCACCGGCTGGCCCACCGGAACCGCGATCAACTTCCCGGACCTCAACGCACCGGGCGGGCGCAGCTTCCAGCACCACACCAGCAGACGCTTCCAGTACCACCTGGTGAGCGGCCCCGGCGGATGGCGCACCGCCGGGTTCGTCGCCGCCGGTCAGTCCGTCAACCATCCGCTCGCCGCGACCGCCACGCCGGCCGGTGACGGGGCGCTGCCGGCCACCGGATCCCTGCTGAGCGTCGAGCCCGCCGGGCACTTCATCATCACCGCGGTCAAGCCGCTGGGGGAGCCGCTCGCCACCGGCTCTGCGACACCCGCCGACCCGTGCGACAGCCTGGTCGTCCGCGGCTATGAGCCCCACGGCCGGTCCGGCAGCGTCACGATCCGCCTCGCCGGTGGCATCGCCTCGGCCACGGCCGCCGACCTGCTCGACCACCCCGGCGCACCCCTCGAACATGACGACCGGGAGCTGCGGCTCGACGTCGAGGGGTACCGCATCACGTCGCTGGCCCTGTCACCGGCCCGCGCCGAGCGTGGCGGGACAGTGCTCGCGGCGAGCACCGAACCCGTGCAGCCCGTGTTCACCCGCTACTGGCTGCACAACTGCGGCCCCGCGCCCATGGGCAACCTGCCGGTCGCGCTCACCCTCCGGCCGGACGACCAGCCGCGGGACGACGGCGCCGTGGCCGGCGTGCGGCTGTGCGCTCAGATCGTCTGCGACAACACCGACGCCGGCTACGACGGGGACCTGCTCGTCAGTGCGCCGGAGGGCTGGGTCGCCACCCCCCGGTCGAGGTCCGTGACCGTCGCCGCAGGTGGCCACCTCGGCGTGCCCGTCACCGTCACGGCTCCCGACGACGCCGAACCCGGCTGGTACGCGGTCGCGGCGAGCATCACCCACCGGGGGCAGGAGCTGCAGGACGCCCTCGTCGTGCCCGTGGGCCGGCCCGCGCCTGGGCCGCTGCTGCACGCGCGCGCCGAGGACCGGGAGCTCACGCTGACCCCCGGCGCGCGTGGCCACGTCCGCGTGCGGGTGAGCCACGACCTGCGCACCCCGTTGCGGGGGCACGCCCAGCTCATCACCCCGCACTCCATCTGGCCGCTGACGAGCGAGCCGACTCAGGGCTTCACCATCGCGCCCGGGTCCTCACAGAGCATCGAGTTCCCCGTCGCCGTCCCGGTCGGGACGCCACCGGGGGAGTTCTGGGGCCAGCCCAAGGTCTGCGCCTTCGGCCGGATCGCCTACTGCGAACCCGTCCGCATCGTCATCCTCCCCGGCCGCGGCTGACCCCCAGGCCAGCGGCACAAGGGTGGAGCGGCAGTGGGGCGCCTGGGAGGATCAGGGCGTCTGCTGAAGAAGCCCGCCGCCGGGAGACCATCCCCGGCGGCGGGCTCTTTCTTCAGCAGCCGTGCCAGACGACCGGCGCGGTGCGGTCAGAGGCGACGGGATTGCTGTGGTCGCCGGGTGCTCCGGTGGCGCCGATCGCGGCCGTGCCCTCGACCGAGCCGGCCAGGCTGTGCCCGTCGGCGGTGATGCCCGCGACGATGCTGCCGGGCGCGTCGACACCCGCCGGCATCGGGAGGGTGTAGGTCTGGCCGTCCCGCCACACGGCCGGTGCGCCCCCGCTCGTGATGCCGGCGACCGCGCCTGACCCACTGACCCACTCACCACTGATGCCAGGGATCAGCTCGACGGCGCCGGTGCGCAGGTTCCAACGGGCCGCCAGCATCGCGAAGTCGTCGCCCTTGCTGCCGGTGGGCGGCTTGGACGCCGGGCCGGACGCCCAGTCACCTACGGCCGACCGCGGGGCGCTCGACTCAGTGCCGTCCGGCTGCGTCAGCGGGAGGGCCGAGCCGTTGGACGTCCAGCGCATGGGGCGCCCGCTGGACGGCTCGAAGCCGACGGCCACGCCGGTGTCGGTGAGGCCGAGGCCCGACCTCCCGGGCAGCGCCGAGGCGATCGCGGCGCCGCCGGCGGTGCGCCAGTAGACCGCGACGTAGGTCTGGTCGGAGCGCACGAGCGTGCCGAGGACGTCGCCGCCGGCGTTGACCGCGTGGGCCACGCCGCCGAGCGCGCCGTCGGGCAGCGGCAGCTGGATCAGGCGGGCGCCGTCCCAGGCGACCGGGCGCTGCTCGGCCTCGCCGCCGTTGCGGTCGGGCCCGGTGAAGCCGACGATCATCCCGGCTCCGTTGACCGCCTGCGGAACGAACGACTCCGGCAGTACCGCGCCCGCGCCGTCGGTCCACAGCAGCGCCTTGACCGCCCCGCGCTCGCCGGCCTTGCCGATCACGTAGCGGCCGGACGGGTCGATGCCGGTCGCGACCACGCCGCCGGAGACGCCGGGCGGGAGGGTCAGCCGCTCGACCGCGCACCCGGGACCGGCGGCGGTGACCGACGGCCCGGCGAAGGTGCGGACCACCCCGGCCGCCGCGACGACCGCGAGCACGGCCGTCGCGGTCGCCGCCGCCCCGATGAGCTGCATCCGGCGGCGCCGCCGGCGCCGGGCCTCGGCCAGCACCTCGGCCGCGGGCAGCGGCGGCATGGGCACGTCCTGCCGGGCGTAGCGGTACAACGTCTCCTCGATCATGCCGGTCCCCTCCGGTGCGTGACGACGATGGCGGGAGCCGGCGCGTCCTCGGCGAGCACGCTGCGCAGGCCCTGCAGCCCGTGATGGGTGCGGCTCTTCACGGTCCCCTCGGAGCACCCGAGCACCTTCGCGACCTCGGCCACGGGCATGTCGCAGAGGTACCGCAGGATCACGACCATCCGCTGCGCCTCCGGCAGCCGATGCAGGGCGGCCCGCAGCGTGAGCCACTCCTCGACCTGCCCGCTGCCGGACTCGACCGGCGTGTCCGGCGGATCGTCGCGCAGCAGCACCCGCGCCCACCGGCGCCGCCGGTAGCTCAGGCACGCCCGCACGACCATGGTGTGCACGTACGCATCCAGGTTCGCGACGTCGGTGAGCTTGCCCCACCGCCGGTAGAGCACGCTCAACGCATCCTGCACCGCGTCGTCGGCCCGGTGACCGTCGCCCAGTACCAGGCGCGCGACCCGCCGTAACGACGGCAGCCGGGCCTCGACGTAAGCGACGTAATCCTGTTCGGCGCGCAACGGCCGCCTCCCTCGTGTGGACTCCCACCTGACCGATGCCGGCGGCCGGAGCCCAGGTTCAAAATCGTCGCAGCTTTTTCCGCGCCCAGTCGCCGGCCGGCCCGTCGAGGGGGCGCCCGATGAGCCAGTGGTGCCCGAACGGGTCGGCGATGCGCCCCTGCCGCAGCCCGCACGCCTGGTCCGCGCCTGGTGCCGGCCCGCGTGGTCGCGTTCTATCTCGCCCGGCGATAGGTCCGGGCGCCGGCATAGCTCATGCTGAATGCATGGCGCGGGGTGAGATCGAGAAGCTGCCGAGCGGATCGCTGCGCGTGCGGGTGTATGCCGGCATCGACCCCGTGTCGCGGCGGCGGTGGTACCTGCGGCAGACGGTTCCGCCCGGGCCGCTGGCCGAACAGGAGGCCGAGGCGGTCCGGGAGCGCCTGCTCGCGCAGGTGAGCGAGGCCCGCGATGCGCGCGCAAGACCCCGCCGGCCGAACAGCAGGCAGGTGGCCGGCCGCTGGGAACAGGAACGCGAACGGGCGGCGTCGAGGTCGTCTTCTACGGGATGCAGAGCAGCATGGCCGTGGAGATCATGCACGGGGTCGAGAGCGTCGCCAGCGAACGTGGGATGGCAGTCGGCTTCACCGATGTCGTGCACCAGGCGTCGGAGGGCCGCTCCTACACCCGGCTGCTGCTGGCCCGCGAACCGGTGGGCGTCATCGCGGTACACCTTGGCTATGCTCCGGAACAGCACACCATGCTGGCCGCCAGCTCGGTTCCGCTGGTGCTGCTCGACCCGACCGGCGACCCGGAGTACGCGCTGCCGTCCGTCGGCGCGACCAACTGGAGCGGCGGCATCTCGGCCGCCCGGCACCTGCTCGACCTCGGCCACCGCCGCATCGCCGTCATCACCGGTCCGACCGATCGGCTGTGTGCCCGGGCCCGGCTGGCGGGGGCCAAGGCGGCGATGGACTCCGGCGGCATACCGGAGGACCGCCGGCTGGTGCGCAGCGGCCAGTGGTTCGCCTTCGAGGACGGCCTGAGCCACGGCCGGGAGCTGCTGCGCCTGCCCGACCCGCCCACGGCCATCATGTGCGGCAACGACCTGCAGGCCCTCGGGGTCTACGAGGCGGCACGGCTCGCCGGGCGGCGGATCCCGCAGGACCTCAGCGTGGTCGGCTTCGACGACCTCCCGATGACCCGCTGGTGCGGCCCGCCCATGACGACGGTGCGCCAGCCGCTGGCCGAGATGGGCGCCGTCGCCACCCGGATGGTCCTGGCGCTCGCCGAGGGGCGCCCGCCGGCGCAGCGCCGGGTCGAGCTCGCCACGACGCTCATCGTGCGCGACAGCACCGCGCCCCCGGGCGGGGCCGTTCACTAGCCCGGCCCGGGGGCGGCGGCGATCAGGCGGTGGTGCAGGAGCGGACCTGGGGGCGGGTGAAGTTGCCGTTGGCTAGGGTGGTGATGCCGAAGACGTTGCCGCTGCCGTTGGGTTTGACCGTGACCAGGCGGGTGCTGGTGTTGAAGGTGTAGGTGCTGTTCCAGGTGGAGGAGACGGTCTGTGGTGAGGTGAGCGCCAGGACGACGGTCCAGTTGTTGCCGCCGGTGACGGTGACTTCGGTGTTGAAGCGGTCGCTCCAGCGGGTGCCGTCGCGCAGGGTTGCGGTACATGTGCCGCCGGGCGCCGGTGTCGTCGGCGACGCCGAAGTGGGCGGGGAGACGGACGCGGTCGGGCTGGAGGTCGTCGGGGTCAGGGTCGGGGTCGTCCAGTCGCGCCACTGCGACAGGTTGCCGGCCGCCGAGCTCGAGATCCGCATCGCGCCCGGGGCGTTGCCGGTCTTGAGGAGGAACTTCTGGATGTTCTGCTGCAGCGGCGCGGTCCACTCAGGACGGTTGGCGCAGTGGGTACCGTTCTGCACGTCGGACCAGTACGTGATGTTGTCGCCGGCGCCGAGCGCCTTGTACACCTCGGCCCCGCCGAGGGCGGCGACGCTGGCCGACTTGGGGCCCAGGTTGACGATGTGGGGGTTGTCCATGATGAACAGGCCCCGCGGCGCGACCATCGCCACCATCTCGTGCGTGTCGACCGGCAGGTTGTTCGGGTTGCCGGTGAAGGAGCCGAACGCGTCGCCGAACCAGGGCTGCTCGCCGTACGCGCTGCTCAGGCTCTGACCGCCCTCGGCGTTGACGCCGCGCAGGATGGGTACCCCGGCCGTGCCCGACTCGATCGGCATGGTGAGGGCGATGCGCTGGTCGAACACGCCCGCGACGAAGGCGCCCTTGCCGAATCGCGAGCATCCGGTGACGCCCATCGCGTCCGCCTTGAGGATGTTGCCGCCCGACTGCGCGATGACGTCGATGATGCGGCTGACGCCCCAGCCCCACGCCTGCAGCAGCCCGGTGGTGCTCGTCGCGCCGTACAGGGAGTAGAACGCGCCCTCCTTGTTGGCGCGCCCGGTGCCTTCCTTGCCGACCGTGTACGGGTCGTAGTTGATGACGGCGGCGCCGGCGGCCCGGATGGTGGCCGTGTCGGCCCCGAACCCGCCGTAGACGACGACGGCTGGGAACGGGCCCGTGCCGCTGGGCAGGCTGACGCTGGCCGAGAAGCTCGCGCTCTTGCCGTTGTCGTTCACGTTGACGGTGATGCTGGTGCTCGTGACCGAACCGGTGACGGTGGCGGGCCGCGCCGGCTTGGTGCCGTAGATGTACTTCTCCGCCTGCTGCTTGATCTCCTCCCGGCGGCAGCGCCAGTCGGAGGTGCTGGCGATGCGGGTGCCGTTCAGCTTGGTGAAGGGGTCGGGAAGCTTGGCGTTGGCGGTCAACGTGCCCGGCAGGGTCACCGGGCAGTCGGCGCCTTCGTCCTCGACGTTGGCGGTCAGGCCCGTGGTTGCCCCGAGGCCGTTGGTGGCGACGGCCACGGCTCCGCCGATCGCCACGGCCGCCACCGCGGCGACGGCGATTAGTGAGCGGATGTTCACCGGAAGCTCCTTCCGTGAAATGGCGCATTGATACAGCGCGATCGATACCAATATCGCGGAAGAAGAAATCGCTGGCAAGGAAAGATTGCGCGAAAGTACCGAAACATTGTCGGGCTTGCTGCTCCAATCTGGCTCCAGGGTGGGCAAATATGGCTCCACGAACGTTCACATGGCTCCACGCGGCTCCATGCATGGCTCCTTTTCAGAAAGCACAATGGCCGTCTTGCGAGCCCGGAAACAATCTGGCAATCTCACGGTCCATGAATCGATCCCGGCCGATGATGCTGGTGGCTGTGGTGGCCTCGCTGGTCACCGCGGCGGGGGTGCTGACCGCCCCGCCACTGTGGGCGGCGACGCCGGACATCACCGTCGACACCGCCACGACGTACCAGACGATCGACGGGTTCGGGGCCGCGACCCCGATCTTCGGCGGCTCCGGCGACCCGTGGACGACCGCCGAGACCCAGACCCTCGTCGGCCTGGGCCAGGGGCAGCTCGGCCTGTCGATCGTCCGGACCTCGATCTCGCCGGTGTCGAGCGAGTGGAGCCTGCAGCTGAACAGCCTGAAGACGGCGAAGTCGTACGGCTCCGGCGTCGAGATCCTGGCCTCGCCGTGGACGGCGCCGGCGAGCTTCAAGACGAACAACAGCCGGATCAACGGCGGCGAGCTGAAGACCGACTACTACGACGACTACGCCGCGCACCTGAACAGCTATGTCCAGTACATGAAGGGCCAGGGCGTCGCGATCGACGTGACCTCGGTGCAGAACGAGCCGGACTGGCACCCGGCCTATGACTCAATGGCCTGGACCGGCGCGCAGCTGCGGGACTTCGTGAAAAGCCAGGGCGCCAACGTCAAGGACACCAGGCTGCTGCTGGCCGAGTCGCTGCGGTTCGACCGCTCGTACACCGACCCGACGCTGCAGGACACCACCGCCCGCAACAACATCGGCTACGTCGGCGGCCACCTGTACGACGCCGAGAACAGCGGGAACCTGAGCGCCTACCCGCTGGCGAACCAGTACGGCAAGAACCAGTGGATGACCGAGTGGAACCTGCACGCCGCCGACGGGGACGGCTCGAACATCTGGGGCGACCCGGCCAACGCGGCCGCGTGGAACGAGAGCCTCGACGACATCATGCGTACCGTGCACAAGTCGATGGAGTCCGGCTGGAGCGCGTACATCTGGTGGTACGGCCGCCGCTTCTACTCCTTCATCGGCGACGGCGACGCCGCCTACGGCACCACGAAGGGCGCGCCCCTGAAGCGCGGCTACGCGTTCTCGCAGTACTCCAAGTTCGTGCGGCCCGGCGACAAGCGGGTCGCGCTGACCAAGAGCTCGAAGGCGTCGCCGCTGGAGGTCACCGCCTACCAGGGCAAGGACAAGGTCGAGCTGGTGATCCTCAACCGCTCGACGAGCGCGGTCGCCAACACCGTCGTGCAGGTGCCGCAGCTCGTCGGCAGCGCCCAGTACACCGTCACCTCGCAGAGTCAGAGCGCCGCGGCACAGGCGGTGAGCGTCAACGGCAGTCAGGTGACGGTCAGCGTCCCCGCGCGCAGCATCTCCACCATCACCCTGAACACCACGACCGGCAGCAGCTCACCGTCGGCCTCGAAATCGCCGTCGACAAGCCCGTCGCCGAGCCTGTCGCCGAGCGCGTCGCCGAGCCCGTCGACCAGCCCCCAGCCGTCGGGCTCCTGTAAGGTGACCAGTCAGGTCAGCGCGTGGAACACCGGGCTCACGAACAACCTCACCATCACCAACACCGGCACGACCACCGTCAACGGCTGGGCGCTGAAGATGACACTCGCCTCCGGGCAGACCATCACCTCCGGCTGGAACGCCACCTACTCCCCGTCCAGCGGCCAGGTGACCGCCACGAACGTCGCCTACAACGCCGTCATCCCCCCGGGCGGCTCAACCACCATCGGCTACCAGGCCAGCCACACCGGCAACACCGCCGCGCCGAGCGGGTTCACCCTCAACGGGGCGGCCTGCGGCTGAGGAATCCTTCAGTACTGGATGCAAGCGCCGATCAGCCTGTTGTAGAACGGTTTCCGCACAGAACGGGCTGACTCGTGAGTACCACTGCCACCGAGGCCGGGCGGTTCCTGACGTTCACGCTGCACGGCGAGTCCTACGCGCTGGACATCTTCCACGTGACCGACATCATCGAGTACCGGCAGCTCACCGCGGTCCCGATGGCGCCGGACTTCGTGCGCGGCGTCATCAACCTGCGTGGCCGGGCCGTGCCGGTCATCGACCTTGGCATCCGGTTCGGCCAGGGCGCCACCGCGGCCGGCCGCGGCGCACCAGCGTCATCATCGTGCACGGCAGCGACGGCGCGCACGGCGCCGGCAGAACCGGGCGACGTCGGCCAGCAGCGGCGTGAACCGCTGCATCCACCAGAACACGGTGACATGGTCGACCTTGAGCCACGCTCAACAGCAACTGCTCAACGTCCCAATAGGACAGATTGAACCGCAGATACCAGCGTACCCGACCACGATTACCTCCGGCGGCAACCGGAACCCGGCGAACGCCGGCTTCGCGGGCAGCCACCACCGAAGCCGATATCGGCCACGACCTGACCCGGCCCGTGCGCGCGCGGCGCGGACGTGACGTGGCGAAGGTCCCAACTGCCGATCCATCCGCAGCACAACGTGCGTCGTGGCTTTGGGGGCTGTCCCTGTGCGCTCTCGTCCGGCAGGCCTTCGTCGACCCCGACCACCTCGGCGCCGGGTCCTGTATGACGCCGCCGGCCGGCCGGCGCTCATCCAGGACCCGGGCGGCGGCCCGCGACCCCGGCGCACCCACCGGCTCGATCCGGCCGCGGTCCAGGTCGACGTGTGGCGGCTGCAGGGCCTCCTCGACGCGGCCGCGACCGCCGACAACCCCGGCTACCGCCGGATGCTCCTCACGGCGGCAGCTGCCGTCAGCGGTGGCGAACTCGCCGCCGGCTGGACCCACGCATGGCTCGTCGAGGCCCGCGAACGCGTCGCCCGGCACCTGCTCGACATCGCCGCCCACCTCGCCGACACCGAACCCGACCACCCAGCAGCCCTGCAACTGCTGCACCAAGCCCTGCGCCTGGCGCCGATCAACGAACACCTGCACCGCCGAGTCCCGCAACGCCACTCCGCCGCCGGCGACCGCGAGGGCCTGCACCGGGCCGCCGCAACCCTCACCGATCACCTCACCGCGTATAAGGTGCAGGCCCACCCGGACACCGTCGCCCTGCTCGACACCCTCCTCACCGGCCCGCCCGGGCCGGCGGCCGGCGCGGCGAGCCGCCACCCCACGCCCAGCGCAGGCTCGTGACGATGGTCGGCACGGGACGCTGATTATGCCGAAGAGCGAGAATGCGATCTTGCGGGGTTGCCCAAATTTAAGACTATGTTCGGCGACTGCCCCTGCAAGGTACTTCAATCGCCTGGCTGAACCGCCCGTTGATCGCCTGTAAGCCCGACAGGGCCCGCGGCATCGACGAAACTCCGCAGCCCCAGGTCAACATGAATGCGAGGAATATTCACTTCTGAGGCGCGGGCCGCAATGTGTTCGAAGAACGCGAAGAAAGGCGCCCCTCGAATTTTCCGTTCGGCTTCGACAAATGGCTTACACGCTATCCAGGCGGTACGGATTCGATGGTGGACTAGACTCAAGATCAATCGCTCATCAACCACTCCGAATACTACGAGATGTCCGAGGCTAGCGTAGTACCTGCCCACGCGGAGTACATGAATTCGTGCTGTCGTCGGCAGTCCGGACACGCCAAGCTCCGCCGACTCCTCTTCGGCGAGGCGATCAAGTACATAGGCCTCGCTCTCCAGAAAAGCATCATTTATGAGCTCGCGAGTTAACCAGTCAAGCGCAACCACAGTCTCGTTCGAGACCCGCGCAGACCTGATTTGCCGTGCGGCGATGCGGCTCGTGACGACAAGCGCGACCACGGACACGACGAGCGCTAGGACGCTCGTCAGTGAAGCGATTTCCATCTCTCCTCCGGCAGAGCCGTACACCATGAACGGGCCGCTACCTCGAGCTCGATTGTCTCATCGCAGTGCAACGCTGATACGCAGCATTTCATCGGACATGTGACATTCGTGAGTTCCTGCAGCAAGTGGTCGGCTCGCCGGCAGCGGCGACGAGCGTGGCGCGAACATGGCCCCGCCTTCTGGCTACGGATCCCACGGTGTCGGCCCTGAACGTCGGTCTCTCGGCGGTGAAGCACCGTTGCTCCTCCGCATGAACCTGAGGCCCCGGGGTCGCTCGGAGGAGTCGAAGGCAGACGGCTCCGCGGTCGCTTGGCGCCACGCAACCTCCTCCACACGCACCGTCGATCCGAATCCGGTCCAGAAGTCGGCGCCGGGGTCTACGAATGGCCGATCACCGTCCTGGTTATGTGCGTCAGTGCGGTCCCGTTTGTTGATAGTTCCGGTCCCACGGCTCGGCGGCCAGTTTCTGTGTTCGCGACTTCCGGACCCACCCGATCGCATCGATGCGGTGGCGCAACCCGGCGCCGTGCGGGAACACGGCCCAGCCGCTGGCTGGGCGCACGACCGTCGCGCTCGTCGCGTCGCTCGTGGCCGCCGCGGCCTGCGCTCACCCGCTGCTCCGACGCCGCCGGGCCGGACCAGCACGCGTTCAGGCAGGCGACGTTGGACGCCTGTTACAGTCGGCCATGCGCCAACCCGGAGATGGGCACGACTGCCTGGAGCACCTGACCATCGGCCGCCACCATGTCGAGCGCAACGTCTGGGACGTCTTGGGCGCAGCCGGGATCTTGCGGCCGCACGATCGCTGGGAGTTCGTGCCCGCCGCGCACATCGATCCAGCCTCATACATCCCGTTGCAGGTCGGCGCGTCCGTGCCCGTACCCGGCGGGCCCGGCCTGTGGTCCACGCCGCCGCCGCCGGTGGGCAGCGGCTTCACCCCGGAGGGCGTCGTCGACGCGGCGGTGTTCTCCCCGCTGGTCCGGGTGGACGTCCCCCGGATACAGCCGGGGGAGCAGCGGGTGATCGGCCGGCTGGCGCCCGCGGCAGTCAGGACGGTCGACCACCGTGAGGTGGTTCGGTTCCTGCTGCAGGCGGAGGTCGTGCAGACCTACTGGCACATCCACGCCGAGTGCTGCTTGGAGCGGGAGGACCGTACCGACGGTTACCGGGCGGTCTTCTCCGGCACGCACTGGTACGTCACGAACAGCCAGAACTTCGATCCGCTCGCCTTCACCCTCTCGATTTCCGTGGACGGCCTCATCGAGGTGCGCGCCGGCTGAGAACTGGCCGAGCGGCTGGCGCCCACGCCGTCGCCTGCGCGGCGCTGCACATCGGCATCATGCGCGGAAGGCGTGAAGTAGAGCCCCAAGGCCCGTCATGCTGGCCTGGGGCTCGATCATTCGACGCGCGCGGCCCTCGACACGGGTAGAAGACAGACCTCACGAACCGGCGGGAGCTGAGGTTCCGCGCTGGCGCACCACGGAGGCGAGCAGGTCCCGTACCTCGCGGTCGTTGCCCCCGGCACGCAGCACGCGCTCCGCGTCCGCGTACCGTTTCGCGCGCGACAGCGCCCAAGCGGTGCGCAGCAGCGCCTCGACGGACGCCTCGCCCGGATCGCGCCCGGCCCGCTTGCGCACCGCGTTGCCGTGCGCGGCCGTTGCCTCGTCGAACGCCCCGATGTCGGCCAGCAGCGCGGCAGCCAGCTCGTGATCCAGGTCGTCGTCCGAGCGGGCGGCCACGCCGCCCTTCAGCGGGGCGGCGATCGCCGGCTCGTCGCGGAACTCCCACACCGCATGCCTCAGCTGCTCGAGCTTGCCCGTCGCCGCGAGGTCGGCCAGGAGGGCGTTGAGGTCGCCGGCGCGATCCTGGCGGCGCAACAGCCGGATCAGCTCCACGCACTGCATTAGGCCGCCGCCCGCCGTGCCGCGGCGGAGCATCCGCTCGGCCCGGCGGGGGTCGCGGCGGGCGATATCGTTGGCCAGCCAGGCGTGATTGTGCTCGCGGTGTTCGCCAGCGGCGATCTCGTAGCGCAGGAACACCCCGTGCGGCAGCCACTCCGGCAACTCGGCCGCGAGTAGAAGTGCCCCCCACACCAGGCCGACGTCGGGTACCGCCACGAAGATCACCGCGACCCAGCTCCTGGTGGCCATCCAGGTGATCCAGACGCCTGCGAACGGCAACGCCACGACGGCAGGCCGGACTACCCAGACGAGCAGGACCGCTGGCCACAGCCGCACGCCCCAGAAGCTTCGCATCCGCATAATTCGATGATGCCCGGTTGCGTCCACGGCTGACGCAGCCGGGCCGCCAGCACCGTCAACGGCGGCAGCTCGATGCCCACCTCAGCGGCCGTCTCCACCAGCCACCCCAGCCCCCGGTCCCGAATCAGGGAGGCGATGAGACGGTCGTCGACATTTCGATGGCCACGACCAAGGCGCACATCGGCCATCTGCGGACGAAGCTCGGCGCGTGTGACCGGGCGCAGCTGGTCATAGCCGCCTACAAAGCCGGCCTGATCTGATTGTTTCCGCTGGTCGTCGCGGTTGGGCCGTCGATTGGTGAACCTTTGGCCGCTGCGGTGCAACCATCCTGTCGATGGAGGCCGACGAGGATCTGCTCGCGCGGGTGGCGCGCGGCGACGGCGCGGCGCTGACGCGGCTGGCCGAGCGCCACCGCCGGGCGCTGTTCGGCGTCCTGGTGCGGCTGCTCGGCGATCGGTGCAGCGCCGAAGAGGCGTTGCAGGACACGCTGCTGGCCGTGTGGCGGGGCGCCGGCGGCTTCGCCGCCCGGTCGAGCGTGCGGACCTGGCTGTTCGGCATCGCCCGGCGCCAGGCCGCGCAGCGTCTACGCCGTCGTGACCCGCCGCCGGCCGAGCTGGCCGACGAGCTGCGCGACCCGGCACCCGGCCCGGAGGAGGTCGCGGTGCTGGCTGCCGGGGGCAGCGCGGTCGCGGCCGCCGTGTCGCGGCTGCCCGAGCACCACCGGGAGGTGGTGGCGCTGGTGCTGGTGGGCGGGCTGCCGCTGGCCGACGCGGCGGCGATCCTGGGCGTGCCGGTCGGCACGGTGAAGAGCCGCCTGTTCCACGCCCGGGCGGCGGTCGTGGCGATGCTGGCCGAGGAGGAGTGATGCACCCGTTCGACGATCTTCCTGAGTACGCCACCGGCGCACGCGTCGACGCCGGAGTGGCCGCGCACGTCGCCGGGTGTGCGCGGTGCACCGTCGAGGTGGCGGGCTGGCGGGCGCTCGCCGCGATGGCGGGGCCGGTGCCGGACGTGGTCGCGGCGGCGCTGCTGGCGGACCGGCCGCGGGTGGCGGCGGGGCGGCGGTGGCTGCTGTCGGTGCGGCTGGCGGCGGCGCAGCTGCGGCTGATCCCGGCGGCGGCCTGGCTGGTGTGCGCGCTGGGGATGGCGGGCGCGGCGTTGGCGGCCGTGCGGCTGCCCGGCTCGGCTCCGCTGGTCTTTCCGCTGGTTTTGGCGGCCGGCGTGGCGACGGTGGCGGAGCCCGGGCCGGCCGACGAGCTCATCCGGGCAACGGCCACCTCGGCGCGCCTCGTGTTCGCCGTGCGGGTCGCGCTGGTCGTGGCGTTCGACGTGCTCGTGGCGCTGCCGGTGCCGGGACTGCTCGGCGCGGCCGGCGCGGGGGCGGCGCTGCTGGCGGCGCTGGCGCTCGTCGCGGCCGTCCATCGCGACGCGGGCGCGGCGCTGGTCATCGTGGCGACGGTCTGGACGGGGCGCCTGGCCGTGGCCGAGCTGACCGCGCCGGTGCGCGGGCTCGTGCTGGCCGTGTGGTCGGGCGGTGTCTGGACGTACGCGGCCGCCTCCGTCGCCGTCGCCTACGCCGTCTACGCCGCCGGGCGCCGGAATCCGGCCCGCCGGTGAACCGTTCGACGCGGATGGGCCACTACCCCGATATGCGATGGCGACTGTGGACCCACGAGGCGCGCCGGGCCGGGTGGCCGGTCCTGTGCGCGCCGCTGTTCTGCGCGGCACTCGTCGCGCTCATCACCGCCGCGGTCGGGCGGGCCGGCGCCGTCCCGGCGGGCCTGGGGGACCTGGAGGAGATGGGCGTGCCGCTAGCCGTGGGGGTCGGCGTGACGACGCTCGTCGGGCGGGATCCCGTGCTGGAGGTCCAGCTGGCGCTGCCCACCGCCTACCGGGCGACCGTGGCCCGCCGAGCGGCCGCCGTCTTTGCCGCCGGGGTACTCGTTGCGGTAGCCGCCGACGTGGTACTGCGGCTGGGCTGGAGCGCCGCACACGGCGTCGCCGCGGGGCAGCTGGTCTGGTTCGCGCCGGCCGCCGCGCTCGCCGCGTGGGGGCTACTGGCCGCCGCCCTGCTGCGCGAGCCCGCAGCGGCCGCCGCGGTGGTCGCCTGCACCTGGCTCTTCGAGCGGGTCGGCGCCGACCGGGTCCCGGGCGTGGTGTACCTCTTCGACAGCACCGACCCGCGGCCCGGCAGCTGGCCGGTGAACCGGATCGTGTTGCTCGCACTGGCGGCCGGCGCGGGCCTGTGCGCGTGGCTCGCGCTCGGCCGCACCGCGGCCCTGCTGCGTGCGGGCGGTGCCCGATGAAGGTGTGGACGGCCGCCTGCCGGTACGAGTGGCGCATGCAGATCCGCCGCCCCGCGCTGTGGATCGCCTCCGCGCTGGGCGCCGCGATGACGTTCACGATCAGCGGGTACGGCGTGGCGTGGAGCGAACCCGACCCGCGCGTGGCGATGGCCCGCGTGGCGGTCACGTGCGTGATCGTGCCGCCGGTCGTCTACGCCTTCCTCGTCTCCGACCGGGCGTCGCGCGACACCGTCCTGCACGTCGGCGAGGTGCTCGACGCCGGCCCGGCCGGCGGGGGAGCGCGGTTCGCCGGCAAGTATGCGGGCAGCTGCCTGGCTGCGGCGGCCCCGATCGGGCTGCTGTACCTCGGCGGTGCCATCGCCTACGCGGCGGTGCACGGCGCGCCGGCCGCTCTGCTCTGGGCCCTGCTCGGCGCCGCAACGGTGCTGGTGCCGGGGCTGGCGATGCTCGGCGCGGTCGCGCTGTGCCTGCCGCTCGTCCTGCCCGTGACGCTGTCCCGCGTGCTGCTCGTCGGGCTGTGGCTGTGGCTGGGCTGGCTGCTCCCGCCGAAGGCCGTGCCGGGGCCGGTCGAGAGCGTGCTGTCGGCCACCGGCGGCTACGCCATCGACGTCTTCCTCGGCTATCACGGACCGCACGGCGGCGTGGTCGGCTTCGCCGGGCCGGTCCCCGGGGCCGCGTGGAACGCCATCCGCCCGGCGCCCTCACCCGCGACCGCCGCGCTGCAGATCGCGCTGATGCTCGCCGTCGCGGCCGCGGTTCTCACCGCCGTCGCATTGCGCCGACGCAACCGTTAGGAGCCAACGATGATGGACATCGCCGTGCGCGGCGTGACGATGCGTTATCGGCGGGGCAAGCGCGCCCTCGACGGCCTCGACCTCGAGATCCCGGGTGGCATGTTCGGCCTGCTGGGCGCAAACGGGGCCGGCAAGACGACGCTGCTGCGCCTGCTGGCCGGACTGCTGCAGCCGACCGAGGGCCGGGTCGAGGTCGGCGGGCACCCGCTGTCCACGCGCGCCGGGCGCGGTGCCGTGCGGCGCACACTTGGATATCTCCCGCAGGACTTCGGCGTCTATCCGGACCTGACCGCCCGGGAGTTCCTCGACTACCTGGCGTTGCTCAAGGGCGTCGACCGTACCGCCGAGCGTCGCCGCCACGTCGGCGCGCTGCTCGAGCTGGTCGATCTCAGCGGACCCGCCGACGACAAGCTTCGCACGTACTCGGGCGGGATGCGCCGCCGCGTCGGCATCGCCCAAGCCCTGCTCGGCGACCCGCGGCTGGTCATCGTGGACGAGCCGACCGCCGGGCTCGACCCCCAGGAGCGCGTCCGCTTCCGCATCCTGCTGTCCCGGCTCGCAGGCGAACGGACCGTGCTGCTCAGCACGCATATCGTCGAGGACGTCGCCCAAACCGCCGGTCAGGTCGGCGTGCTGGGAGGGGGGCGGCTGCGGTTCACCGGCACCACCCGGGCGCTGACCGCCACCGCGAACGGTCTCGTGTGGAGCGTCACCGCGACCGACCCACCGCCGGGCACCACCGTCGTTTCCGCGCTGCCCGAGGGCGCCCGGACCCGCTACCGCCTCCTGTCGCGCACCGCACCTGTCGAGGGCGCCCAGCCGGTCGAACCGACCATCGAGGACGGCTACCTCGCCCTCACCGGTGCGCTGACACCGCGCCGCGACGTCCGACCTTAGCGGTATGCCGGCGCCGATGTACTACCTCAGCAGTACGGCCGGATGAGTGCTTGGCGTCAATGTCCGGCGACCGGTTCGCGCCTAGCGTCAGGGGCAGTCGGCCTGATCACGAGGGGTGCGCCATGACGTTGACGACAGAGGCTCCGCCGCGCCGGTGGGCGGTGCGGACGACCGATCTGGTGAAGGTGTACGGGTCCGGGGACACCGAGGTCCGGGCGTTGGACGGGGTGAGTGTCCGGTTCGAGCGCGGCCGGTTCACCGCGATCATGGGACCGTCCGGGTCGGGCAAGTCCACCCTGATGCATTGCGCGGCCGGGCTCGACGCGGTCACGGGCGGCACGGTGTGCATCGGCGACACCGAGCTGGGCGGGCTGTCCGACCGGGCGCTGACCCGGCTGCGGCGGGTCAGCGTCGGGTTCGTGTTCCAGTCGTTCAACCTGCTGCCGACGCTCACGGCGGAGCAGAACATCCGGCTGCCGCTGGACCTGGCCGGGGTCCGCGCCGACGCGGCCTGGTTCGCGCACATCGTCGAGGTGCTGGGGCTGGCCGACCGGCTACGGCACACGCCGTCGCAGCTTTCCGGCGGCCAGCAGCAGCGGGTCGCCTGCGCGCGAGCGCTGCTGCCCCGGCCGGACGTCGTGTTCGCCGACGAGCCGACCGGCAACCTGGACTCGCGCAGCGGCGCGGAGCTGCTCGACCTGCTGCGCCGCAGCGTGCACGAGCTCGGGCAGACGGTCGTCATGGTGACGCACGACCCGGTCGCGGCCGGGCATGCCGACCGGGCACTGCTGCTGGCCGACGGGCGGCTCGCGGCCGACCTGGCCGACCCGACCGCCGACGCGGTGCTGGACCAGCTCAAGCGGCTGGGGGGCTGAGATGCTGCGGACGACCCTGGCGGGCCTGCGGGCCCGGCGCTGGCGGATGGTCGCGACCGCGCTGGCCATCGTGCTCGGTGTCGGCTTCGTCGCCGGCGCGTTGGTCTTCGGCGACACGGCCAAGGCCGCGCTGTACGACGAGTACGCGCGGGCCGCGCAGAACATCGACCTGAGCGTGCAGCCGCCGCCGGCGCGCGGCGGCGAGAAGTCCAGGGTGGAACCGGTACTGCCGACGTCCACAGTGGACCGTCTGCGGTCGGTCGCCGGGATCGGCGTCGTCGTCGGCCGGATGAGTGAGCCGCTGCCGCTGCTGGACCGCAACGGGCGGCTTGTCACCAACTTCGGGCAGTCGGGCGTGGCGCTGTCGGGGGGTGACGACCCGCGGCTGCGCGGATACGACGTGACCGCCGGCCGGCCCCCGGCCGCGGCCGGCGAGGCGGCGCTGGACGAGGCGAGCGCGCAGCGGCTGCGGTTTGCCGTCGGCGACCGGATCGTCGTGCTCGACACCGCGCAGCAGCGCCACGAGCTGCGGCTGGTGGGAGTGGTCGGTTTCGGCGCGGCCAAGGAGTACGCCGACCGCTCGGTCGTCGTGCTCACCGAGGCGGACATGACCGCGATCGCTGGGGCTCGCGGCTACCGTGAGGTGGTCGCGACCGTCGCCGGCGCCACCCCGCCTGACCTGCTCCGCCGGTCCAGGGCGGTGCTGCCGTCCGACGCGGTGGTGCAGAGCGGCGACGAGCGCCGCCACGACATCGCCACCAATGCCGTGCACGAGGTCGACACGTTCCTCACGGTGCTGCAGATCTTCGCCGGGATCGCCGTGGTGGTGGCGGCGTTTGTGATCGGGAACACCTTCAACATCCTCATCGCCCAGCGGCTGCGGGAGCTGGCGCTGCTGCGCTGCATCGGCGGATCGCGCGGCCAGGTGCTCGCCTCGGTGCTGCTCGAGGCCGCCGCGGTCGGGCTCGTCGGCGGCATCGCCGGACTCGCCTTGGGTCTCGCGGTGGCGTACGGCATGTTCAGCGGGGCCAACGCGCTCGGCGCCGCCCTGCCCAGCCATGCCCTGGTGCTCACGGCCACCCCGGTCGTCGTCGCCGTCGTCGTCGGCCTGGTCGTCACCGTCGCCGCCGCGCTCGTACCGGCGTTCCGGGCCGGCCGGGTGCCGCCGCTGGCCGCCTTGCGGGCGGTTCCGTCGGCGCGGGTCGGGTCGCGCGGGAACCGGATCTTACTGACCGTGGTGGTCGTGCTGACCGCGGCGGCCGGTGTCGCGCTGACCGTCCGGGGCGAGCAGAGCACCGATCCGAAGACCGGCACGCTGCAAGTGGTGGCGGGCGGGGTCGTCGCGTTCCTGGCGGTCGTGCTGCTGTCGCCGCTGTACGTCGGGCCGCTGATCGCCGCGCTGGGCTGGCTGCCCGGCCGGATCCTCGGTACCCCGGCCCGGCTCGCCACCGCGAACGCCCGCCGCAGCCCAGGCCGGACCGCCGCCACGACCGCGGCGCTGATGATCGGCGTCGGCCTGATGGCCGGCGCTGTCGTGCTCACCGCGACCATCCAGGCCACGGCGACCGCCCAGCTCGTCTCGCACTATCCGGTCGACTTCATCCTGCAACCAGCCGACACCGGCCAGCGGGACGTCAGCGTGCCGCCCGGCGCCGTGGCCAGGCTCCGCGCCGACCGTCTCCTCGGCGCGGTCGGCGAGGTGCGCCTCGACACGGCGACCAGCAACGGCAGCCGCACCCAACTGGGCAGCTTCGACCCGGCCGCGCTGCGGACGCTGGCCGCCTTCCCGATGGCCGCCGGCTCCCTCGACGACCTTCGGCCGGGCACCGTGATCCTGTTCACCGGCGCGCCCGAGAACCGGACCCACCGGCTCGGCGACCACATCGCGGTGGTCAGCTCGGCCGGCAAGCGGCTGGACCTGACCGTCGTGGGGCTGATCGCCGGGACCGCGCGCACCGGCGACACGCTCGTCTCGTGGGACGACCTCACCGCCCTGCGACCGGCCGGCGGCGACGACATGGTGCTCATTAAGGCGGCCGCCGGCGTCCCGCCGGACGCCTCCCGCAACGCCGTCGACGCTGACCTGGCCGACTACCCGGCGGTCGCGGTGAACAGCATCGCCAGCTGGCGCGACGAAATCACCAGCACCGTCGACCAGCTCATCGGGGTGGTCGCCGCGCTGCTCACGTTCGCGATGCTCATCGCGCTTATCGGGATCATGAACACAATGTCGTTGTCGGTGTTCGAACGCACCCGCGAGTCCGCGCTCGCCCGCGCGCTCGGGCTGACCCGGGGCCAGTTGCGGGCCACTCTGCTGTACGAGGCATGCCTGATGGCGCTCGTCGGCGCGCTCGTCGGGATCGGGTTCGGCGTCACCTACGGATGGCTGACCGCCCGGACCATGTTCGCCACCATCCAGCCGCTGATCCGATTCCCGTACGGGCAGCTGCTCGTGCTGCTCGCCGTCGCCGCTCTGGCGGCGATCGTGGCGGCGGTCCTGCCGGCCCGCCGGGCCGCGAGCGCGTCGATCGTGTCGGCGATGGCCGAAACGTAGGCAGTCCGTCAACCGGGCTGGGCGGCGCTCCCGCTCAGCCCGGCGCGGCGGGCCGGACCATGCCCGTCTCGTATGCCAGGACCACCAGCTGCACCCGGTCCCGCAGGTCGAGCTTGGTCAGGATCCGCCCGACGTGCGTCTTGACCGTCGTGTCGACGATGTGCAGCCGGGCCGCGATCTCGGCGTTGGACAGTCCCTGGGCCACCAGCAGCAACACCTCCTGCTCACGCTCGGTCAGCCCGGCCAGCGCCGCCTGGGCCGGCCGGGGCGGCGCGAACTGCCCGGCGAAGCGGTCCAGCAGCCGGCGCGTCATCCGGGGCGCGACCACGGCGTCACCGGCGGCCACGATCCGGATCGCGGCCAGCAACTCCTCCGGCGGCCCGGTCTTGAGCAGGAACGCGCTCGCGCCGGCCTGCAGCGCCGCGAACGCCTCCGCGTCCGTGTCGAACGTGGTCAGCACCAGCACCCGCGGCCCGCCCGGCCCGGCGCACAGCCGCCGGGTCGCCTCGATGCCGTTCATCACCGGCATCCGGATGTCCATCACCACCACGTCGGCTGGCTTCCCCTGCAACAGCCGCAGCGCCTCTGCCCCGTCGCCGGCCTCGGCCGTGAGGGTCATGTCCGGCTGTGCCTTGAGCACCATCCGGAACCCGGCCCGCACCAGCGGCTGATCGTCCACCACCATCACCCGGATCGTGGTCCCGGCCGCGCTCATGTCACCTCCTGCACCGGCAGCGTGGCGTCCACCTGCCAGCCGCCGCCGAACCGAGGACCGGAGCTGAACTGCCCGTCGTGCACCGCGATCCGCTCCCGCATCCCGATCAGCCCGTGCCCGGCCGCGCCCGTGGAGCTCGCGAGCCGGCCGCCCCCGTCGTCGATCACGCTGATCCTCACCAGGCGCGGACTGTACTCCAACCGGATCGCCACCTTGGCCTCCGCGCCGGCGTGGCGGATCGCATTCGTCAGCGCCTCCTGCACCACCCGGAACACCGTGAGCTCCTCCGCCGCCGACATGTCCGGCGGGTCGCCGACACTCTCGTACGTGACCGCCAGCCCGGTCGACCGCGCCCGCTCGACCAGCACGAGCACCTGCCCGATCGTCGCCACGCCCCGATCCGGGTCGACCGCCGGCCCGTCGCCGCGCAGCACCCCGACGATGCGATGCATGTCGCCCACCGCGTCCCGGCCCGTCGCCGCGATGGTCCGCAGCGCCTCCTCGACCTGGGCCGGGTCGTCCGCGAGCGCGTACCTGGCCCCCTCGGCCTGCACGACCATCACGGCGAGGGTGTGGGCGACGACGTCGTGCAGCTCCCGCGCAATCCCCGCCCGCTCGCCGGCCAGAGCCAGCTGCGCCAGGTGGTCACGCTCCCGCTCCGCCGTCGCCGCCCGCTCCTCAAGACTGCGCAGATACCGCCGGCGGGTGCGCAACGTGTATGCGACCAGCCACACCGCCGTGCAGAAGCCGAACAGCAGCAGGGCCGAGTACCACCACCGGGACGTGAGGTGCCGGACCTGCTCGATGACCAGCCCGACGGCGACGATGCCCGCGGCCACGAACCCGTGCCACAGCACCGGCGCGTACTTGACCACCGAGTACATCGCGATCAGCACCGCAATGTCGAAGCTGGTCGGGTCGGGCCGCCCGAGGATCACCAGATGACCCAGAGCGAGGGCCGAGAGGACCAGCATCACCGCCAGCGGGCGAAAGCGGCGGAAACCCACGGCGACCGCCATCGCCGCCCCGAACAGGACATGCGGACGGTACACGTATGGCACCGTCAACATCGCCACGCCGCCGGCCACCGCCAGATCGAACAGCACGGACCGGACGGTGACGCGCTCCGCCCCGGCCACCATGCGCACAGCTTAACCAGCCGAGACGTTCAACCGGCCACGCCATTGCGGCTCGAGCGCGTCATGACTGTGTTGTTCTCACCGATCGGTTTGACGTAGCTGACCGGCCTGAGGTTGCCGCGCTTCGCGGCGTTGATGAACTCCACCTCGTCGCGGAGGTCTGCCGCGCGCGCCGCGGTGCCCGGAGCCGGAGCGTAGGTCAGCCACCCGGGTGCGCTGCGCGGCGAGCAGATCCGCGGCGACGGTAGCGGCTGGTGTGGTGGTGACCCAGGTCGAAAACGCCGCCGGTACGGGCACTGCGGGCAGGTACGTCCACAGCGGTGGGGCTGTGATGGTGACGTCGGCTGGGTGGCAGCGGATGAGTTGGTTGATCAGCGTGGTTTTGCCGGTGCCGTCGACGCCGTCGATGTAGACGACGACCATCGCGGGCTCACCGGGTTGGTGCGGGTGTGTGGTGGCGGTGGATGAGGTCGTCGATGGCGTCGGCGGCATGGGTGGCGAGGTGCTCGGCGGTGTCGAGGTCGGGGGCACCGGCTCGTCGGAACGCGTCGTAGTCGCGCAGCAGCTGCCCGATGGGGGAGCCTGGGTGGCGCTGGCACAGGGGTGCAGCCCGCTCCGGCCGGCTCGACGACGCTCTCCGGCGACGGCTTCACCCTTGCCGTCCCCAAGCCGTTCGGCGGTGACGAATGGGCCGACCGCGGCCTGCTGTACGTGAAGCTGTTCGGCAAGGATCCCCCTGGACGGCATCCTCACCGTCGACTACGGCGGCAGCAGCAAATCAAGGACCCGGCGCAGTTGCTCGCCACTCCGGAGAACGTGCTACTGATCCCGGAACGCGAGAGCTACCAGCGCATCGCACTCAGGCCCGTGTCACCTACCGAGCCGGCCTCGCCGTGGACTGGGAGGGCAGCTACGGCGGCCGCGTCCGCATGCACTTCGCCAACCGCGTCGTCATCCTGCCCGACGGCCGGCGGCTCACCATCCACGTCAACGGTCGCGAGCAGAACTTCAGCCGCCTGATGCCGTACCTGCAGGCCGCCCTGGCGACGTTCGACCCCCGCTTGAGTTCCCCCGCTGAGCGACGATCCGGCCCTGGCTCATACGGCCCATTCAGGGTACTCGGGATGGTCGAACCACACCGTTGCGTCGTTGCGAAGCTCCCGGCATGGCGCGGGCTCATTACAGGTTCGGCACCAGTTCGGCTCGCGCGGCTCGTCGTCCTGAACCAGCACCTCGATCGCCTTGCCGTCCTCGCGCCGGTACACCTCGTAGTGTTTGCCGTACTCGAGTTGACCGCTTGGATAGCTCGGCTTGTGTCGCTCGAGCCGCCGCCGCTTGGCCTCCACCTCGCGGAGCACCCGGGCGGGATCGTGACGGGCGATATGGGTGTGCTGGTTGCGACTGCCCGGCACGACCGCGACCGGCTCACCGCCCTCGTCGCGCGCCTGCGAAGGGTCCTGGATGATCGTACGGTCGGACGGTCGGATCTCTCGCCAGCCGCCGGGCTGGTCCGGTTTGACGCTCCACACCTGCGGTGCATAGCCGCCGGCCGAGATCATACTGGCGATCGACTCGTCCTCGGCCAGCCGTGCCTCGATGAAAGCCACCAGCTCGTTCGTCATGCCCTCGATTCTCCTCAGGCGGCGGCGATGGCGGTCCGGATTCTGCTCCCATCTCGTTGAGTTCGTCCAGGTGGGACGTCGCGTAAGCGTGCGGGCGGCGGGGCGCACCGTTCGCTCGCAGTTCGTGATAACGCCGCGCGAGCCGCCCGCAGGGTGAGACCGTAGACGCTGTGACGACGCGCGAGGTGGAGTTCGGTGACGGGACAGCGGGGGTCGTGTCGCTCAACACGCCCGTCCTGCGGTATCCGGCCAACCCGATCCTGACGGCACACCAGGTCAACGTCGTGTGGCAGGAGCCGCACCTACAGGTGGTGACGGTGCATAACGCCGGCGCGGCGGCGGCGGCGGACCAGACCGTGCTGCTGTTCCGGTCGCACCTGCGTTGCGGGATCAGCGTCCTCGGCCTGGCCACGAGCCCGGACGGCGTTTCCGGGTGGGTGGTCCATCCGCGGCCGGTGCTGTCCCCCGCGACCAAGGGCGACCTGTACGCGGCCGGCATCGACTGGCAGGACATCGTGGAGATCGAGTCCGGCGGCGTCGAGGACGCCCGGATCAACCCCGTCGAGGACACGTTCGCCGTCACCTACAGCGCTTACCACGCCGGAATCCGCAACCGGGTACGTGTGTCGCTGGCGCTGACCGACGACCTCACCACGTTCACCCGGTACGGGCCGGTGCTCGACCGCGACATGCGCAACGTGGTGCTGTTCCCGGAGCGGATCGACGGCAGGTACGTCGGCCTGTTCCGGCCCAACGACGTCAGCGCCGGCGACACGGGCGGCGCGTTCACGCAGGTCCGCATCGGCTACGCGGAGGACTTCCGGACCGGGCCGTGGAAGATCGCCGACGAGCCCATCATGCGGACCGGCGCGGGCCCGAGCGCCTTCGCCGACAAGATCGGGCCGGGCGCGCCGCCAGTACGCACCCGTCACGGCTGGCTCAACGTGTTCCACGGGGTGCGCACGACGATGGACGGCAACCCGTACGTGCTCGGCGTGGCGCTGCACGACCTCGACGATCCTCGCCGGGTACGCATGTCAAGCATCCCGGTGCTGTTCCCGTCGCGGGCCGACTGCCGCGTCGCCGACACCGACTACGTGCACGTGCCGAACGTCGTCTTCTGCTGCGGCCTCGTGCGCCGCCCCGACGGCACGATCGTCATCTACTACGCCGGCAACGACACGGTGATGAACGTCGGCCTCGCGCACGAGGACGTGCTCGCGGAACTGTGCGACCGGTACGGCCAGGATCCACTCACCGGCAGGCTGTTGTACGACCTCGCCCCCGCAGAAATCCAAGATCATTGAGGCGACCCGGTCAGACTACGTGCGGACAGCCCTGCCGGACGTCGACAACGGCGCCGGCACGGGCAGGCCCGGCCAGCCAGCGCCGCACAGGCGGTGGCCTACCGCCGCGGCCACATCAACGTCGAGGACCTCTTTCACCGCCGCCACCCCGCCGGCCGCGGTCACCCGCCAGCTGCGGTTCATCGTGCCCGCTGCCAGCACGTCCACACTGCGCACTGGGCCGAGCCCGAACGCGGCCGTCACGTCAGCCAAGGTGTCGACGGTGTCGGGCCGGGCGTCAGCGGGCTTCACCAGCGCCGGTAAACACGTCGAGGAGCATCCGGCCGTACCCAGCGTCGCGCTCGACTGGCGGATCGACCGCCAGACCGATGACGCGCCCGTATGCGCTACCCCAGGCGGGTCTGGTCACCAGAACGTCCGGGGTGAGCCGAATCGTCCAGATCCGCGGTGCCGTGGTGCAGCCGCGCTTCGTGGTGGCTTCGTCCGTGTGAACGGGGCCCAGATGTTCGCGGCATTGGGGCCCGGGTCGAGCGGTTTTTCTTGATCAGTGTTGCTGACCTTGGGGCCCATCTCTGCGGTTGCGGGACTTCGCCGAGGTCACGTTAGAACGGTGGAGCAGCGTCCGGACGGGTGACGACGACGGTGGTGCCGGGCAGCGGCAGCGCGGGGATGTCGTGGCTGGTGGGATGGGTCCATCCGCCGATCGGTCGGCGGATCGCGTGCGCGGCGTACTCGACGACGCCGGCGACCCCGGCGATCTCGATATCGCTGATCACGAAGGTGGTGCCGTTGTTGTCCTGCTTGACCACCAGGTAGGGATGCGATTCCGGCGGTGCGAGGACCGCGCCGACCGAGGGAAGGTGGCGCATCTCGCCATCCCATCGGACATGGTCAGCGACGTCGACGAGGGCGAGGGCGGCCTGCAGGGCCCACTGGGTCCGGGGGACGGGGTCAGCGGTGATCCAGTCGGGTAGCGGCGTGAGTGCGTCGGAGTCGTCGACGGGTTCGGTGAGCGCGTAGACGACCATGACGGAGGCTGGTGGGTGGTTCATTTGCTGGTGTTGGCGAGTTGGTGGCGCGTTTTGGCGAGCCGGTAGGAGTCGGTGCCGGTCTCGATGATGTTGCCGCCGAAGGTGAGCCTGTCGACGATCGCGGCGCAGAGCCGCGGATCGGTGAACGTCTTCGTCCAGCCCGAAAAAGCCTTATTTGAGGCAATCGCGACGGAGGCTTTCTCCTCCCGCTCGGTCAGAACTTGGAAGAGCAGCTCAGCGCCGCGCTTATCAAGTTCCATATACCCAAGTTCATCAATGCAAAGCAGGTCGACGCGGCCGTAACGGGCGATCGTCTTCGCCAGGATCTTCTCGTCGGCGGCCTCGACGAGCTCGTTGACCAGTTTAGTCGCGAGCACGTAGCGGACCCGGAAGCCGGCCATGGCGGCTTCGGTGCCCAGGGCGATGAGCAGATGGCTCTTGCCGGTGCCGGAGTCACCGATCAGGCAGAGCGGCAGGCCCTTGCGAACCCAATCGCAGCTGGCCAGGGTGTGGACCACGGCCGGGTCGACGTTCGAGTTCGCGTCGAAGTCGAACGCGCGCAGGCTCTTGTCCCGCGGGAACGCGGCGGCCTTGATCCGGCGTTCGGAGCGGCGCCGGGCCCGGTCGTCGCACTCGGCCATGAGCAGCTCGGCGAGGAACCCGCGGTAGGTCATCTGGTCGCGGGCGGCGGCCTCGGCGAGGTCGGGGAACTGACCACGGATGGTGGGCAGGCGCAGCAGCCGGCAGGCGGAATCGATCGCCGCGTCGGCGGCCTGTTCGGTGAGTCCTCGATGACGGGTCATGGCCTGTTCCCTTCTGCGGTGCGACGGTGGCGGAGCAACTGGTCGTAGGCGGCGACCGACGGCGGCGGCCGGGTGTCGGCCGGCAGTTGAGCGAGGCGGCGCTCGGTCAACGACACGACCTTGCCGGCGGGCCGGCCCGGTTCGACCGCTTGGGGACGGTCGTCGGTCTCGGCGAACTTGCGGGCCTGCAGCGCGACCGCGTCCGCGGTCAACGCGCCCGCTTGCAGGCCGGCGGCCAGCCCGGCGACGACGTGCTCGTGGGGCATGTGCCGGTGTAGCAGCAGAACCTCGATCAGGGCGCGGGTGCCGGCGGCGTCGCCGTGGGCCTTGCGGACGGCTTCCCACCAGGCGTCGTGCACGGGGGTGAACTTGCCGGCGGCGCGGGCCTGCTCGAGCGCGGTGGACCTGGGCAGCGCGCCGGGTTTGCGCAGCAAGGCCTCCAGGTAGTGGTCCAGGTCCAGGCGGGCGCCGCTCTTGGCCATCAACCGTCGTGCCGGGCAACCTCGGTGCGGCCGTCGTAGATGACCAGGTGGGAGGCGTGCAGGTGGACCCGGACCTGCCGGCCCACCAGTCGCGCCGGCACCGAGTAGCGGTTGGTGCGGACGGTGACCTGGCTGTAGCGGTCGACGCGCGGGCCCAGCCAAAGGCCGGTCTCGAACGGCTCATCCGGCAGTGGCGCCAGCAGCGGCTGCTCGATCGCGAACAGCTCCCCGACCGCGTGGGCCCGGCTGCCGATGCGCCGGGCGTCATCAGCTCGGTCCCAGACGTCGACCACAGCGTTGAGCTGCTCGAACGACTCCACCTCGGGAACAGGGACGAGGTGGTTGCGGCGGAACCAGCCGATCTGCCCCTCGACACCGCCCTTCTCGTGAGCCCCCTGCAAACCTGGCTGGCAGTAGAACGGATCGACCGAGAAGTGCGAACGAAACGCCGTCCATCGCGCAGTTTCGACCCGCTGCCGAGCGAAGCCGAGGACCTGGGCGACGGCCGCCTTCAGGTTGTCGTAGCGAATCTTGCCGGTCGGAACACCTCCCAGTGTGGTAAACGCGTGGACGTTGCCTTCCAGGAATGCCTCGCTGCCACCTGAGGCAAAAATCCTGTGGACGGCCTTGCCGGAGAAGGACAGCCGGAACGCGAACAACATGC
Organism: Dactylosporangium sp. NPDC049140; assembly: GCF_040648435.1. NCBI lineage: Bacteria > Bacillati > Actinomycetota > Actinomycetes > Micromonosporales > Micromonosporaceae > Dactylosporangium > Dactylosporangium sp. NPDC049140. The sequence goes on along the minus strand of NZ_JBEZDS010000039.1, from coordinate 55,119 downwards.
AGGTCACCAGTTCACCGCGCAGGTTGATGGCGACCTCGCCGAAGCCGACCTCGGCCTCCGCGCCCGGCCGGTGGGTCTGCGGGAAGAACACGTTGGCCGGTCCCCGGCCGGCCTCGACGCGGATCTTCGGCTTGCGGTCCGCGACGTAGGCGAGAACAACCTGGTAGGACACGTCATGCATGTCGTGCTCGTCGATCAGCCGGTCATAGATCCGCTTCACGGTGTGCCGCTGCTTGCGGGGTGCGTCCAGGTCCGCGCGCAGGATGTCGTCGATGACCGGCTTGAACGGGTCCAGCTTCGAAGGCCGAGGCGGCATCGGCTTGCGCGGCGCCGGCCACGCCGACGTCAGCGCCGAACGGACCGTGCGGCGACTGACCTGATACTTGCGGGCCAGACCACGCACGGACAGGCCGGCGCGGGAGTCCCGTCGGATCGCCGCGAACAGGTCGACCTTCGACATCGGCGGCATCGGCGGGCTCCCGTCCAGACCCGCCGATGCTCCCACCGTTCGAGGTGGGCCCGAAATTGCCGAACATCGAATCCACCCGATCGAGGTGGGACCAGACATGCCGGATAACTTGCAGGTCACCGACGCCATGTCGGTCGCTTGGTTATGGGCGACGGTCTGCGGCAGGTCCGTGGATTCCCCGAGTGAGACCGGTTGCCGCCCTGACCCGAATCGACGTCCTGATGGCTATGCCCCGTAGAGCGTGAGCCCGCGCGTGAACCTGCGCACCGCGCTCTTGGTCCCGGCGACGACCAGGGCGAAGCACGCGAACGCCGCGGCGGGCTTGCCGCGGATGGCCTCCGCGTACTGGTCGTAGGAATTCGTGGAGAGCATCGCCTCGTCGAGCGCGACGACGACCGCGTCCGGATCCTGCAGGGCGGCGGCATGCAGTGCGTCGATGGCCTGCCTGCCGGTCACGAGCACGGGCATCGCGTGCCTGCTGAGGGGTCCGAGGTCCACGCCGTCGGCCGTCGTGATGCCCGGCCCGGTGACCTCCGACAGGCGCGTGCCGAGCGTGAGGCTCAGGACGGCGGCGGCGTTGACCGCTCGCCAGGCGGGCAGGTCGTCGCGCACGACGACGACGATCCGGTCGGGCGACGGCGTCCGGCTAGTCACGGGTGGGCTCCTTCTCGAGGTCGGGGCGGCTGCGCAGGGTTGTCCGCTGGGCCTCCCGCTGCCACGCGTGTTCCAGGTGCGCGAGGTGCTCGTCCATGACGCGCGTGACGGCGTCGGTGTCGCGGCTCATCAGCGCGGTGAGCGTGCGGGCGTGGACGTCGAGGGTGAACTCGGGGTCGTCGAGTCCGTAGCCGGGCAGCAGGCGCCTAGCCGCCCAGAGCGTGCCGGTCAGCTACTTGGCCAGCCGCAGGAGCGTCCCGTTGCCAGTGGCCCGGGCGATGCCGATGTGGAAGCGCATGTCCAGGGCCTGAAAGCGGTCGGGGTCGTCGGGTCGTTCCCGCATCGCATCGATCGTGCCTTGGAGAAAGGTGAAGTCGGCGTCTCGACCGTACCGGGCGGCGAGCTTCGCGACCGGCACCTCCAGCAGCCGCCGCGCCTCGAGCACCCCGGCCACCTCCCCGATCGTGATCGACGCAGCGGACAGCGCGGTGTCCAAGGGCAGCTCGTCCGAGGTGACCACGGTGCCCCCGGCGCCAGGGCGAACCTCGAGAACACCCGCGTCGACGAGCAGGTGCACACCCTCGCGGACCGTCGGACGCGACACGCCGAGCTGCCAGGCCAGGTCCGCGATCCTGCGACAGGGATTCCTCGTCGGGATCACGAACCCGAAGTCCACGGTGTTCTTCATCGCCGCGCTGCCACAGTTCATCGTCGCCGACCGCGTGCTCGTGCCCGTGCAGATGACCATCCTCGGCTGCGTGTTCATCCTCGCGACCCTCACCGTCGGGACCGCCATCGCGCTCGTCGCCGGAACCGCCCGAGAGTGGTTCGTACGCTCCCCCGAGCGCCTCGCCGCGGTCACCGGCATCGGCGGCGCGTTCATGCTCCTCCTGGCCAGCATCCTCGCCGTGCTGGCGCTGCTGCCAGGCACGCCATGAGAAGACAGCCACTGTCCGTTGTCAGCGAAGTTGGATCGCTGACAACGCAGTGACCTGGGCGGATCAGATTCGATGGCACCGACCGGAGCGCCGGGCGGTGCGAGCCAGAGATCGTGACGCAGTGTTTTGTCATTGAATCTGATCCGAATTCGCGTTCTTCACCCGTCGGCGTGCCGAGGTGTGTCTGTGAGTTTGGGTTCACCGTGACGGGTTGTTTCACGGTACGTCCCGACTCGACTCATGAGGTAAGACTGACCGTCGTGACGAACGGACGTGACCCACGGGCGCTGCGCGACGCCGGAGGAGCCGTGGTGTGGCTGCTTGCCTGGCCTCTCCAACGGCTACTCAAGCTCGCCGATACACCCGCGGAGGTCGCCTCCGAGGCGCGGGAGCGCCCGACCGACGGGTCGACCGTGTACTTGGTCAACTTCGTGCGGGCATGGGCCTGGGGCATACTGGGCGTCGCCTGGACGATACCCGGCCTGGTGGTGGTCAACCTGGTGCCTGGGCGGACCGTGCGGAGCGTGTTCTTCAGCGGGTTCGGGCTGTTACTGACCTGCGTGATACTGAGCGGGCTGCGCGCCGGGCTGGGCGAACGGTATGGCGATCGGGCCGTCGCCCGCCGGTTGCTGACTCCATCCAGCGTCGACATTCTGATCGCGGCGCTGGTCGCCGCGATGGTCGGGATGAGTTGAGGCCGGTGGTCGGCCCGAAGGAGCTGACACCGACGCCCGGCACCTGCAGTGGACAACCTTTACTGGCAGAGACAGCCATCGGTCCAGATGGGCTTCCCCCCGGGATGTGGACACCGGGTTATGCCGCGATCTGTTGCAGGGTAGTCGATGTGAGGGTTCGTTCGTAGTCGGTGGGGCTGTGGTAGCTGAGGGCTGAGTGGCGTCGGCGGTGGTTGTAGAAGGCGATCCAGCGGAACACGTCGCGGCGGGCGTCGGCCTCGCGAGCCCAGGTGCGGCGGTCGACGTCGAGTTCGCGTTTGAGGGTGGCGAAGAACGCCTCGGCGAGGGCGTTGTCATACGACGTGCCGGTCCGCCCGGTCGAGCGGCGCACGCCGTGGCGGTCGCAGACGGCGGCGAAGGCGGCGCTGCCGTACTGGGATCCCTTGTCCGTGTGGAAGATGACGCCGGCGACGTGGCCGCCGCGAGCGGCGACCGCGGCCTCGAGGGCGTCGACGACGAGGCTGGTGCGCATGTGGGTGTTGATCGACCAGCCGATGAGCCGGCGGGTGGCGATGTCGATGACGGTGGCCAGGAACAGCCAGCCGGCCCCGACGCGCAGGTAGGTGATGTCGCCGCACCAGCGCTGATCCGGCATGGTGGCGGTGAAGTCCCGGCGCAGCAGATCCGTCACCGCCGGCGCGGCCGGGTCCGGGACCGTTGTGCGCCGGCGGCGCCGTAGATGTTTCCCGGTGATGCTCCGGCGGCGCATGACCCGTTCGACCCGTTTGCGGTTGACCCGCACGCCCTGAGCGTGCAGCTCGGCGGTGACCCGCGGTGAGCCGTAGGTGCCGCCGGACTCGGTGTGCACCGCGGCGATTTGTGCCGCGAGCTGGTCCTCGGCCGCTGCGCGGTCGCGGCGGGCTGGTTCGGCGGCGATCCAGCGGTAGAACCCGGACCGGGACACCGCCAGCAGCCGGCACAGCCGCTTGACGCCGTAGGCGGCACGGTGGGCGGAGATGAACCGGAAGCGGCTGATCACCGATCCATCTCCTTCGCGAAATAGGCGGCTGCCTTCCGCAGGATTTCCTTCTCCACCCGCAGTTCAGCGACCTCGGCCCGCAGCCGGGCGATCTCGGCGTCTCGTGCCGCAGGGCGCGCGCGGCCGCCGACAGTCGCCGGTAGCCCAGCCGGTCGGCCAGCGCGACGGCCCGAGTCGCCCGGGCGTCGCGCAATCGCGCTGGTCCGGCGGCGCGGCCAGCCGGATGAGGGCCTCCACCTGCTGCTTGCCCGAGTCGATGGCGGTGGCGATGTCCAGGGCTTCGGTGTGGCGGGCGACCGCGTCGTCGGGGCGGTGCTGTGCGAGGAGGATCGCGCCGAGCTGGTTGAGGATCTCGGCTTCGCTGAAGGCGTCGGCGGTTTGACGGATCAGTTCGAGGCCGTCCCGCGCGAGTTGCTCGGCCGCCTGGTCGTCGCCGAGGTCGTGGCGGATTCCCGCCAGCACGCCGAGGCTGATCGCCTCGCCCTGGGTGATGCCCAGGTCCCGGCAAAGGTCAAGGGCCTCCTCGGCCGCGGCCTGGGCACGGGTCGGTGTCGCCGAGGGCGCGGTAGGCGATGCTCAGGTTGCACAGGGCGAGGGCGAGGCCGCTCGGGGAGTTGCGTTCCCGTTGGAGGCGGGTGGCGTTGGTCAGGACGCGCACCGCCGATTCAGCCTGCCCGAGGTCCACCAGGGCGGTGCCGAGGTTGCTGGCGTTGCCGGCCATGGCGCTGCGCCGGTGCAGCCGTGCGTTGATGGCGAATGCCCGCCGGTAGTACTGGGCCGATTCCGCGCTGGGCCGGTTCCATAGCAGGGCAGTGCTGCCGAGACCGTCGAGCGCAGCGGTCTGGCCGTGCAGCCAACCGGTGGTGCGCGCGTGCGCCAGCGCCGCGTTGTAGTGGTGCCACGATGATTCGAATCGGCTGAGCCGGAAGTGCACCAGTCCGAGACTAAGGTGGGCGGCCGCCTGGCCGCGTGTGTTCCCGGCGGTCCGCGCCGCGTCCAGCGCCGTGGTCGCCGCCTCGAACCATTCTCGGGTGCGCCGGCCGAGCCAGAGGTAGCCCCGCATCGAGTCGGCGAGCAGCCAGGCATACTCGGGGGTGGCCGAGCCGGCGGCCTGCGGGATCGCGGCCAACAGGGTGGCTCGTTCGGCATCCATCCACCGCAGTGCGGCGGCCGGATCGGGGAACGTGACGGCCGGCGGGAGCGGCTCGTCCAGGCGCACCACATGTGGATAGAGCTGCCGGGCCGCTGCATGCACGCCGTGCAGGTAGTGCGTGAACAGCCGCTCGACAACGCGATGCCGGTCCGTCTCGCCGTCCTCCGTGCTGGTCCTGGCCAGCGCGTATGCCCGCAGCAGGTCGTGCAGGGCGTACCTGCGCGGCCCGATGACCTCCAACAGGTTCGCCTCGACGAGCCGATCGACGATATGCGCCGTGGTGTCGACGTCGGCGCCGATCGCCACCGCGGCCAGTTCGGTCGAGACGTCCGGCCCGGCGATCAGCGCGAGATACCGGAACGCCCGCCGCTCGACCGGGTCCAGCGACCCGTACGACTGGGCAAAGGCCACCCCGACAGCGGCCCGGTCGTCGCCGGCGACGGCGAGCACAGCAAAGGTGTCCCCGTCGCGGATCCGTCGGGCGTGCTCGGCGATGTCCCGATCCGGCCGGCCGGCCAGCGTGGCCGCCGCGATCCGCAGCGCCAGTGGCAGCCGTCCGCACGCCGCCACCAGCGCGGCCACGTCGTGCGGGCGGCTGCCGCCGCCGGTCCCGCCGAGGATCGCGTCGACGAGCAGGCTTCCTTCGGAGTCGGTCAGCACCGGCAGGTGCAGGACCTGGGCACCGTCCACGGCGACCAGGCCCGTGAGCCGGTCCCGGCTGGTGATCACCACGACGCTGCCGGGTGAGCCCGGTAGCAGCGAGCGCACCTGGCGGACATCGGCCGCGTTGTCGAGCACCAGCAGGACACGGCGGTCGGCCAGGGCGGACCGGCACGCCGCCGCGGCCTGGTCGAGGTCGAGCGGTATCCGGTCCGGACTCACTCCGAGCGCCCGCAGGAAGCCGTCGAGCGCCGCCTCCGGCCGGATCGGCGGTGTGACGTCATATCCATGCAAGTTCACATACAGCTGCCCGTCGGGAAAGCCGGCCGCCCTCCGCCGGGCCCAGTGCAGCACCAGCGCCGTCTTGCCGACCCCGGCGGCCCCGGTGACCACGATGATGCGCGGCCCGACGGAACCCCGGCGCCCGGCCGTATCATCCGTCGTGGCGGCATGTCGATCCAGCTCGGCGATGGCCTCACCACGGCCGACGAAACCGCTCACCGCCGCCGGGAGCTGGGCCGGACGTTCGTATGCGACGGGCCGGGACCGGCCGGTCGCCGCTGCGGCCGTCAGCGTGGACGGCCGCTCCGGCGCCCTGGACCGCCCCACGACCGGCCACCCGTCAGTCAGCAGGGCAGCATCGTTGGCAAGGATCCGCCGATGCAGTAGCTGAATCTCCGGGTTGGGCTCCAGACCGAGCTTGGCGCGCAACCGCCGACGCAACTCCCGGAACTCGTGCAGAGCCTCGGCGGTCCGCTGCGTCCGGTACAAGGCGAGCATCAAATAGCCGGCGAGCCGCTCGTTGAGCGGATTGTCGGCCACCAATCGCACCAGATCGCCGATCAGCCCCTGCGGGTTGCCGAGCGTCAACTCAACGTCGGCCAGTTGCTGCCACGCCGTGATATGCCGCTCCTGCAGCCGAGCCCGGTGCGCGTCGACGAACCCGGCGTTGATGCCGCTCAGCGGCACGCCCTGCCACAGCCCGACGGCCCGGCGAAGCTCCGGCAGAGCGGCGGCCGCGGACTCCGCATGGCGCGCCTGCCGGACGTGCCATTCGAAATGCAGCAGATCCAGATCCTGCTCACCCACCTGGGCGACGTAGCCGCCTCCCCCGGACGCGATCGGGTTCGCACCGCCGGCGCGCAACGCCCGCCGGATCGCCGACACCGCCATCTGCACCTGGGCCACCGCGGTGGCTGGCGGACTGTCACCCCACAACGCGTCGACGAGCTGGTCGCCGAGCACGGGCACGCCGGCGTTGAGGAGCAGGTAGGCGAGGACAGCCCGGCGTTGAGCCCGGTCGATGACCACGGGGACGCCTCCGACAGTCACCCCTACCGGGCCGAGCACGCTGAACCACACGCTGGCCTCCCCGTCCGACCCGCCATCTGAACCGGCCGGAACAGTATGAGCGACCCGATCACCGCATCGCGGCCCGAGGGGCCGCGGCGGTTCGCGGCGTCGCGCGAGGGGTACCCGGTTGATAACGCGAGAGCAAGTGCTCGACACCGCCCGGGCCTGGGCCGCGACCAGCCTGCCCGGTGGCAGCGGCGAGGTCGTGCTGTGGGAATTCGAGCTGGGCTGGGTGGCCTGGCCGGTCGCCCCGCCGCGCCAGCCCGGCCAGCTGCCGACCCTGCTCGGGGCACCGAAGGCGGTCATCGACCGGGAATCCGGCGAACTGTCGCAGTGGCCGTCGCTCTCCGCCGAGCTGGTCGCCGAGCGGTACCGCGCCGACCGGACGGCCCGCGAGCGGCTGCCCGAGGACGTCCGCGAGGTACTGACCGCCGTCGGCTGGCGCTCCGGCCGGGACGTGTCCACCCGGGTACACCACTGGCTGGACGGCGTCTACCAGCAGATCCCCGCCGCCCCAGGGCGGCTGCCGCTGTTCCCGGCCGCCGAGCGGGGCGCTGGCCGAGTTCGGTGGGCTGCGCTTCACCCAACTGTCCCGGGTCGGCTACGCCGGTGGCGGGTTCCGCGTGGAGATCTGGCCCGACGTCGGCCGCGTGGTCCTCGACACGTACACCGATGTCGCCGCAGGCCGGGGCCAGCCGGTCTTCCCGTTCGCCTGGTACGAGGACGGTTCCAGCGACGCGGTACTGGCCGAGGACGGGCGGGTCTTCCTGCTGCACCCGACCGCCACCTTCCGGCTCGGGGCCGACGTGTGCGAGGCGGTCACCGGCCTGGTGCGCGGTACCCGCTGGCCCGAGGTCGACGGGCACGGCGACCCGCTGCCGCAGTAGCCCGCCGTGGCTCGGGCTGAACGTCACTCTGCGGGAGCCCCGATGGGCAGCTGTTCGAGTTTGCAATTGTCCACCGAGGTACCCGCTGGCCCGAGGTCGACGAGCACGGCGACCCGCTGCCGCAGTAGCCCGCCGTGGCTCGGGCTGAACGTCACTCTGCGGGAGCCCCGATGGGCAGCTGTTCGAGTTTGCAATTGCCCACCGAGCACTCGCGGGGTGCCGGCAAGGTCACCCACGACCTGTACGAGATCGTCCGGCAGGGCGCGTTCAGCACCGATGAGCGCGTGGATGCATTCCTTCGCATCCTTCAGGTCAGCCGGGAGTGGGAGCTGCCCACACACCTGCCGGTCGACCAGGACGGGCTTCCGATCGCCAAACTGCGGCTTCGCGGAGTTTGTCGCCGACGACCCGGCGTCCTGGGATTCCTACCGGGAGGCGCCGCACAAGTCCGGTCGGACGTTCGACGACGTCATCGCGGAGTACGGTCTGACTCGGGACGACTTCCCCGAGCCGAGGAAGTGGGGCTGTTCGATGGACGACCAGCAGGTTTTCTACCACGCGATCTATCGGACGCCGGCGAAGATCCCGCCAGCCACCGGCCTGTTCTGCCAGGAGAAGACACGCGGCCCGCTGCGGACCGTCTTCTGGAGCAGCGCGACGAGGCAGTGGGTGTTCAACCGGGCGGCCGGGGGGAGATTCCTGGCGGACGACGAGAAGACGGAGCGCAAGACGGTGGTCTCCCGGACGGAGGCGGAGCGGATCGCCCGCGAGGAGCTGGGGACCGAGTTGCCGAGCGAGGCGGAGATCCATCAGATCGTGCTGCGGGGCGACGCGGGCCTACTGAGCCCGTAGTACGCCGCGACGGCGAGGATGGCCGCTGCCCGCCGAGCGCGACACCACCACCGACCCCGACCCGACCCGCCCGGAATTCGAGCGCCCTCGACGACGTGATCGCGCAGTACGGTCTGACCCGGGGCGACCTTCCGCCGGGCTGAGGAAGCGGGTGTCTTCGATGCGCCAGAGCGTGTTCTACCACGCGATCTACCGGACACCGGAGAAGGTGCCTCCGGCGGGCGGCCTGATGTGCGACGAGGCGACGAGCGGGCCACCCCGGACGGTGCTGTGGAACCACGTGAGCCGGGCGTGGGAGTTCAGCCGGAGCGCGGGGGCCAGGTTCCTCTACGACGAGGAGGCGAGGGAGCGCAAGACGGTGGTCTCCCGGGCAGAGGCGGAGCGGATCGCCCGCGAGGAGCTGGGGATCGAGCTGCCGACCGAGGCGGAGATCCATCAGATCGTCTTGGCGGGCGAGGCGGCCCTGCCGATGAGCTAGCCGGCAACAGCACCACGCCCGCTGACCATGCTCCCGCGGACGACGCCCCCCGGCGGTGGCGGCCCAGCACGGCAGGCGTCGGCGCCGCCGAAGTTGGGGCGGTACGCCGGGAGTCGCCGTACGGTCCACAGTGGACAGCCGACGAGCTGACCCAGAATGGCCCGCAGGTGGCCCGATTCAGCGAGCGGCTGTGGCTCGACGAGCATTGCGGGTGGAGGTGGAGTGGCCGCGGCAGTCGGCGCCGGCGGTGCACCGGGCATACGCGGCCCGTACCCTCGCCGTCAACGAGATCGGCATGCACGCGGGGCGCGACGTGGCCTTCGCCCGGCTGCTCGCGGACCCAGCGTACGTGGAGGTGCAGGGCCGGCCCAGCGCCGCTCCGCGCCTCGGGGACGTACCCTGTGGTTCGTGCTCGGTGACGGATCGGTGCTGATGCTCCGTGGGGCCGCCCGGTGATCGGCTCCACCACGGTACTGTTGCGGGCCGGCGTGCCCGCATGGACGGTCGCCACCCGGATCGGCGACGCACTCGGGTTCCAGCTGTCCCGCCAGCCCAACCGCAGGATGGTCCTCACTGGTCCGGTCCGGGTGCCGGCACTGCGGCTCGTGGTCCAGGTGGAGCGGCAGCGGAACAACGAGCCGCCGCCCGAGCTGTTCATCGGGTACGACACCCGGCTCACGGTGTTCCCGGCCGACCCCGCCGACCTGGCCGCGGAGTTCTTCGATGAACTGTGCCGCGTGTTGGCGATGCCGGCACTGCTTGTCCACCGCCAGGTGTACGTCGCCGCCGCCTGGACGCCGATGCTCGGGCTACGCCGGTTCCCCGCCAACACCTACGCGGGGACTGCCGGCCGGCACCACTGGGCCGACTATGCGCAGCCGCCGGCCGCCGGTCCACCGATGTGGCCAGGGGCCGGAGCCGGCCCACCGCCGGTCGACCGGCTGGCCCCCGACTGGATCGCCCCGGACTGGATCGCGCCCGACGACGTGCCGGGCCAGCGCTACCAGCGGGTCCTCGCCGAACCCGACGCCGACGAGCCGCGCTTCGCGTACGCCGACGCGATCGCCGACGAGCAGCCCGAGTACGCCGGATTGATCCGCGCCCAGCTGGCCCACAACCGCGACATGCGGGCCGGGCTGCCGTGGGATGCCGACCGGACGGTGGCGCTGCACCGGCTGGAGCGCTCGTTGCGCGACAGCCTCACCCCGACCCGGTGGAGTCACCTGCTCGGGGAGGCGTGGCAGGTGCGGCGCGGATTCGTCGAGACGATCGACACCACCGCCGAAGCCTTCCTCCGGTTCAGCAGCCCGCTACCCGGTGAGATCCCGCTGCGGATGGTCTTCCTGACCCGGGGCGCGGATCGGGTCGTCGACGAACTCGCCGGCTCGGCACACCTGGACCGGCTGGTCGGCTTGTCCCTGTGGGGCAACCCGATCGGGGACGGCGGCCTGCGCCGGCTGCTGCGCTCCCCGTACCTAGGCCGGCTGCGCTGGCTCAGCCTCCAGAACACGGGAGTCACCCGGGCCGGGATCGAGTCGATCGCCGTCAGCGAGGCGCTGCCGAACCTGCGCTACCTGGAGGTTGACTCGCGGCTGCGGCTCAACCCGGCGGCCGGGTACGACTACCCGGGCGGGTATGACGCCCGTGCCCTGGTCGCCCGCCAGCCCGGTCCGCTCGCCGACGAGCTGGCACAGCGCTACGACCGGGCCTGGCTGCGGTGGGCCGCCACCCCGCTCGGACGCCTCGGGCTGGCGCCGGAGTACGACGAGGTCTGACGGATGTGCCGAGTCGATAGGATGCGGCCGTGACGTACCCTTTGGCGCGTACCACGGAGGAGGTGCTCCGTTACCTGGAGCTGCACCCCTGCGTCAACTGCGGATCGCCGGATTTCGGGTTGGACAGCGTCGTCTTCTCTGACGGCAGCGAGCTGGTGCGTCGCTACGCGGGGGCGTGCGCCACCTGTGGCGCTCCCCGGGAGTTCCTGTTCCGGGTACCGGCGCAGCCGCTGTCCCCCGCCCCGGACGGGTACACCCGCTTCGGTGGTCTGGAGCCCTCCGAACTGCTCGACGCCGGGGAGTGGATCGAGCTGTCCGACGACTACGCGCAGGGGTACCCGGCCGACCCCGCGCTGATCCCGCCGGCCGACCTGCCCCGGGTCCGGCGCCGCCTGGCGTACGCGCTCGCCGCCCTCGACGAGGTGGTGAAGTTCGCGCCGCCCGGCGCCGACACCGTCCCTGAGGCGGCGCTCTGGACAGACCGGGGACGGGCACTGTGGCAGCGCGATCCGGCCCGGTTCCGCCTGCCCGCGATCGACGCCTACCGCGACGCCTACCGCGACCTGATCGAGCTGCTCCGCCGCGCGGCGGCCAACTCCGGGCCGGTCGGTCCAGCAGTGTCAGGCGAAGCGCCTGCTGGTGCTGCGTCATCGGCGGGGGCGGCCGGGCACGGGCCGGTCTCCCTGGCGCTGCCGCGCCCCCCGGACGGGCCGGTCACCGACCGGACCACTGGGCTGCGGCGGCTCTCCGAGGCGCAGCTGCACTGGGCGGCCCGGCAGCTGATCGCCGCGGAACCGCTGCTGCACCTGGCCGATCCGCACCGGGCGGCGGCGCACCTGGGCTGGCGCGAGGCCAGTCAGCAGGACTACCCGGGCGGGCTCGCCGTCGACCCGCAGCTGGGGTTGTCCGGGGAGCTCGGCTCCGAGCTGGGCCTGGACGACGACGAACAGGGGGTGCAGAGCATCACGCTGGCCCTGTGCGACGTGGCCCGGCCACCGTCGGCCGCGACCGCCGAGTTCTGTGGAGACGTCTTCGCGCTCGCCGTGCGTACCCTCACCGACAAGCTCGGAGCTCCGACGGCCGTCGAACCCGGCGGCAGCCCGCAGGTGCGCTGGCAACTGGCTGACGTCACGCTGGTACTGCGGCTCAGCCCGGTGACTGTGGAGCTCACCGGGTACCGCACCGCCGACTTCGACGACCTGCTGCGCAACGTCGCGCAGGAGCAGTGACCGGGCCGGTCGCGACGGGCGAGGAGTGGGAGCGGTTCGCGGCGGCGCTGGCCCGGGAGATCGCCCGGCTGTCCCGGAACCGTGCGCCGTCCGGACGGGCCGGGCGGATCGAGCGGAGCGCGGCGAGGGTGTTTGCCGCGGACTTCCGGCGGTGCACGACACCCAGAGGGTGTCGTCGCCAACGCTGTAGCAGCCGTGGAACTGCCGGACCCCGTGCAGCTTGTGATAGTTGCCGGGCAGTCGGTCCGGGTGCCCGGCCGGCGCCCAGGCCGCGCCGCCGTGCGGGCGGATGGTCAGCGGCCCGAACTCGTCGAACGCGAAGACCCGGTCTGGGAACTCGGTCATGACCTGCTCGATCCGGGCGAGCTTGACCGCTTTGTCGGGGTCGTTGGACTCCTTCCACGTCTTCGTGCGCTGGAAGGTGATGTTGTGCTTGCGCAGCAGCTGCCGGAGCCGTTCCCGGCCGACCCGGACCCGGCGTGGTCCGTGGTTGTGGGCGAGGTAGTCGGCGAGTTTGCGCAGGCTCCACCGGGTGAACGGCTGGTCGAGGGCTTCGGGTCTGGTGCTGGCCGTCGCGACGATGAACGCTTCGTCGTCTTCACTGATCAGGCGGGGACGGCCACCGGCCCACCGAGGGTCCAGACAGGCCATGCCCATCTCGTTGAACCGGTGGATGACCTGCCGGACCGAGTCCTCATCCGCCTGTACAAGCCGGGCGATCACCGGCACGCTGTTCCCGCCGGCCGACGCGAGCACGACCATCGCCCGCCGCCACCTGATCGCTGAGCCGGTCCCTCGCCTCGTTATTCGCAGCAGCTGCTGACCTTCCTGGTCAGACAGCCGCCGCACACGCACGGGTTCTGCCACCCGCCCAGCCTGAACGCAGACACGCCACCCCACCGGGAGGTGGGGCGGCGTGTCATCCAACACCGTGAACGTTCGTGGTCAGAGCACTAGCGGCGGGCGGTGCAAGCCCCAGCGTGCTCGGTCAGCCACTGCAGCGCAGGAGCCAGCGCGACCGCGTCCTCGTCGATGCCACATCCGGTGCACCGCTTGGTGAGGTATCCGGAGAGGCCCATCTCAATCCACGCCTGCGCTCCGCCGGCGGTCGTGACAATGTCCGACACGATCTCCCGATACTCTTCCATGCGGTCATCGTGCTGTCGGCTGCGGGCTGTTGCTGCGCTAAGCCCGCACAATCATCAACGGCCCATCACCCTCACGCCATAGCCATTTCGCCCGTGCGGGTGCTGGTCGATCGCCGCGACGTCGTCCACCTCACCGGTCGACCTTGCTCTTGCCGAAAACCTCATCCGTGCAGGTCAGGCGGCATGTTGGTACTGGTGGAGGATGCCGCCGATGGGATCGCGTCTTCGTATGTCGAGGAGGGCGATCTTGTTTGGGTCGACGATCGGTGTGGGTAACGGGCGCAACGGTCGGGCGTTCGCGATCCCCTGGTGTGGGCGGTGTTCGTTGTAGAACTGTTCGAACTCGCGTAGGGCGTGGAGCAGGTGCCGCTGGTTCCAGATCAGGGTCCGGTCCAGGAGTTCATGGCGGCAGGTCTGGACCCACTGTTCCATGATCGAGTTCATGCTCGGCATCTGGATGCCGCTGAGCACGACGTCGATGCCCGTGTCGGCGAGGGTGGCGTCGAACAGTTCGGGGAGCTTGCCATCCCGGTCGCGGGCCATGAACCGCGCCCGGGAGTCGTTGTCTTCGAGGTCGATGACGAGGTTCTTCGCGGCCTGTACCACCCATGCGGTGGTTGGGTGTGGGGTGGCGCCCAGGATGTGGATTCGGCGGCTGGCGTGCTCGATCGCCGCGAACGCGTACATCTGCGCTCCGGTCGGGGTGACCGTTTCGAGGCAGTCACATGCCGGCAGGGCATCGGCCTGAGAGCGCAGGAAGTCGGCCCTGGTGCTGGACGCGGGCTCGGGTGTCGGGTCGATCCCAGCTCCTTCAGGATCTCCCAGACGGTGGACGTGGCCGCCTTCGCTCCCAGCACCAGCAGTTCGCCGTGCAGGCGCCGGTAGCCCCAGCTGGGTTCTCCCGCGCCAGGCGCAGCACCAGGCCGCGGACGGAACGCACGGTCCCCGGGCCGGCCGGGGCGTTTCGGCTGGGACATGCGCGCGTGACGGCGGGCGAGCGGGTCGCGGTGCCAGCGCAGCACCGTGTCGGGGCGCACCAGCAGCCGTAGTCGGCGCAGCACGTCGCGCGGCAGCCGGTGGAGCAGGGCCGCCAGGAACGCCCGATCACTCGCGTCGAACCGCACCTTCTCCTTGCCGAGTTGGCGTTCCAGCACCGTGATCTGATGGCGGAGGGCAAGGATTTCCACGTCCTTGTCCCAATTGCTCATCGGCAGCAGGCGCAGCACCGCGAACGCGTTCGTCACGGTCAGGTAGGCCGGTCGCAGCAGCACGGCAGCCCATCATGCCGCATCGATCACCAGCTACGCCCAGGCCCAGAGCCCAGCAACCGGGCCAACATTTCCGACGCCCCCACATGGCCATCACCAGGGCGGATGGGGTTTTCGGCAGTGGCACCGCCGGATCGCTCAGAGATCGGTGATGTCGCCGTTCATGGCGAAGGCGTTCACAGCGTTGAGGAACCGTTCGAGGAAATCGTGAAGGTCCGCGGCGACGACAGTGATGCCGTGGTTGGTGCCGCCGTAGACGCCGCCGATGTAGCTGGCATCCTGGAGCCGGAAGACCCGGCCATCGGTCACCGCTATGGCATACAGGTCGCCACCGCCGTTGCTGCCGAAGACAACGACATCGATGTGTTCGGCGAGCGGCTCGCCGATTTGGTCCGCCCGATCCTGCTGATCGAGCGCGGCCAGCACGCCATCTGGCGCGTGGAGGAAGTAGCCGTTGCCGATGTCGGGCAGCGTCACCGGCCCGACATGCCGGTGTAGCGCGACGAGCTCATCCGGGGTCCACGGTAAGCGCTCTCGCAGCAGATCAAGCTCGGCCCCGGACGCCGGCGGCCCCACTCGGTGATCGTCCGCCTCGAACGGAAAGCCCTGACACAACATCGCGAAGCGCCCGCTCGACCGCAGCCTGCAATTGCGTCGCCCACTCGCCCAGCCAGCGCTCGGTCAGCACCGATGCCCACCTCACGTCCTTCGTCCACGCATGGTCTCACGGCTCGTAGCCCCAGGCTACGAGCGCGGATCGCGGAAGATCCGGAACCAAGATCGTCGGTTCGCGGTCGGCCGTCGTTCCGTGCCGCTCGATCTGCGTTTCTAGCGGGTCGGGTGTGCTGTCATGTCGCGGCATCCGGGCCGTCGTCGGGCCCGGGTATCACCTGGCATGCTTGGTCGATCGTTTCGTCACGAACGAGCCCGTCGATCGCCTCGATCATGGCGGTGATGCCTGGCCTGGGAATGATGACCAGGTCCGTCGACCAGAAGTAACTGCCGCCGGCGCCTTCGCCGGTATGCGCCCATCGGCGTAGCACTGCATCGATCGCGTCGAGGGTCATGAGGCTCACGTAGTAGGTCGGGCCGTCGGTGACTGTGTCGACGTGGTCAGGGTGCCGCAGCGGTCGGCCGGCTCGTGGACATCCTGTCATCGGCTTGTCGGATGCCCTGCCGCAGGAAGCTCGACCACTCGTTGTCACGATGGATCGAGCGCCGGCGAGCGCGGTCGGCGGCAGATCAGCGCGCCGGATCATTGGCTCCCAGCGCATATGGTGCATCATCGGCGGATGATCAACGCGGACGAGCACACCGAAGCCACCACCGATCTTGTCAAGTTCCTCGAAGCCCAGCGTGCCAGCGTGCTCGCCATCGTTGACGGGCTTGACGAGGAACAACTGCACACGGCCGTCGTACCGTCGGGGTGGACGCCAATTGGCCTGGTAGAGCACCTCGGGTATGCCGAGCGGTACTGGTTCCAGCGGGTCTTCACCGGCACCGCAGTACCGCTGGCCTGGCCCGCCGAGGAGGAAGCCCCGCCACACGCGACGCGCCGTACGTCGGAGGTCGTGCTCGGGTTCTACCGCGACCAGATCGCGCGCGCGAACAAGGTACTGGCGTCAACGCCCCTGTCGGCGCCGCCGCAGGAACGCCACGGCAACGCAGAGATCCCCGATCTCCGGTACATCGTGCTGCACATGATTGAAGAGACCGCCCGCCATGCCGGCCACCTGGACATCGCACGCGAACTGCTCGACGGCCGTACCGGCCTCGGCCCTCGCTAATAACGACGAGCAGCCACCGAAGAGCAGCAGTCCACACCGTAAACCGTGACTGCGGTACTAGTATCGTGTGATTCTGTTGCCGTTATCTAGTCATGACCGTTGATGAGAGCGGCTGTGATGTTGAGGGTCCATCATGGCCTGGTGGTGTTGACGGACGAGCAGGCAGCCGAGCTGCGGGCGGTGGTCGACAGCCGTGACGTGCCGGCGGTGGTGGCGACGCGGGCCCGTACAGGCATCACGGGTACTGCCGGGCCACGGCACGCCATGGTCCGGTGGGGTCGCCGAGGCGATACGCGCGATCAGGACCGTCGCCGGAACCTCAACGGGCAACACGCCGCGCCCTGTGTCGGCGCGCCTGACCCGCGCGAGGTGCGCACAGGCTCGGGTTCAACGATGACCGACGCCGGGGTGCATGCGTGCCGCCAGTCGCTCGCCCGTGATTCCGACGGCGAGGACGGCGATCAGGTAGAACACCAAGGAGATCGACACGAAGCCGAGTTGGCCTGTCTCCAGGGCGGCCACGTACACGGCCTGAGAGACAGGCGTCAGGGTGCCGTGGTCGTTCACGAAGTACTGACCACCCTCGATCACGGGCTGACCCGGTGGTAACGGTTGCGCCGACGCAACTATTGTCAGGACCAGTGCCGCAACGGCCAAGGCCGCAAAGGTCGCAAAGACCGCGGCCACCACGGCGCCCGGACGCCGTAACGTCGGTGTTCCCGGGGCCGGGTCCTCGTGCGCGTACCGGCGCGCGACGAGCAATGCGGAACCGAACACCGGAAAGATTCCGATGACCGCCACAAGCCACATCAACATCGGGACCGGATGATAGCCCGGAAGCAGAAGCCAGCCCGCGAGGCCCGCCGAGTAGGCCGCGCCGGCAACCGCAATGCGGAGGATCAACTTCACCCCACCAACGATATCCGTTCGATGCTCGCGGCCTTGAGCTCGGGATTGCCGCACCGTGTCCACTGGAGTCGTGTGATTCTGTTTCCGTTATCTAGTCATGGCCATGGATGAACTCGGCTGTGACGTTGGAGGTCCATCATGGCCTGGTGGTGCTGACAGGCGAGCAGGTGGCCGAGCTGCGGGCGCTGGTCAACAGCCGTGACGTGCCCGCGGTGGTGGCGACGCGGGCCCGGATCGTGTTGTGGACGGCCGAAGGCCGGATGCGCAAAGACATCGGTGTGCTGGCCGGGGTGTCGCTGCCCACTGTGGACCGTTGGGTCGACCGGCACGCCCGGTTCGGGCTGGCTGGCCTGGAAGAGCATAAACGCGGTGGCAGGCGGGAGCAGGTCCCGGCCGCGGTGCGGGCTCGAATCCTGGCGTTGACCCGCACGACCCCGCCGGTGGAGACGGGGCTGTCGCACTGGTCGAGCCGGGAGATGGCCCGCTACGTCTCGCGGACCGAGGAGGTGTCGGTGTCCTGGCACTACGTGGCGAAACTGTGGCGGGACAACGACCTGCAGCCGCACCAGCAGGGCACGTTCAAGCTGTCGAGGGACCCGCGGTTCGCGGAGAAGGTCGCCGACATCGTCGGGTTGTACCTGGACCCGCCCCGCGGCGCGGTAGTCCTATCGATCGACGAGAAAACCCAGATCCAGGCGTTGGATCGCACGCAACCGTTGCTGCCTATGGACTTCGGGGTCACCGAGCAACGCACCCATGACTACCTCCGTCACGGGATCACCAACCTGTTCGCCGCATTGGACGTCAGCTCTGGGCAGGTGACCGCGGCGTGTTACCCCGACCGCACCGGCGAGCGGTTCCTCGCGTTTCTGCGGCAGGCCGTCAAACCCCATAAGGGTAAAGAGATCCACGTGGTGCTGGACAACCTGTCCACCCACACCACCCCAGAGATCAAGACCTGGCTGGCAGCGAACCCGAACGTCACGTTCCACTTCACCCCCGTCGGATCGAGCTGGTTAAACCAGATCGAGATCTGGTTCGGGATCATCACCCGCCAGTCCATCCGCCGGGGCACGTTCACCTCGGTCACCGCCCTCATCGCCCGCATCCGCGACTACGTCACGCACTGGAACACCGACGCGGAACCCTTCACCTGGACCGCCACCGCCGACGAGATCCTCGCCAAGGTCCGCTGCGTCCAGACCAGCATCAAGCAACTCGTCGACAACAATGCCAGGTAGCGTGACCCTGTTGCGTTAGAACCAGTTAGCCGACGGCGATGCTTGGATTCCAGGCGGCCAGCGCCATGACCCGTTCCACCGCCTGTTTCGCCACCTTGGCCACACGCCGCGATACGGCGAGGTCGTTCGTGTCATCTCCGTACACGTCGTAGACCCCCCGCAACGCCCCATCCCGGTGACTGATACCGATCAAGAATGCGTCATTGAACTGCGCGCCCAGGTCCCACACCAGGTCGACGCACGAGATCAGGTCCCCGCCAGTCCACTCAGGACCCCACCGCGCCAATCGGTCGAGCCGGTAGTCGTACGCCTCCGACACATCGGCAGACGTCCAGCTAGGCCCCGGACCAGCTGCGACCAGCCCGACGTCCGAGACAGCACATGCGCCGATCGGTCGTGACGCACGTACCAGTAGAGAGCGTCGACACTGTCGAACAACGCAAACCGCGGCCCGACGGGCAACAGGAAGTCGTGCCCATCAGGGGGCGTTACCACCCCGCAGCGACCAACCGACGCTCCTGCCGGGCAGCACCAGCCTGACCGGCCACAGCATGTTGTCGGCGAACAACTTGTCCACGCACATATTGTGCGGCACCGACCTTAGCCCAGCATCGCACTGCCAAGATCCACTATGTCGGGGCGGCCCAAACTACCACTGACAGCCCGGACGGATAACGCAGCCAGGATCACGCGACACTAGCCGGCATCCCGCCGTGATCCTCACCGTCAACGCCGGAATCGCTCTGCTGGCCAGCACGCCAGTCCTGACATCGGTAGGACCGGAAGCCCTCGGCCTCGCCGAGCCAGTTCACCGTCGGTGACGAGCTCTGGTCGGTCGTCGCAACCCAACGGCGGCATGTGCGGATGCCGTTGGGACACCTTCGGTGCGTGGGACCATCTGCTGATGGTCACATGGCTCACCGATCCTGACGGCTACAGGATCGAACTCGTGCAGTGGCCATCGGACCATCCGGCCGGCATGACGGCGGCCGACTTCGCTTGACCGATCCGGCCGAATACGTGCGGCACCGCCGAACGCGACCTCGTCAGCAGACAGCCGATCGCCGCCGTCACGCCGTACAGCGTGCGACACGAGGCATGTCCACAAGCGGCGCGGCCGTACTAGCCATCACGCTTCGTGGCGAGCGGATCGCGGCTATGAGCGTGCACGGCCGATCACGAGGCAGGAACTCAAGGATGATCACATGTTGGCACACGTCCGTGGGGGCGTGCGGCCGGCGCTCGTCTGTGTCAGGAGTTCTCGGGCGAGACGCGCGGCGAGCTGGCGCAGTAAACCGGCGATGAGCAGCCGGAGCCGACCGGGAGGGCGGTCTGGCACCGTCGGGCTGCACGGCAGGGCCGAGTACATGAGCGGAGTACCCGCGTCTGTGACCGGAGGAAGCGGGGGGAATTCGTGCATCAGGCGACTCTCCTTGTTGTGATGGGGGCCCTCTGAAGATAGTTGCATACGCCGGATATTGCAAACGCTGGTAATGGGCAAAGGCCGTGTACCCTAGTTGCATGGCGGTACGGGAACAGGGCGTCGATGACGCCGTCGTGTGCGCGCAGAGCTGGCGAGCCTTGGCCGGGTTGCACGCTCGGATCGAGCAACGGCTCGAGCGAACCCTGCAGGCCGCGCACCGGTTGAGCGTCGTTGAGTACTCGGTGCTCGAGCTGCTGTCGCGTCAGGAGCGTTGGCACATGCGGATGCAGCAGCTCGCCGACGCGGTCGTGCTCAGTCAGAGCGCCACCACTCGGCTGGTCACCCGGCTGGAGCAGCAGGGCCTCCTGGGCCGTTACCTGTGCGAGAACGACCGTCGGGGCATCTACACCGAGGTCACCGAGGCCGGCCTGCGACTGCTGGCAGAGGCCCGCCCGACCCACGACCAGGCCCTCCGTGAGGCGATGCACGACGCCGAGCAACTGCCCGAGTTCGCCGGCCTGGTCGGCGCGCTGCGCAGCACACCCGCCTAGATAATCGCTTCCTCGTAGCCATACTCGGCTGATGATCGTCGACGCGACAATGCCGCCCGCGTGGAGCGGGCCGAGCGGACACGTCAACATCTCACCCCAACGGCGTGGCCGCGGCACGTTCGCGATACGCGACGGGCACCGGGTCGCCTATCTCGACTATCACGGCAGCGGCGCGGAGACGATCGCCCACCTGCAGGAGAACGCAAGGATCACCCCGATGTTCTGCGCCTTCCAGGGGGCGCCGTCCATAGTCCGCGGCGCTGGGCGCCCGCCGGCGGGTGCGTGACGGGCAGCAGCTGACCGTCGCCGTCCTGGCCGCCGCGGAACCGCTGCGGCCGCCGCCGCCCGCGCCGTATCCGGCGCAGCTGAACGTGCTGCGGGTGGTGTCGGGGCGCAAGCCCTCGTCGCCTTCCGCGGCAACCAGTACTCGGTGCCGCCGGGCATGCCGGGCAGCAGCATGGTGGCTGATCTGGCTCGTCGCAGCAACGGTCCGATCGGCCATGATCGAGTGAGATCAACTCGGCACAAGCGTTAGCCGACCTAGCGATGCGTCGCTGGCGTGAGATACGAAGCGTGACGATTATCAGGTCGGTCGCCGCGCGGCGCTCGCGGCAGATCCGGATGCCTGACGGCCATCATCGACGCGCTGCTCGAGCGCCAACCCTTCATCTCGGCGCTGCAGGTCTGGGAGCAGATCCTCGACAACACCGATATCGAGGTCTCCTACGGCAACGTCGCCATGGTCGTCAACCAACGGCGGACCTATTTGGAATCTGGCGCGCCTACTGTTCTCGACCATGATCGAGATTCCTTGGGACAGGTTTCCCCTGGTGGACGGGCATTCGAAGGCGACCGAGAGGCCCTGACCGCCCCCGCCGACCGACTCGCCGACGTCGCAACTCCATCCGGCCCGACACCGAACGAACTCGGCAACGGCACGGCCTTCATTCCGCTCACCGCCGTGCGCGCCAGCCTCCGGGAGGGCCCTCCGTGACGAGAGCACCTCGCACAGAATCTCGGACGCCCCGTGCGGCCGACCTGCACGGGGCGCCATTGCTGCCCTTCAATCAGTTCCCCAGCGGGGACACGGGCGCTCTGCTGAAACCAACCGCCACTGGTCGAAGCGATTCACCGGACTCGTTGGGCGATCCTCAGCTCAGTCAGGTAGCGCTTGACAATTTGACCCCCGTAGTCCGCGTCGATCAGCCGCGCGATGGAGTTCAGCAATGCGCTGCGCTGCACGTCCGGCAAGGCACGGTGTCCGGAGTAGGTCAACAGCAGATCCAGGTAGTCAGCTGTCGAGTACGGCAGCTCCCACTCGTATCGGTAGAACTTCGCAGGCCCGAATCGACCCGACGAGGTGAGCTCCCGATCGTCTTCGACGATGTCACGAGCGGTCTCAAGACGCAGGCCCGGTGGGGTCGACGGATCGAATCGCTCGTAGCACTTCTGGATCTCAACGAAGAATGCCTCGGTCCAGGTGCCGCCAGCGATGTGGTGGGTTCCCACGGTGGCCAGCAGGCCACCGAGACGCAAAGCGTCAGCAGACTTCGACACCCGCACCGCGGGTTCGATCCAGTGAAACGCGGTAGCGGAAAACACCATGTCGAACGGTTCACCGGGCAAGGGCCACTCCTCGAACGCCGCCGTAACGACCTCCACCGCGTCGAACGCGGCAAGATTTCGCCGAGCCACAGCCGCCATGTCCGCGCCCAACTCGACAGCCACGATGCGGTAGCCCCGCTCGGCCAGCGGCACGGTCGCCTGCCCGGTGCCACAGCCGATCTCCAGCACTCTTGCCCCAGGCGCTACCCCGGCCGCAGCGAGATCATCAAACATCTGCACTGGGTACCGGGGGCGGGCACGGTCATACCGTGCCGCGTCCTCATTAAAGGTCTCTCGCAACCTCACGTCGTCATTGCTATCGCTCACCAACAGAGAGTACGAGCGCAGCTCCGACGGCAGGCCCCCAATTTTCGATGCCAGGCACGGCAGGGTCCAGCCGCTCGCCCGCCTGCCGATCGTTACCGGAAATTCGCAATAACGTGCCCAAATCATGAGCCGCGCCTGGATCGGCCACGAACCGGCACTACGCAGTTCGGGGCAACTTCGATGGCACACATGCCCACCCCAAGGTCAACCCAACCAGCATCGTGAAGGGGCTCCAGCATCCACCCGTGCCATTCAATCGTGTCCGCCCAGGCAGCGGACCTGGGCCCCGAGCACCTTGGGTGGCAAAGAACAATGCCCTGCCGCGGCAGCGCGGCAGGGCAGCCCCCGGATAGGCGCCAAGAGCAGCCGGCCGCCATGTCTCTGCCGCTGGCGATGCTGAGGCTGGAGCGGCCTGCACGCCGCGGCGACCTACGGTCAGCGGGGCGTCGCCTCGCGCCGAACCTCCGGGGCCGGTGAGTGGGCGCTGGACCCGGTGCGGGGTCAGTGGTTCGGACACGGGCGGTCTCCTGTGTCAGTAATGCCCTGGTGCGTGCACGCCGGGGCGGAGCGTGGATGGGGCATGGTGCAGGTGGTGGCGGCTGTTCGGGTGCGGGCCGGTGCGGCGTGCCGGGTCAGGCGCGGCGGAATACGGCGATGCGGCCGTCGTCGAGCTCGACTTTGTGCATGTCGGCGCGGAAGAGGTGCTCGGTGAAGGCGACGAGGTCGAAGTAGCGCTCGGGGATGCCGGCGGTGGCGAACGCGGCGGTCCAGCCGTAGCGGTCGCGTTCGGTGCGGGCGAACGTGTGCCGGGTGTCGTGGATGTCGGCGAACGCGGTGGTGACGGTGTCGGGGGTCGGGTCGGTGGTGCTGACGCCGGGGAGGGTGAGCCAGATGGAGCGCAAGGAGGACGCGGCGTTCGGCCCGGTCGACCGCATCGGCCAGCTCACGATGCGCAACCTCGACATCGCCGACTCGCACGCCACGCTCGAGCAGTACGTCACGCTCAACGTCATCGGCAGCCCGCACCCGATGCTCGTCGGCGCCAACCAGACCCCGTCGGCCGACCTGCTCGGCGCGATGCCGGCCGGCGGTGCCGCCGCGATCGCGGCCCGGAGCAACGGTCTCGCCGACGATGAGCTGCGCGACCAGGCCGCCATGGAGGCCGGCACCGACCAGGCCAACCGGTTGGTGAGCCCCGGTTGTCATGAAGTCGTCAAAATCTCTCCGGCGTGTCGTTTGCTCTCGATCGCTCGCCGCTGTGGGATGCGCGTCATGACCGATGCGCACGACCAGGGGCTCACCCTCCACCTGATTACGCATGTGCCGGCCCACGAGCCGCGTGAGGAAGATCCCCACTACCACCTCTTCGAGCAGGTCAAGGCCCGGATGAAACGCCAGCGACTGTGGCGTTGCGCGATCAACGACAACTACTGCGGCGGCAACGTCGAGCTGCACCACTCGCACATCGAGTTCTCCCAGGCCGGCGGCGTCGACCTGGACAAGATCAACAGGCAGCTCGGGCTGCACCTCGACGACGACGGCGACTTCCAGGAGTGGATCGAGTCGCCGGGCAACCTCGAGCCGCTGTGCGCGGTACACCACCGCACCCACTTCGGGGTCCACGTGATCCCGGGCCCGCTGTGGGAGCCGCTGCGCTTCCGGGCCGCCGACGTCAAGCCGTCCGCCGAGTTCGTCCCGGCCGACGAGGTCGACGACGACGGCAAGGACGAGAAGACGGTCGTGAAGACCACCAAGACGACCACCGTGCGCCGCCGGCCGACGAAGTCCGGCGAGATCGAGGTCGACAAGATCGAGGACGAGAAGACCAAGGTGAAGGTCGTCGCCGGCCACCACACGGTCGAGGAGCACGTCGAGCGCACCCACAACGTGGACAGGGTCGCAGTGCCGCGGCCGAGGGCCCCGCACAAGCCCGAGCGCCGCGGCTTCTTCGCCCGCATGTTCGGCCGCGACTGACGGGCCGCACCTACACCCGAGCGTCGACCTTCACGACCACGCCGTCGATCTCGTGCTCGAGCCTGTGGCGGCGTTCCCCCTATTCCGCGATGTAGCCCTTCACGCCGGCCGCTCGGCGAGCCCGAGATCGGCGTGGTCGGTCCACAGCCGGTCCAGGGTGCCGACGGCCGCGGCCGCGTCACGCAGCAGCACCAGGGCAGCCCAGGTGTCCTTCCCGCCCGACACCCCCGCCCGGTACAGGTCGTAATCACGCAGGTTCGGCGCGGACCCGGCGGTGGCCGTGGCGCCGGGCCCGTGGGCGGAGGCTGCGGGCAGGACCAGCAGCGGCAGCACCGTCGGCATGGCGAATCCTCCAGATCGGGGTCAAAGGCGGCGGCTTGCGCCGTTCGGTGCTCAGGGACTGTGGTCAGCGGGCCGTGGCGAGGGCCGGGAGGCCGCGGCTGCTCAACGCCGCGTACCGACATGACACGGGCTCGGCGTGGTGCCGGCCGCCGCACTCAATGACGCCCAGAACCCGTCTAGGGTCCGCGAGCTTGTGGCGGGTCAGCGCCTCCAGCTCGTCGATCCTGTCCGCCCGCAGCGCCTCGTAGTGCTCCAGCTCAGCGGCGTGGGCGTCGAACACGGGGACGTCGGGAAACGCCCGCAACCACATCCGCAGGTAGAGACCAACGCCGACGGTGTTGAACGGCGCCAGCGTGCTGGTCCGCATGTACAGCAGGCACACCTCGGCGGCGGTCCCCGGACGGGTGTCCAGGCCAGCCGCGACACGCTCCAGCAGCTCCCGCCGATCGCGGCGGTCGGCAGTCGGTGGGTGGTGGCGAGGCGTTCGATGGTGCACAGCATCGGCAGGTCGAGCTGGGCGTGGGTGCGGCCGTAGGCGCCGTAGCCGTGGGCGTGGAGGATGAGCGCGTCGGTGCCTTCGGCGAGGCCGGTGACGTGGGCGATGTGTAGGCGGCTGGCCGGCAGGTCGGCGGTGATCCGGGTCCGGAAGGTCAGGGTCGGGTCGCCCGCGCCGCGGACCAGCGGGCGCGTCAGGAGATCGACGCCCGCAACGAGCTCGACAGCGTCGCGCACCAGGTGCAGCGCCGCCTCGACGAACTCGGCGATCAGGTCCCCGAATATGAGCGGGCCCGGGCCGGGATGCTCGTGCAGGAGGCCCGGATCGGGTGCGGAACCCTGACCAACGATCTCCTGCAGATCCTGTTCGGGCTGCAGTCCTCCGCGCAGCAGCAGACCGGTGGGGGACAGCCCGCGGGACAGGAGGCAGAGCACGCCGCTGGGCGGTCCAGCGGGTCGGTTCCGGCCGATGACGTCATCGACGCCGACTTCAGCGGAGGGTGAGCCATGGCCGCGCCGAACGGCGAGGGGATCCACGCCGCCACCGATGACCCGGGCCGACCGGCGAACCGGCCCGAGACCGAGGCGGCGGCCCGGCCGGGGACCCGGCGCTCGCCGAGGTGCGAGAGCGGGCGCAGCGGGCGATCGCCGACGCCGACAACGCCTGCAAGCGGGCCGAGCGGACGGCCGCCGAACGGGTCACCGCCGAGCGGCAGCGGGTCGCCGCGGCGTGGCTGCCCGTGCTGGACAACCTCGACCTCGCGCTGCGCCACGCCGGCGCGGACCCCGAGGCGATCGTGCAGGGCGTGGCACAGGTCCGGGACCAGGCCGCGGACGTCCTGGCCCGGCTCGGCTTCGGCCCGGTCGGTGAGCCCTTCGACCCGGCCCGGCACGAGGCGGCCGAAGCGGTTGAGGAGCCGTGCGTACCGGCCGGCACGATCGTGCGGGTCATCCGCCCGGGCTACGGCGGCGACACGCTCCTGCTGCGCCCGGCCGTCGTGGCCGTGGCCCGCGCCGGCGGCGGGGGGTGCCGAGGGGGCGGACGCGGATCGGGGCTCCGATGGCGGCTGACCGGCGCGACTTCTACGAGGTCCTCGGCATCCCGCGGACTGCGACGGCGGAGGAGATCCAGCGCGCGTACCGCACGCTGGCCCGCCGCAACCATCCGGACGTCAACAAGGAGCCAGGCTCCGAGGACCGGTTCGAGGACATCACCGAGGCCTACGACGTGCTCTCGGATCCGAAGAGCCGCCGCAAGTACGACCGGTTCGGCGCCCAGTGGCGGCAGGTGCCCGACGACGTCGAGCAGCGCGCCGGGGCACGGTAGCGTGCGTCGGCCGGCGCCGGGTTCCCCGGTCAGGGCGCCGGCTTCGGCGGTCGGGGCGGCATCGGCGGGGAGGTCGACCTCGAGGACCTGCTCGGCAGCATCTTCGGCGGGGGACAGGGCGGTGGCGGCGACCGTTTCGGACGTGGGCCGGTGCCCGGCGCCGACACCGAGGCCGAGATCACCATCAGTGTCGAGCACGCCTACCACGGCGGCCGGCGCCGGATCACGCTGCGGCGATTTGCACGTCGCGCAGGTTGACGCCGGTGAAGCGGGTGGCGAGCCAGTCGAACGTGGGTCCCAGCTCGGACCAGCCGGTGCGGTTGACCTCGGCGCCGAAGAGAGCGACCGAGTCCTTCTGATTGTTGTCATGCTGCTGCGGATGAGTCGTGTCGGGAGGTACAGCGGGAATGGGGTGGTGGATCGCCCACACCGGCTGGCACTACTGCTCCGACAGCAGCGTTACGGAGAGGCAGTGTTACGGCGAGCCCAGGCCAGCGTCGCGGGCTCGGGCCACGGCCGCGGCCCGATCCGCGACGCGGAGCTTGGCGAACACGTTCGATACGTTGTTGCGTACCGTCTTCTCGGTGAGCCCGAGGCGGGCGGCGATCGTCGCGTTGTTCGCGCCGGTGGCCATGAGGGCGAGGATGTCGCGTTCGCGGCTGGTCAGATCGGGAAACGGATTCGTGGTGTGTTCGGCGCCACCGGCGAAGAACTGGGTCAACCGGGCTGCGACCGCCGCACCGAAGATCGCCTCGCCGGATGCCACGACCAGGATCGAGCGCAGGATGGTCTCGGGTTCAGCGCCCTTGAGCACGTACCCCCTGGCGCCGGCACGCATGGCGGCGAAGATGGATGCGTCCTCTTCCACCATGGTCAGCACCAGGACGGCGACACCGGGTACCGCTGAGACGATCTGCCGGGTGGCGTCGACCCCGTTGACGCCCGGCATCCGCAGATCCATGACCACGACGTCGGGCCGCTGCGCCAGCGCAATGGCGACCGCCTCGTCGCCATCGGCGGCCAGGCCGACCAGCTCGGTATCCGGGGAGTCGGCGATCAACGAGCGCAGG
Organism: Dactylosporangium sp. NPDC049140; assembly: GCF_040648435.1. NCBI lineage: Bacteria > Bacillati > Actinomycetota > Actinomycetes > Micromonosporales > Micromonosporaceae > Dactylosporangium > Dactylosporangium sp. NPDC049140. The sequence goes on along the minus strand of NZ_JBEZDS010000039.1, from coordinate 27,491 downwards.
CCGTCGCGGAACAGTGGGTGATCGTCGGCGACGACCACGCGGACGGTCATGGCGCGGCCTCCGGCAGCGGGAAATCGGCGTGCACGAGGGTGCCGCACGGTTCCCGGCGGCTGATTACACACCGGCCGCCGAGTTCGGCGGCCCGCTCGCGCATCGAGTTCAGCCCGACCCCAGCGCGGTACCCGTCGGGCAGGCCGGCACCACCGTCCGCAATGGACAGTTCGAGCCCGCCGTTGACGGCGAGCCGGACGGAGACCGGCGATCCGGGGGCGTGCCGGGCAGCGTTGGTCAGCGCCTCGACCGCGATCCGGTACGCGGCGACCTCGACCGCGGCGGGCAATGCGGGCAGATGGCCGGAGACGTCAATGTCGGCCGCGCCGAGCTGCATCGCCTGCTCGCGTACCGCGCCGGCGAGCCCGAGCTCGTCGAGGATTGGTGGGCGCAGGTCGTAGACGATTCGCCGGATGTCGTCGACCGCCGCCTCGGTGGCGTGCCGGAGCGTGGCGAGCAGTTGTGTGGTCGGCTCGTCGGTGCCGGTGGCCCGCCGGGCGGTGTCGATGCCGAGCGCGATCCCGGCGAGTGTGGGGCCCAGACCGTCGTGCAGGTCGCGCCGTAGCCGTCGCCGTTCCTCCTCGCGCGCCGCGACCAGACGTTGCCGGGAGGCCTGCAGGGCGTGGGTCAGCACGATCGCCCGCGCCGCCACCGCGACCTGACTGGCCAGGCCGGACAGCAGCCGCCGCTCGTCCGGCAGCAGGTCGCTGTCGGTGCGGGTCTGCAGCGTGAGGTGCCCGATCGTCTCGCCCGCGAACGGCAACGGCAGTTGCTCGGTGCTACCTGGCACCGCGCGCCCGTAGGTGCAGAGGATTTCGCCGCCCGCCTCGATCGCGACGTACCTGAGCCGGAGCGCTTCGGCGACGGTACGGGCCGCCGCCGGAAGGATGTTCTCGGGCACCCCGGCCGCATCGAGCCGGTCGCCGAGCCTGGCGAACGCGGCAGCGGGGTCGTCGCGCAGCCCGTACACGAGTTGGTTGATCCGCCGTTGCGCCAGGTCGCGTAACGGGAGCACGGCGAGCGCGGCGGCGCCGGCGGCGGCGACCTGCGGGACCAGCCCGTCGACGAACAACCCGAGCGAGACGACGACCACGACGTACACCATGACCAGCACGACGCTCAGGAACCCGTAGACAAGCGTGCGGCTGAGCACCGCACGGGTATCGAAGAGGCCGTGCCGGACGATGCCGACCCACGCCGCGAGGCCGAGGGCGATCGCCGCGCTGTTCTCCAGGATCGCGACCGCGGCGGTGTTGCCGGTGGTAATGCCCACGACGACACAGGTCAGGTACGCGGCGGGCACCACGAAGGAGACCCACGCGGCGGAGCGCAGGGCGGTCGCGTACGGTCCCGGTCCGCGCCGGGCGAATCGCCACATCGAGACACACGCGAACAGGCTCAGCGGCCCCAGCACCAGGATGCTGATCACCAGGACGTTCGCCGCGGGTACGCCGATCGGGTTGTAGACGCCAGGCACGTCGATCGAGTCGGTGGACAGCGCCGCCCACACGAACAGCACCGCGAGCTCGATCGCGTAGACCCAGCCGAGTGCGCGCCGCCAGCGCGTGTCCAGCCGCCGATCCGGGAACAGCAGGATGCCGAAGGTGGCGACCAGCGGCACCCCGACCAGCGCGAAAGGCATGTTCACCAGGTACAGCCAGGAAGCCAGCCGTAAATGCCCGAGGTGCACCGCCACGTCGGACGCCGCACCCAGCCCGGACGCGACCGGGGTGGCGGTGCCGGAAACCAGGAAGATCCAGCCGGTGCTGCTGCGCGGCTGGGTGCGCAGGATCGCCGCGCCGACGAACGCGACCGACAGGTAGATCGCGGCAATGACCGACAGCATGACCGACAGCCAGGTCAGCTCGCCGGTGCCGACGAGGGCGAGGCCCAGCACGGCAAACAGCACGGCCACCGTGATGGCGGCTACGCTGACGGGGCGTCGATGCGCGGTCATCACCGATGATTGTGCGCTGCGGCCCGCCAACTGGGAAGCGCCCGCAACCAGGCCACGGTCGGCCTGGTCACGGGCGCCGCCGATGGTGTTCATGCGGCGACGGCGACCGGCTGCGGCGCCGGGGCTGCGGCGCCGGTCGGCAAGTCCCACTCGTCGTTCGGGGTACGGGCAATCTGGTACGCCACGGCCAGCGAACCGATGCCGATCACAACCCCGGAGGCGTAATCGACGGCCGGGCTGACCGCGTGGCCGACCGTGTGCAGGACGACGTACAGGATGTAGAGCGCACCGACCCACCACCCGACGGCGTGCGACCGCCACAACGCGATGCCCAGGATCGTCATGCCGACGATGTGGCCCAGGACGAAGGTGAGCACCAGGACGTTGAAGATGGGATCGGCCATGATCGCGTCGACGAGCGCCGCAGCACCCGCCCGGTCGGGCAGCTTCGAGCCTTCGTACAGCGCAAGTTGCACACCGCCGAGGCTGATCAACCCGGCGAGCCAGGCCAGCGCGGATAGTCCACCGCCGAGAAGGGCAAGTTTCGGCGCGCCCCGGCGGGCCAGCCGCGCAGCGTAGACCATCGCGGGTACCAGGCAGATCAACGCGAGCAGCATCGCATTCGACGCGGCGGCCAGCCCCGAGTGCGCGATGTAGTCGCGGAACTGGTCCGCGGCCGGCGCCTCGTCGTTCTGAGTGACGACCAGCGGGATGGCGGCTGCCACGCCGCTGATTGAGAGGGTGACCACGGCTGCGGTTCGGGAAACGGTACGGATGTCCACGGTGTACTCCTGTTCCGATGGTCGGTTGGTCGTCACCAACCATCGGCGGCCCGGTGTCCCGGGCGGCAGAGGTGCGTGTCCCGCCACCGTCGGGAATCCCTGAGATCCTCACCTGATACTGACCCCCGACGGCATGGAGACCAGCGGACTGCGCTATATCGCCCGAGGCGGGGAGTTGCACGCCTTCCTTCGATCCACCTGGTACCACACCGATCTCGACACGCGGCGCACCGCAGCGGTCGATCGGGCAGTGTAAGAGCCTCAGCGCACCAGCGTCCGCAAACCGCGATCGGGGCGCTGAAGACTCGGCAGTAATCGTTGGTGTTCGACACATGCAGGAATCTGCCTGCGGCAGCGTGATCTTGCCCGTCACGACGCTCCACGATCACAATATTCGGCGTGTACACCAATGCCGCATGGCAGTTGATCGACGAGGCGCGAGCCGACCTGCCCGTGCATGCAGACGCGGACGACGTCGCCACACGGATGAAGGCCTTGCTCACACCACGCGAACCCGCCGACATCCTCGCGTTGGCCCAACCCCTGTGGGACCTGTTTACCAACTCGTACCGGGTCGATCTGTGGGCCGCCGCATACCTCATCAACGGCGGTGCCTCCGACGACGGCTTCGACTATTTCCGCGGCTGGCTCATCGCACAGGGACGCACCACATACGAGCAGGCACTCGCATCACCGGACGGCCTCGCCGACCATCCCGCGGTCATCCACGCCGCGGCCACCGGCGAAGACCTCTGGGGCGAAGCCATGATCAGCGTCGTCTGGGACACCTACGAGACCGTCACCGGCAAAGCACTGCCCGACGACGCCTACACCGGCACCTATCCGGACCTCGACTCGGACTCGGACTTCGATTTCGACGACGACGCCGAGATGCGCCACCGCCTGCCCCGACTCACCGCCCTCTTCCACGGCAACCAGACCTGAACAGCCGGCCGTGTTAAGCCGCCATTCCCCAGAGATCTTGGTTTCCGGATCTGCCGCCGAGGGTGCGCGACCTGGACCACGTCTGTTACGCCGCGTGACGACGTCCCGCTTCGGTCGGCGCGCTGAACTGCCGATGAGCGGGCACGCGATCTCGCGCGGACTCAGCGCAGGCCATCCTCGCGACGCTGCGGTACCCGCCAGTACCGGTGCCCGCCCGCGGCCTCTTGTCATCCGCTCGCGATGGCATGCCGGAAGGGTCGACAGGATCTGACGATGGCCGGATCATCTCGCTCTGGAGCGCGCGCGGGCCGTGGTCAATAGTCGAGACAGATGGCTGCGTTGGTGATGCCGCTGTATATCGTGCCGACCTGTAATGCTGGGTCGCCGAACAGCTGGGCCTCGCCGCGGTAGACAGCGACGATGGCCTCCTCGCCTCGCCACCAGGTGTCGGCGACGCCGGCGATCTCCAGGAACTGGTGAACGACGTCGGTGAGCCGTGTGCGGGAAAACCGCATGCACGGTTCGATGGGCGGGTGCTGGAAACGGAACACCCTGGACAAGGTCACCGCAGTGGGACAACCGGCCGGGAAACCGCCGGCACGAAGGCTGTGGGACCTACGCCCAGATCGAGTCACCGCGCCAGCGCCCGACCCTACGCTACGTGTTGATCAAGCTCGGTGGCCGCCCGGGTGATCTTTGCGGGGTGCCCGGTTGTGGCACGGCGGAATACACGGCCAGCGCCATCAGCCGGGCGAGCGCCCGGTGCGGGTTCGCCGGAGCAGGGCTTCGCCGGCCCGGACACCAGGGCCGGCGCCGTCATCGACTGGCTCAAGGCCGACTACGGCCTCGGCCACGCGGTGGAGCTTGTCCACATCATCAAGAACGGCCCGACGATCCCGGTAAGCACGTCGGCACCACGGGCTCGCCCCGCGACGAGACCGACACCCTCTGGCTGGACGGCAAGGCCACCCGCCCGGCCTGACCGGCTGTCGGGTTCGCGACTGCGGCGCCGCGAACAAATGTCCGGACCGGCCTGGACGGCAAGGCCACCCGCCCGGCCTGACCGGCTGTCGGGTTCGCGACTGCGGCGCCGCGAACAAACGTCCGGACCGGTGCATCGAACGCTTCGACAGCAACCCAAACGATGCACTCGGGAGTCCCCATGCGTATGAAGTTCCTGACCCTGCCCGCCGCCGTCGCCGCCTGCGCGCTGCTCGTCGCCGCGTGCGGGCCGGCGGTGCGGCACCAGAGCGGCGACGCCGCACCGGCCGGGGCGCCCGCGTCGAGCGCGGCGGCGCCGCCCGCGGCGAGCGGGGATGCCATCACGACGCCGGCCTCCTCGCCGGCGTCGCGGGCCTCCTCGCCGGGCCCGGGTAAGACCGCGAAGCCGGTCGTGCTCGGCCCGACCGGCCTGGGCCAGCTGCAGCTCGGCATGACCCGTGTGCAGGCCAACGCGACCGGGCTCGTGACGTTCAAGGAGCCGACGGACGCCGGGTGCGAGCTGTCGCATCTGTCGGCCGCGCCGAAGGCCGAGGCCTACGCCAATCTGTCCCGCACGCTCGGCGTGGCCGCCATCGACGCCTACGACAGCAGCGTCAAGACCCCCGAGGGCGTGCACATCGGCATGCCGATCGCGGAGGTGCGGCGCATCTACCCGAGCCTCGACGTCACGGTCCTGAACGACCTCGGCCACACCGGCGTGCCGGTGCCCGGCAACAGCCAGGCCGTCTTCCGCATCGGCCGCGACGCCGACAACAAGGTCAAGGAGCTGACGCTGCAGTACCGCAATCAGAACTGCTACGAGTAGACCGCCGCGGCCGACCAGCGCAGGCCGGCCAGGACCCGATCGGTGCGGTCGAGGCCGCCGGCCTGCTTGATCTGCAGGTAGATGCCGAAGTCGCGGCCGGGCACGGCGACGGTCACCTCGCTGAAGGAGACCCCGCCGGCGCACGATGCCCAGGTGCGCACCAGCGCCCGGCCGCCGCGGTCCACGCCGACGGTCCGGTCGGGCCGGCGGACGCAGCCGCCGTGCTCGGGAAACGTGGGCTCCGGCCCACGTTCGCTGAGCACCGCCAGGGCGCGGCTCGCGCCGACGAAGACGCCCGGCGCGGCGCCGCCCGGCCAGGCCGCGAGGTCGGCGGAGACGACGAGCGCGGGCGCGTGCCCGGCGGGCAGGCCCAGCGCGGCCGGGTCCCAGCCGGCGTCGCGTAGCTGCCCGGCCCACTCCGGCGGCACGGCGAGGGAGAGGGCGCCGGTGGCGTCGCGGACCCTGGCCCAGCCGGGCGGGGTGACCAGCGTGGCGGCGGAGCCGGCGAGGGCAAGGACGGCGGCGAGCGCGGCGGCGGCGACGCCGGCGGCCCGGCCGAGCCGTCGGCGGACCCGGCCCCGGGCCGTGTGCTGCTCCATCGCCGCCGCGGTGCGCCGCAGGGCGTCCGCGAAGACGGGGGCGGACGCCCAGCGCTGACGCGGGTCGGCGCGCAGGGCGCGACGCACCAGGTCGTCCACCGCCGACGGCAGGCCGGGCCGCAGCTGGGACGGCCGGGGCCCGGCCCGGCCGGCTCGCTGCGGTGGTCGGCCGGTGAGCATGTGGTAAAGGGTCGCGCCGATCGCGTAGACGTCGGCGCGCACATCCAGGCCCCCACCGGGGGTCGCCTGCTCGGGGGGCATGTAGCCGGGGCTGCCGGCGGCGACGGTGAAGCCCGAGGCGTTGGCGAGCGCCTTGGCCAGCCCCAGGTCGGCCACGAGGATCCGCTCCCGATCGCGATCCGGCTGGAACAGCACGTTGGAGGGTTTGAGGTCACGATGCAGGACACCGTGTTCGTGCAGCACCGCGACGGCCCCGGCGATCTCGGCCGCCACGTGCAGCGCCTCCCGCGGCGGCAACGGCCCGGCGTTGAGCCGGTCGGCGAGGGTGCCGCCCGCCGCGAAGGGCATCACCAGATAGGGCCGCCCGTCGGGCAGCTCGCCGACATCGAGAATCCGCACCAGACGGGGGTCGTCGGCCCGGCGCAGGATGCGGCCCTCCTGCGTGAACCGGTCGCGCAGATCCGGGTGGTACGACCAGTTGTCGGCCAGCACCTTGATCGCCACGGAGGCGTCGAGGGCGTCGTCGGCGCCCAGCCACACCGTGGCGAACGCTCCGGAGCCAATGCGCCGGACCACGCGATAACGACCGATCTTGTCCGGGACTGACACGTTCGTATTATGGCCGCACCACGCGAGGAACGGGGAATGCCGATGCCGGACGACGGCGAGCTGGACGAGCTGGCGGGCCGGGCCGCGGCCGGGGATCGGGCCGCCCTGGACGCGCTGCTGGCCCGGATCGGCCCGCAGGTGCTGCGCCAGTGCCTGCGGTTCCTGCCGTGCCTGCAGGACGCGGAGGAGGCCTGCCAGGACACCCTGCTGCAGGTGGCCCGGAACATCGGCGGCTTCGGGGGCCGGTCCCGGTTCTCCACCTGGCTGTATGCGGTCACCGCGAACTGCGCCCGCCAGACCTACCGCGGCCTCAAGCGCCGCGCCGGCGAGCACCCCGTGCCGGTGTTGCCGCTGGACGCCGCCGACCCACGCACCACGAGCGTTCTCGTCGGGTCCCGCCTGGACCTGCTCGACGCGCTTGAGCGGCTGGAGTCGCATCGGCCGGAGCTGGTCGCGCCGCTGGTGCTGCGCGACGTGTGCCAGCTGACCTACGAGGAGGTGGCCGAGCACCTGGGCATCCCAATGGGCACGCTGAAGTCGCGGATCCACGACGCCCGCCGCCACGTCCGGGCCTCGCTGCAGGGCGCCTGACCACGGTGATCGGCCCCGGTGTCAGGGGGCGCCGCTAGCCCGGTCCAGAGCTTGCCGGCGGCCGGACGTGAAGGTTCTGTGGCGGTTGGCCTTCGGCCGGCCGGTGCTTGGCAAGCTGGGCGCCGTGAGGACGGCAGCGGTGGCGCGAGGCTTGGGCGCCGGCGTCGCGAGCGTGGCAGCGGCTCTCGGCGTCGGGTGGACGATCCTCGCGTCGGCGTCGCCCGCCACGCCGTGCGACAGCGATCTCGTGTGCCTGCCGGACCTGGGGCCGGTGATCCACGCCGTGCTGGCGTTCCCGGTCGTCGTCGCGGTCGTGGGGCCGCTCGCCGGCCGCCTGGTTCGCGTGCCGCGGCCCTGGTGGCTCGCGGCACCGGTGGCGTGGGCGGTGGTGCTGGCGTGCGTCGGGCTCGGGCCGGTCGGCGGGCAGGCGTCCTGGCCGTTCTCCAGCGCCCTCAGCTGCCTCGCGATCTGCTGGTGCCGTACGGGTTGATCGCGTGGTGGACGTCCCGGCCGGCGCCGGCCGGAACGCAGGCCGCCGCGCCCTGTACAAGATCCTGCTACCGCAGGAGTGGGCGGCGCTGGACGCCTCGGGTCGCTTCGACGGCTCCCCGTTGGACTGCACCAGCGGGTACGTCCACCTCTGCACCCGCGCCCAGGTCGCCGCGGTCGCCCGGTGCCGCTTCGCCGGCGCCGGGCCGCTGATGCTCGTGGCGTGCGCGCCGACGCGTTCGGCGAGCGGCTGCGGTGGGAGATGATGCCCGACGGCCGGCGTATCGAGCTGACAAGGTGATCAACTACGGTGCCGGTGTGCAACACAACGGCGGCGACGAGCCGCGGCCGGTCGAGGTCATCGGGGTCCGTGAGTACCGCGTGCCGTTGCCGTTCGCGGCGTCGTCGGTCAAGGCGCCCGAGCTGTCTGTGGCGCCCACACGTCGGCGGCGGTGGCTACGGGTGGTGCTGGCCTGCTGGGTCGCGGTGGTGGTGGCCGCCGCGCTCTACCTCGCTCCCGGCACCGACGCGAGGCCCGTCGCGGCGACCGGTTCGGCGGCGCCGACTGCTTCGGCGCGGTCGAAGAGCCGGGCCGAGGTGAAGGCCGACCTCATCAACGACGGGCTGGCCGCGCAGAGCCGGGCGCTGCTCGCTGGCGACCTGGACGGCTATCTGGCGCACGTCGACGTGCGGCTGCACGATGAGTTCACGCAACGGTTTCACTCGCTGCGGGCGTTGGGCGTGGCACGGTGGACGGCGCGGGTGACGAAGATGCCGCCGGACATTGGTGACCAGTCGTCCGTGGTGGTGACGGTCGGGTACTGCCTCGGCGACGCCGGCTGCGAGCCGGCCGTGCTCGTGCTGCCGAGCAGGTGGACGGTGCAGGACGGGCGAGCCGTCGCGACCAAGTTCGAGCGCACGGTGCTGCCGTGGGATCTCACGCCGTTGCGGGCCGTGGCCGGGCGGCGGGTCATCCTGGCCGTGCCCGCCTCGCACGCCGGCGATCTGCGCCCGGCGCTCGCGGCCGCCGACCAGGCGGCCGACATCGCCGACCGGTTCGCCCGATGGGGAGCGCCACCGAAGCGGTACGTCGTCTACTTCGCCGGGCCGGACGAGTGGCGTACCTGGTTTCACGGGCGCGGGAAGACGTCCGACGGCTACGCCGCGGGCCCCTACGGGATGAAGGTCCGGGCCGAGCAGATCGGCCGGGACGGGCTGAGCCAGCTGCTGGCCCACGAGTTCACGCACGTGGTGAGCGTCGGCCTGCAGGACGACGACCGGGAGGACTGGTGGCTGGTGGAGGGGCTGGCCGAGTACGTCGCGGATCGGGACGGCTCCTGGACGCGGGACCGGCTGCCATTCGTGCGCCGCTATCTGCGCGCCGGCCGTTGGGACGGTGCGATCACGCTCGGCAGCATGCCGGAGGGCGCGTCGGAGGACGACGGGCGGGCGCGGTACGGCATCGCGCTGCTGGCCGTGACCTGCCTGGTGAAGCGGTTCGGTGAGGACCGGATGCTGGACTTCTTCACCGCCGTCGTCCGCGAGCAGTTCGACCCGGAAACCGCTGCGCCCAAAGTGTTCGGCGCGGAGTGGGCGCCGGTCGCCGCGGCCTGCGCCGCCGAGGTGCGGGCCCGCGCGCGATGATGAGGCACAGTGCTGACGACCCGGTTCACGAGACGACTCGGCGCCCGCTGCAACCGCAGCGACGCCAGATGCGGCAGCAGCGCCGCCGCGAACGCCACAAGGGCACTCAAGCCGGATCCGCACTGGTCGATCACAGAATCGGTGCCGGAGCCAGCACGTCGTGTCCGCCGGCACACGCGACGTACGAGCACGCGGACCGATCAGGTGCGCACATCTGCCGCGGATGGTGCGCGGTGGAAGGACGGTGCTCGTCGAATGGAGCGACCGGCGCCTCGAGGCAGGCGACGGCGCGCTGGCGATCGTGCAAGCGTCTGGTTCCGTGTACCGGCACGTTGTCGCCGCGGCGTTGGATCACCCCGACTCTGATGGCGTCGCTGGCGGATCGCTGCGGGTGGGCCGCGGCGAACTGGCAACATTCAGCGTCGCGGCGGATGGCGCCGACCCGCTCCTTCCGGCCGGCTCGGGTTCGATCCCGGCGGAGGATGGACGACCTGCCCGCGGAGCTGATCCGGGCTGTTCCTGGGGGCGAGGTGTTCCGTCCATCGGCTCGGCGTGTGCTGGTACACCGAGGTCCTTGACGACGACCGGCGGCTTTGGCGGAGCCGGCCAGAGCTGCAGGCGCAGCGGGAACGGGCTGCCGGTGCGTGACTGCGCGGTGAGCAGTTCGTGCGTCAGCGACACGCGCAGGCGTAGGCCGCCGGCCGGTACGTCGAAACGGTCGCCGTCGTGTTCGCCGTACGTCGGGCAGGTCAGGCGCAGTCGGCCCGACGGCGAGCGCAGGCTGCACTCGGCGACGATCGCGAAGGCGTCCACGTCGAGCGGTGCCGGGGCGGCCAGCACTTCGACGGTGACGACGACGTGGTCGTTGACGCCGGTCCAGATCGCGACGGCGTCGTCGGAACACCTTCCCGAACGGCGTGCAGCCGCCGACGCGCAACGCTCGACCACCCAGGTCGCGCACGTTCCGGCCACCTGACCAGTGCAACACATCCATCACCGCCTCCGCTCAAACGACTTCCAGACCGTTCACCATGGTGCTTCACCACGGGCAGTGCCAAACCGAGCACGGCGCACCCTCATGCCGCGACTGGCGCGGAGGTACCGACTGTGCCGATGGTCATCGGTGGGACGAGGTACCGCGCAGGTCGGCCGTCTTACCACCGGGCGACCAACAGCTCATCCAGCGTCATCCCGAGCCGGCCGTAGGTGACCACGCTCGTCACCACGAGGTACGGTCGCAGCGATCGGATCTTCGGGAAACGCGCACGCCGCTCAGCCCTAAGCTACGGAGGACGAGGCAATGACCACTCTGTACGAATTCGCCGGCGGCGACGAGGTGCTGCATCGCCTGGAAGAACTGTTCTACACCAAAGTGCTGGACGACCCCGTGCTGCGCAGCGTGTTCCCCACTCGCCAGCCGAGCCACGTCGAACATCTCACGTGGTTCACCGCCGAGTCCTTCGGTGGCCCGAACAGATTCACCACCGGCCCCGGATTTCAGTACCTCATTGACGTCCACCGCCATCTGAAGATCACCGACGAACAGCGGGAACGGTTCGTCGCCCTTTACCTCGAAGCGATCGATGAAGCCGGCCTACCGGACGACGACGCCTTCCGCGCGGCCGTAGGCGAGCACCTTGACTTCGGCGCCCGCGTGGCCCAGCAGAACTCGCATGCCGAGACCGATGACCAGCTGCATCCGATCCGTGAGGTCTCCGCCTGGACATGGCCGCGACAGTCTGAGAACTGACGGGCATCTCGCCATCGGCAGCACTTGATCGGCTGCGCGCTCATGGTTCCCCTCTAGTCAAGGGGTTGTAGCGAGGTTTGTTCTATCCTGGTTCGTGGCGGGTCCGGGCTGTGACTTGTCCGAAGAGGCGGTTGCCGGGATCAGGCCGTCCGTGCTGGATTGCAGAGTCGCTCCCGATTGATGCGCCGGTTGCCGACCCGCGAGAGCCGGTGGCGGCGTTGGTCGCCGGAGGACGCTTCGAGTGGTGCGGTGCCGTTCCAGGAGGCGAAGTGCGCGCTGGTGCGGAACCGGCGGATGTCGCCGATGTCGCCGAGCAGGCGGGCGGCTGCGGACGGGCCAATGCCGTAGAGCTCGGTCAGGGTGCTGCCGTAAGCGGCCAGGAGATGGTGGAGCTGTTTGTCCGCGGCCCGGATCTTCGCGTCGATGGTGGTGAGTTCGTCGATGAGCTCACGGGCCAGGTCGTGGCGGGTCTGCGCGACGATGCCGGTCGGCGGCGGTACGGTGCGCAGCAGGTAGCTGGCCTGGCCGCGGGTTAGGAACTTCTTCGCCCCGCCGGGAATCAGCTCGAGCAGCAGGTGGTGGATGCGGCTGACCGTCTCGGTCCGGGCCCGGCCGAGTTCGTCGCGGCGGTCGATCAACAGCCGCAGCACCACGGTGGCGTCCTCCGCAGCCACCTCACGCAAACCTTTGGCACGTAACGCTGCCACTGCACGTCCGCCGCGCCCGGCTCGTGGCGCTGCTCGCTGGGCCGCCGCCGCAGTGCAACTCTGCCCGCAGACGACCGATATCGAGGAAGCCCAAGCGTGGGCGGCCGACTGGGAGGCGGCCGGTGTTGAGGGCGTGATCGCGAAAGACCCGGACGGCCGCTACCAGCCCGGCCGGCCAGGCTGGATCAAGCTGAAAACACGGTCAACAGCCGAAGCGATCGTTGGCGGTGTCACCGGCAGCCTGTCCGCGCCCGGGGTGTTGCTGCTCGGCCTGTACGACGCCGCGGGCCGGCTCCGCTACGTCGGGCAGACGATGCCGGTCGGTGAGGTCGGCCGCGAGCTCGACATGGCCCTGGTGCGGTACGTGACCCTACGCCGCGGCGCCGACGTCCGGACGCCGTGGCCGCGGCCTCTGCCGGCCGCCTGGTCTGGGCGGCCGGGGGAGCGGAGGCCGGTGCCGTACATCCCGGTCCAGCCGACGGTCGTGGTCGAGGTCGAGGTGGATGCGGCGTTCGACGAGGACGCAGGCCGGTGGCGGCACCGGACCCGGTTCCTGCGTGTGCGGGCCGACCTTTCCGCGTATGACGTGCGACGAATGAGCGCATCGTGAGTGACTGAAAGCTGCACGAGGAGAGGATCGCTGCGCTGTTTCGGCAGGTCAGCACGGTTGGCTTCGGCAGGTCGGCACAGTCGACGAGTTCCGTGGCTTTTTGTGTGTCTCGACTACTGCGCGTATGGCATGGATTTCCGTATCGCGATCGTCTTGCTTATCGCCCGCGTCGTTGACGACACCCGCCGTGCCCTACGACTGTGCCTGCTGCTGCTGGCCGCTGCGCCGGTGTCCGGGATCGCAATCTACGTCGGCGTGCACGTGGTCCCGGCGCTCATCAAGCCTTGATCATTCGCAGCCGTCGTCGAACTCGGCGAGTCGGTCCGGGGTGACCATGCGCAGGTCGCCGACGTCCGGGCCGTGCCGGTGCAACAGCTGCTGCAACTGGGCGGTCGTGCACCAGGTTTCGCCGCCCCGCGGGTCGATGACGCGGTGCCAGGCGCGTTCGCCGTGGCCGTCGAGGTCGAGTCAGCAGGCTTCGACCCGCCAACCGCCGGCGTGCAGCACCGCCTCCATCAGGCGGTGATCGCTCGGCGTTTCGGCAGGTCCAGAGCCCAGCATGCCTCGACGCGACCTGCAACACTGGAATTCTGTGGAAGCCCGTTCCGGTACGATGCCGCTGCGCGTCGGCGAGGTGCTGTCCGCCGGGCGGTGCGGCTGGTGCGCCAGGTCGCGCTGGACGCGGTCTGGTCCGCGCTGTGCTTCCGCCCGGCCTGCCGGAGTTTCTGTTATGCCGGTCGGCGCCGGCCTGTCTTCCAGGTATGCGCAGATCATCGTTTGGGAATGCGACCGTTGACCGGCGGCAGGTGCTGCGGGCGGCCGGACTGGTCGGCCTGTCCGGGCTGGCCGTGGTGGGTGGTGTGGCCGGGGGAGCAGCGGTGGCCGACGCTGCCGCCTTCGTGCATCCCGGGCTGCTGCACACCGCGGCCGATTTCGACCGGATCCGCAGGAAGCTGGCGGCGAAGGACCCCACGGTGACGGCGGGGTGGGGGCGGCTGACCGCGAACGGCCGCTCCAGCGAGAACTGGCGGGCGCGGCCGCTGGCCACCGTCGTGCGGGGCGGTGACGGGCAGAACTACCCGCAGTTGTACTTCGATGTGCACGCGGCATACCAGAACGCGCTGCGCTGGCGGATCACCGGCGACGTGGCGCACGGCAACGCCGCGCGGGACATTCTCAACGCCTGGTCCGCCACCATGACCACGCTCACGGGCAACGCCGACCGGTTCCTGGCTGCCGGCATCTACGGCTACCAGCTGGCCAACGCCGCCGAGATCGTGCGTGGCTACGACGGTTTCGACGCGGGTCGGATGCGCGACCTGCTCATGCGGGTGTTCTACCCGCTCAACGACCAGTTCCTGACCAGTCACAACGGCGCGTGCATCACCAACTACTGGGCGAACTGGGACCTGTGTACCGTGGCGTCGGTCATGGCGATAGGCGTCTTCGCCGACGACCGTTCGCTGTTCGACCGCGCCGTGGAGTACTTCAAGAACGGCCCCGGCAACGGCTCGATCCGTAAGGCGGTGCCGTTGCGGTACCCCGGCGGCCTCGGCCAGTGGCAGGAGAGCGGGCGCGACCAGGGCCACACCGTCATGGGCGTCGGCCTCATGGCGACGATCTGCGAGATGGCCTGGAACCAGGGCGTCGACCTGTACGGCTACGACGACAACCGGTTCCTGGCCGGCGCCGAGTACGTGGCCCGCTACAACCTCGGGCTCGACGTGCCTTTTACCACCTTCCGGTGGGGCACGGGGCAGAACTGTGCGGGCCGGGAGCAGACCGTCGTTTCTGCCGGCTCGCGGGGCCAGCTCCGGCCGGTCTGGGAGATGGTCTACAACCACTACGTGCAGCGTCGAGGGCTTGCCGCGCCCAACGTGGCCGCCATGGCCGCCCAGGTGCGGGTCGAGGGCGGCGGGGGCGACTACGGCTCGGCCAGCGGCGGGTACGACCAGCTCGGCTTCGGCACGCTGCTGTACACCAGGGACCGCGCCGCGGCGGCGAGCACGCCGGCGTCAGGTGCCGCCCCAAGCGTGCGCGCGAGCGCCGCGCCGAGCCGGGGTGTGGCCGGTCTGAGCTCGGCGGATGCGATCATTCCGGAGGACTCCACCGGCGCCAACGGCGGCGAGCTCGACCTCGCGGGGCAGCAGGGGGCCGGGCGGGGCGGCCTGGGCGCGGGGGCCACCGCCGGCGTGGTGGGCGCGGCGGCGCTGGTGGCCGTGGCGGCCGGTGGCGCTCTCGTCTGGCGCAGGCGCCGGGGGGCCGGGAATTCCTGATATATCGCGATGCGGACGCCGGGTGGGTACGAGCGAGGCGGTCGAGGAGCTGCGCCAGGACGCGCGGCGGACCGCGGCCGCCGTCGTCGCGGCCAGACGTCAACTGCCGCCGGGCACCACCTGAAGCTGCGGGAACCACCGGCAGTCCTGACGGACACCCACTCGAGTGCTGGCAGAGGTCGGCCCGAGCCGCTCGCGTTCGCCCGCAGCCGTTCTCTACACGGCTGCGGGCGTCATGCTCTCCTGGCGGTCAGGCTCTACGGAGGGCATTACGGTGCTGGTGGGGACGGCGTGGGTTCCCGCTCAGCTGATCTCGTCGTGTCGGTTGGCGGTGAGGGGCCGTTGGCGGTCGAGGGTGTTGACGATACGGCCGGTGGGGAATGACAGGCGGCCGACCGGAACGACCCAGTGAGCCCAGGCCGTAAGGGGATCCGGTAGGGGCAGATTGTGTTCGGCAGCGGATTGGCCGACGTGGAGCAGGCCGTGGAGGAGGGCTTGCCACTGCTGGGCTTGGACCGGGGTCATGGATGGGTCGGCGGGGTTGGACCAGTGGCCGCCTTGATTCCGGTGCGGCTGGAGGGCCTCGAGGAGCTGTGCCCACGTGTGGTCGGGTTCGTTGGCGGCGGTGTGGTGCAGGTGGAGGAAGAGGGCGGCGCCGAGGGCGGGGAATGCGACGAGGGCGGCGAGCAGAACCATGCCGGCCCGGTACGGTCGGTAGGCCACCTTGCGCAGATTCCCGGTTGTGGGGTCGCGGATCGTGGCGTGCTGCTCGGCGAGGTCGGCGTCGCGTTGGCCGCGTCGGATCGCGGTGAGCAGTCCGTAGCTGTTTGCCAGTCGTTTGACCGCGCGTGGCGTGGCGACGAGCAGTGGTGGGCCGAGCAAGTCCAGCCGGGCGAGTTCGTCGGGATCGAGTGTGAGCGGGTCGACCCGTTCGACCACCCGCGCTGCCGGCAGCCTTACCCCGAACATGGCCGCCTCTGCTGGCTCCTGCCCTGTGTCTCGGGCCGGGCCGTGCTGATCTTGGTCAGTGGTTTCGGCCGCAGTGGGATGCGCGTCGCGTGGGGTCGTGGTGGCGGCTGGGAACCTGTCGGTGGATGCGGCGGCGGGTGAGTTGGGTGCGTCGGGTGGGGGCATGGATTGGTCGTTGCGGGTGCCGACCAGGGTGCGCATCAGTCGTTGGTAGCCGCCGGTGTCCAGTGGTGGGAGGG
Organism: Dactylosporangium sp. NPDC049140; assembly: GCF_040648435.1. Taxonomy (NCBI): domain Bacteria; kingdom Bacillati; phylum Actinomycetota; class Actinomycetes; order Micromonosporales; family Micromonosporaceae; genus Dactylosporangium; species Dactylosporangium sp. NPDC049140. The sequence goes on along the minus strand of NZ_JBEZDS010000039.1, from coordinate 11,286 downwards.
TGAGCACGACCTGGAAGATCTTTTCAAGGTATTGGGCCGGGGTGGAGCGCCATAGTTCCTCGTCGTCGGGGTCGACGGTTGCCGTCTCCTGGCTCTGGGCGGCTGGTGTGGTGTCGTTATGCAGGAGGTCGTGGTAGTGCGCGGCGATCGCCCGTAGCAGCCAGCGGGGGTCTACTGCTACCACGACGACGAACAGGTCGACGGCGAGCAGCAGGTGGATGGCCTCGAGCATTTCAACCACTCGCCGGGGCGGACAGCGGTCCAGGTCGTCGATGTACAGGATGATTCGGTCGATGCGGGGCAACCTGTCGCCGGCCGCGTCGGGGCCGACCTGGCTGCCGCTTCGCCCGCCTGGACGAGTCGTACCGTCCTGGTTGTCGGCGTCGGCTGGGGTCGCCACGGCGGCCCGAGCAGGCCCGGTCGGGGTTTGGGGGTCGCCGGCGGCGTTGGCCAGCAGGGCGGCCATGTGTTTGAAGTCCTCGCGGATCTGGGTCATCACCCCGAGGTGGCTGCGGTAGTCTGCGCCGGCGACCCGATCACCGACGAGCCCGGCCAGCTGACCGGCGGCCGTCAGGTTCTGCACCTGCCGCTCCAGGGCGTTGACTTCGGCGGCGGCGACCTCGGCAGCGGTCTGCACACGTAGGCGTTGCGCGGCGGCGAACCGGAGCGCCGTGTTCCACGCGGCGTTCGCACGGGCATGGGTGGTACGGGCGAAGCCAAGCACAAGATGCACGCTCACCAGCAGCCCGGCGATGCTGGGAAGTGCCGCGAACCATCGCCACAGCGCCGGTAGCCCCCAGGCGACCGCGACCGCCACGGCGATCGACGCCAGGATAAGGCTAAGGAGCCCAGCGACGGTGCCGAGCGGGATCCCGCGGATGAACCGCCACGACGCGCGCCCGGTCTCGCCCAGCGCGGCCGCGGTCCGCGCTGCCTCCTCATACACCTGTTCCGGGCGGTCACCGGCGAGCACCCGCAGCTGCATGCGCTGATCCTCTGAGAGCGACCTCCACGGCCCCACTGGCTGCCGCAGCGCCTGCTGTAACCGGTCGCGCCGTCCACGGGCCACCTGCAGCCGCTCCCGCACGCCGCGTTCGGCGACCAGCTCGGCGGCCAGCCGGGACTGTCGGCGCTGCTCTGCGCCCAAGTCCCCATCCGGTGACGCGGCGAGCTGCGCAAACAGCTCTGCGACCAGGCTGGCCCATAGGTCGGTCTCGGCGTAGTGCCAGGCGTTGAACCGAACCTGCCGCACCGCACTGTGGGCAAGCGGATTGTTCGGCCGAGCCACCAAGGTCACCTGCTGCTGCAACAGCCCCAGGAAATGGCTCTTACCCTCGCCCCAGTCGCCGAACAATCCCACCGCCAGCGGCGGCCGTGCGGTTCGTGCGGTGATCAGCTCGGCCAGCGCGATCGCATCCCCGGCACGGGTCAGTTCATCGGTGGCCGCGGTGGTATCGGACCGGTAGAACGGCAACCGCGACACCGGCCGATCTTCGATCACCTCCCACAGTCGTACGGTGGTGTCGTCGCTGCCGGTGGCCAGTACCGGCCGGCCGTCGACGGAGCCCCAGACGCCCCAGCGCAGTGGGCCGGTGTGGCCGGTGAGGGGCTCGCCGAATGGTGCGGCTGCGATGGGGTCCCAGAGCCGTACGGTGGTGTCGTCGCTGCCGGTGGCCAGTACCGGCCGGCCGTCGACGGAACCCCACACTCCCCACTGCGAGGGGCCGGTGTGGCCGGTGAGCGGCTCGCCCGCGACTGGGTCCCAGAGCCGCACCCCCCGGGCGTCGCCGGTGGCCAGCACCGGCTGGCCGTCGATCGAACCCCACGCCCCCCACAACGCCGGGCCGGTGAGCGGCGCGCCGAGCGGCTCGCCCGCGACGGGGTCCCACACCTGCACCATGTTCCTGGCGTCGCCGGTGGCCAGCAGCGGCCGGCCGCCGACCGAACCCCATACTCCCCACTGCACCGGGCCGGTGTGGCCGGTGAGCGGCTCGCCGAGTGGTGCGCCCGCGACTGGGTCCCAGAGCCGTACGGTGGTGTCGTCGCTGCCGGTGGCCAGCACCGGCTGGCCACCGACCGAACCACACACCCCGCACTGCACCGGGCCGGTGTGGCCGGTGAGCGGCTCGCCGAGTGGTGCGCCCGCGACTGGGTCCCAGAGCCGTACGGTGGTGTCGTCGCTGCCGGTGGCCAGCACCAGCCGGCCGCCGACGGAGCCCACACCCCCCAGCCCACCGGGCCGGTGTGGCCGGTGAGCGGCTCGCCGAGCGGCACCCCTTGCAGTAACGGAGCCCCACCACTCCAGTACGGCGGCGCATCACCCACCCGCAGAGCGGACTCCGGCAACAGCCCTTCCTCGTCGCCTTCCTCGTCCTCACGCAGCCGGTCGGTGATTCGCCGCAACTCGGGCGCGCCGAAGGACGATTCCTCGGCCGGCGACACCTGAAGCGGGGGAAGCGCCGGAACGTCGGGCTTGGCCGGCACCCGTTGCGGCAGCTCACCCATCGTCCAGAGCCGATGTGCCGCCCCTTCCTCGTCCTCACGCAGCCGGTCGGTGATTCGCCGCAACTCGGGCCCGCCGAAGGACGATTCCTCGGCTGGCGACACCTGAAGCGGGGGAAGCGCCGGAACGTCGGGCTCGGCCGGCACCCGCTGCGGCAGCTCACTCATCGACCGAGTCTGACAGCGGCAATCCGACAAGACTGTCCGATATCCAACGCCTCCGAGCTCGAGAGCACCCAGCCTGACCCGCAACAGACGGACGCCGACGAGCTCGGCGTTCGCAGCCAGATGAGATCGTCATCCGTCGGTTGCTGGCGCGCCGCCACAGCCCTGACCTATCCGCCTTCACCGCAGCGGCCCACGCTCTGCGGATCGACGTCGGCAGTCTCGTGAGACAACGACACCGCCTGGAACGCGACCCGGAACCCAGCTGCGCCCTCGGGCACCGATCGGCACCCGTTCGATCCGGACGCTGTGCTCGACGTCGTGCGAGCGGCGGCTCCGGCGGGCGGCGTGCCGGCGCCCTTCCGATACGACTCGACCCGCGGCTTCGATCACGTCGCGGACCAGGCGCGCTGGGACTGGCAGCGCGCGATGACCGTTGCCCTTGTCGAGCACTACGGCGTCTGGGCCTGCGGCTGGCTCGCCGAGATGGCCGGCCTGACGGCTGACGGTGCGATGGTGCTGCGGTGGAGCGGCGCTCGAGACTCGATCACGACACCGGAGGAGACGCTCGATGCCGTCGCCGGGGCACTGCTGGACTGGCGGATATTCCTGGAAGACCTGGCCCTGAACTCCCGAGAACAGCGCGCGCACATCTAGCCGCAGGTCTCGTGCGCCGGGCCGACGTGAAGATCGCCACGCTCAGTGGCGACGGCTCGGCGCCGCTGGCTCGCACTCGTGCCGATGTGCGCGCACCCGAAGGTGCTTGATATGCAGGGAAGGCATCACGAGGCGGGCGGGCAGTGCTGGCCCGGGCCGGACGCGAGGAGGGCATGTGGAGCGCGGCGAGGTTTGGTGGGCGCAGATCGACGGGAAGCGGCCCGTCGATCTGCTCCAGGGAGGTGCGGGGCCGGATTTCCTGGCCATGCAGATCGTCGAACCGGCCACCCCAGAGCAGAAGCTCGGGTTCGTCCTGATGTCTGGCGAGCAGGCGGTAGACGTCGATGAGCGACGCCGGATCGTCGAGGAGGCCGGACCGGACCCACGAGCCATCGGCATCGAGGTCTTCTTCGGAGCCGAGGAGGGCCTAGCGGAGAGCGGCGTGGTCCGAGTGGCGCTGCCTCAGGACGGGAAGATCTTCTGCACCTGGAGCACGACTGTCAGCGAAGAGTCGCTGATCAAGCGGATCGGCACTCTGACCCCAGCCAAGCAGCACGAGTTGGAAGTCGCCCTTGCGCTCGCCGGCCGAGAGTGACCACGTCTGAGCTCAGGGCCGCGCGACGGGGGCGACGACCCACGCCGGGGGTACGATCTCGTGCCGCCACTCTAGGGAGGTCGACGTGGCAAGCCCACAGTCACGTGCGCGGATCTGCCGCAGAGCGGGCTTGGATTCCCTGGACGTTACGAGCAGTCAATGGATACCGTCGCTCGGTGGGGCATGCCAGGCGGTACAGCTACGTCGGGCCACCTGAGCTGCGCGCTCGGGCGGCGACCGTGGACGCCGTTGCCGTCGATACGGCTGCTGCCCTCGCGCAGTGGCTCGCCAGGCGCGACCGCGGTGAGCTCGCCGAGCCCTTCACGTTCGTCGTGGCGCCCGACGGCGAACTCAGGCTGGCACCCCGTCGCTCCGAACACGTCGCGCTGGCCGGCGGACACGACGTTCTCGCAGCCGGCGAGATCGCGTTCGCGTCCGCTGTTTCCGGCTGGCACATCGTCCAGGTCACCAACCAGTCGACCGGGTACTGCCCTGACCCGGACTCCTGGGCGGCTGTCGGTGAAGCGCTGGACCGCATCGGCCTGCGGCATCCAGGCGACTTCACCGACAAGGTCATATTTCGACGCTGCCCGTCCTGCGGGGAGCGCAACGTCGTGCGGGACAACGACTTCACCTGCGTCCCGTGCGGCAGCGCCCTGATCGACACCGATCCGCAGCAGTACGACCCTTCCGTCGACCTCACGACGTCCAGCCCTTCGGGACGAATCACTTGATCAGCAGCTTTCTATGCCGCTGAGCGTGCTTGCGGCGACCGGGTGCAAAGGGTGCCGCTGGTGCGTGGTGTGAACCGGTGCCGCCTCATATGATCTCGGCATGTTGGGGGTGCACTTCGCCATCACGCCGGAGCAAGAGTGCTCGTTGCTCGCCGCCGACGATGCAGACGACAGCGACACGGTGGCTGCGCTCGTCGAAGATCTCGAGGAGTCATGGTCCGAAGGCGACCTGAAGGTCGACACGGACAAGGCGTGGGACGCCATCCATCGCTGCCTGACTGACGGCACGCTGGAGCCCGACGCCGGCGAGTTCCCGTTGTCCTTCGCCATTCTTGGCGGACGACATCTGTACGACGATTACTACGTCGTGTATGTCAGCGCAGACGAGGCCCGTGAGGTCGCCACCGCGCTGCGCGGCGTAGATCGCACCTGGTTGCGCGGCCGCTTCGACGACATCGACGAATCCGACTACGACGGCGCCGGTGACGACGGCGATTTCGAGTACACCTGGGAGGGTTTCGTCGACGTTCGTGCGTTCTACGATCGGGCTGTCGCCGTTGGGCGCGCGGTGCTCTTCACCGCCACCTGACTCAGGACCGACCGCGCGGATCTGCCGCGATCCGGTCGCTACGGAACATGATGGCGAGTCGAGAACCCGGCTCGCGGACATGCCGTTCAAGCTCGTACCGCGTCACAGCGCGATCGGGTGGTAGGCCAGCGCGGCGTCGACGATCTCCTCCGCCGTCGCGTCCCGCAGCTCGGGCGGCGGGTGGAAGATGAGTCCGCTCGCGCCGGGCATCACGGTGTTGCGCTCGAACGCCTCGATGTACCAGTCGTCGGTCGGGTCGGCGAGGATGCGACGCACGATCTCGACCAGCTCGTCTCGGGTGACGTCGGGCATTCGGACTGGCGGCGGCGCGCACGCCCGCTCGATTAGCTGTTCACGGTCGGGCGCTCCGCAGTGGTAGTGGAAGTCGTCGAGCCCGAAGTTGTGGCCGGTCGTCTCGTTCAGCGTCTCGATCGCAGCGGTGGCGTCGTCACCGCGGTCGACGAGCTCCTCGATCCGCAGTATCGCCTCCCCGATCGCGACCTGCCTCTCGGGCATGACCGGCCAGCGCCCCACCGCGTCGCGCAACTCCACGCGGTGGACCCTACCGGCGCCTGACACGGCCCGGGCTGAGCGGCCAAGACCCGTTCCGAACCGGACGGGTGCCAAGCACCCTGAAATCGGTTTTACGGATCTGCCGTGATTCTCGCGCGGTGGCCAACCCGGAGGTCGTCACGCTCCGCGGCCGCGGCTCGGCGCCGCCGGCGCGCACAAGTAGCCGATGTCAGTGCATCCGATCATGGGGCCAGCGCATAGCGTTCGGTGGAGGGTCCTGCCCTCACCTGCGTGGTGCGTAGTGCCCGTGACGGTTGGTTGTATAAGGGTATGCCAGCAGCGGTGGAGTGGCTCGATCGTCGAGTGGCCGACGCGGTGGTTGAGCGGTCGTTCCGCGTTCGAGGGGCGGCCGGAGGTGTCCCGGGGGTGCTGTGGCTGCCGGCCGCCTATTCTGTTCCACCGCCGTTGATCCTGTTGGGCCACGGTGGCGGCGGACATAAGCGCAGCCCACGGATCGTCGCCTTGGGCCGGTGGTTCGCCTCTGTGTGCCGGACTCGCCGCCGTTGCGATTGATGGGCCGTACCACGGCGATCGCGTGCCCGCACCGCTGCCGACCGCGGAGTATCAGGCACGCATCGCCGCGACGGGGATTGGTACGGTCCTCGACCGAATGACGATCGACTGGCGAAGGACCGTCGACGGTATCGCGGAGACCGGTTTGATTGACGCCGGCCGCCTTGCCTTCCTCGGCATGTCGATGGGCACCCGATTTCGGCCTGCCGGCCGTCGCGGCCCTCGGCGAGCGGGTCCGCTGTGCCGTGTTCGGCAAGTTCGGCCTCGAGCAGGGCCCAACCATGAATCCGGTGATGGCGACGACCGAACGGGTCACCAGCGACGCGCAACGCATCACCGTTCCAGTGCTGTTTCACGTGCAATGGCACGACGAGGTCTTCCCCAGGCAGGGACAGTTGGCGTTGTTCGACCTGTTCAGGTCGTGCAATAAGGAACTCGTCGCGTACCCAGGACCGCACACCACAACATCGCCAGCCGCGATCGCGGCCTGGCGCGACTTCATCCTGTGGCATCTGATCCGCTAAGGCTCAGGCGTTCAGGTCCCCTGGACCCCCGCGGGCGTCCGGATCTGCCGCAGATTTCGCTCGGCGTCACGTCGGCGGCGTCGCTACGGCCAGCTCATCAATTTGCTGGCGCGCCGCGGAAGGCACCACGACCGGCCTCGGCAGGGCAAGCCGTAGCCTGCTCCTGGTCTACACTCGGCCTCGTGCCCGCCCCCGGCCTGGACCTGTGGCTCGTCCTGCTGGAGCTGGCCCTCGCCCTGGCCACGATGGTCGGACTACGGTATGTGACCGCGCCCTACGGGCGCCACGGCCGCCCCGGCTGGGGCCTGACCATACCGGCGCGGGTCGGCTGGCTCGTGATGGAGTCGCCAGCCTTGCTGTGGTTCCTCGCCGTGTACCTCACCGGCGCGCACAAGGCCGCTACCGTGCCGCTGGTCCTGCTCGCCTTGTGGCAACTGCACTACATTCAGCGCACGCTTGTGTATCCGCTGCTCATGCGCACCGGCGCCCGGATGCCGGTCAGCATCATGGCCATGGCGATCACGTTCAACATGCTCAACGGGTACGTCAACGCACGCTGGATCGGCGACCTCGCCGACTACCCGGCCAGCTGGCTGGCCGATCCACGCTTCCTCGGCGGCACCGTCTTGTTTCTCGGCGGCCTGGCCATCAACCTGGACGCCGACCGGCGGCTCCGCCGGCTGCGCGGCCCTCGCGAGACCGGCTACCGGATACCGCATGGCGGCGCGTTCCGCTGGGTGTCCTCACCCAACTACTTCGGCGAGATCGTCGAGTGGTTCGGCTGGGCGCTGGCCACCTGGTCACTGCCCGGGCTGGCATTCGCCCTGTACACCACCGCCAACCTCGCGCCCCGCGCGCTGGCCAACCACCGCTGGTACCACGAACACTTCCCCACCTACCCGCCACAACGCCGGGCACTGCTGCCCCACCTGCTGTAAGACGTCGATGAACCCACTAGCGCCGTAACTCGGGACATCCGTCCACGCGCCGCGCGGTGTGCCGGCCGCTCTCTTCCGGCACCTCCTTCGTTCTGATCAAGCTCCAAGGAACCCGCAAGTGACTGCCCAACACGGGTACCCGTAGATGCCGCCGCACGGCTTGGTACGAGTGGACAAGCGCCGCCCGTGCGTCACATTCAGGAAAGTCCTTCCCCGGGCAGTGCCGTGAATGCCGAGCCGAGGTGCGAGGTCGCCAGGGCGGCCGCGGGCCGGTCGGCCAGGTCGCGCAGCCGGGCCGTCCGCGACTCGCGGGCCGTGTCCGGGGCCACCTCCAGCGCGTACGGCACGCCCGGCGCCACCAGCTGCACCGGATGGACCAGCAGGTCGCCGGTGACCAGCACGGCCTCCTCGCCGGCGGTGACCAGCACCGACTGGTGACCGGGCGTGTGACCCGGGGTCGCCAGCGCCGCCACTCCGGGCGCCAGCGGCGTGTCGCCGTCGAGCAGCCGCAGCTGCCCGGTCGCGCGCAGCGGGTCGAGCAGCCGCTCGCGTAGCGCCGGGTTGATCGACATCACGGCGTCGTGCTCGGCGCGCTGCAGCAGGTACGCGGCGTTCGGAAAGTAGGCGGTTCCGGCCCCCACGACCGCCCACCCGATGTGGTCGGTGTGCAGGTGGGTGAGCACGACGGTGTCGACGTCGGCGGGCGCGATGCCCGCGGCCGCCAGTTCCTCAGGCAGCCGGCCGGGTACGGGTGCCCACGCGGCGGCCGGAGCGTCCGCCGGACCGATGCCGGCGTCCACGAGCACCACCCGCCCGGCCACGCGCACCACGAAGCAGCGGAACCGCAGCAGCCACTCCCCGCCGGGCCCGACGGTGGCCGGATCGAAGGCATCGGCGCGGTGCCACTGCTCGGGCGTGGCGGCGGGAAAGACCTCTTCCCGCGGCTTGAAGAACGGCCCGGCCCCGTCCTCCAGGGCGATGACCTCGGCGGCCCCGACCGCGCGGACGACTGGCATGAGGGCAGTGTACGGGCGCCCGGCCCAGCCTTGGCCCACTGCGCGTGCCGGCCGCGCCATCGGCCGGCGCGCGCCGCCGCAGCCACCACGCGAGCAGCCCGCCTTCCGGAGCTATGCTGCGGGCCACCTCGATCGCCCCGCGGGGGTGCTGCAGTTGTGGGGTGCCGCACGGGCGCCCGAGCGGGCAACACACAAGTGGGCACCACCCGGCCGGGCGCCGCGCGGACGGTCGTCTGAGCCGCGCGCGAGCGGTCTATCCCCAGCACCGCATGGGCGGGGCGGTAGGGCGACCGGCCCGGCACCGCGATAGATTGCCGCGTGGTCGACGAACGGGTACAAAACGCACCGGTCCGGCTCGCCATCGACTTCGGGACCTCGCACACGGTCGCCGTGGTCCGCCGCGTTCGCATCCCGCTCGCGGGGCACCCAGCCGGCGAAAGCTGTCGTTTCGCAACCGGATCGCGGGGGAGCCGGGCCGCGAAGGCGGCCGGCCGTGAAAGTAGCGTGAAAACGAGCGCCTGAACACACCGACCGTTAGATTGACGCATGTAGATCACGTTCCCGGCAAAAGGGGTAACGGCATGCGAACGCGACTCGTTCTCGCCTGCGCGGCCGTGGCGCTCGTCTTCGGCGGCGGCGCCTACGCGGCGGCTGCGCCGGACCAGACCGGCGCCGCCCTCCAGGCGAGCGGCGGCTTCGACTTCACCCGGCCCGACGTCGTCGCCAGCGGCCTGGAGGTGCCGTGGGGCCTGGCCTTCCTGCCCGACGGCAGCGCTCTGGTCGCCGAGCGGATGAGCGGCCGGATACTGCAGTTGCGGCCCGGCTCGGCCGCGGTACCGGTGGCGCAGGTGCCCGGCGTGGCACCCAGCGGCGAAGGCGGGCTACTCGGCCTCGCCGTCTCGCCGACGTACGCGCAGGACAGCTACGTCTACGCGTACTTCACCGCGAGCGCGGACAACCGCATCGTGCGCTTCCGGCTGGCCAGCCCGCAGACGCCGGAGGTAGTGCTGAGCGGCCTGGCCAAGGCAAGTATCCATAACGGCGGCCGGATCGCTTTCGGCCCGGACGGCATGTTGTACGCGGGTGTCGGCGACGCCGGCCAGACCGCGAACGCGCAGAACGTGCAGAGCCTCAACGGCAAGATCCTGCGGATGCGCCCCGACGGCGGCGTCCCGCCGAGCGGCAACCCGTTCACCGGCTCGCTGGTGTACAGCATGGGGCACCGCAACGTGCAGGGCCTGGCGTGGGACAGCGGGGGCCGGCTGTACGCCACCGAGTTCGGCCAGAACACGTGGGACGAGGTCAACCTGATCGTGGCCGGCGGAAACTACGGCTGGCCGACGGTCGAGGGCATGGGCAACGACACCCGTTTCCGCAACCCGCTGCTGGTGTGGAGCACTTCGGAGGCCTCGCCCAGCGGCGCCGCCATCGCGAACAACACCCTCTTCGCCGCGGCGCTGGCCGGTCGGCGCCTGTGGACGGTGCCGCTCAACGGCAACGGCGGCGTCGGCACCCCGACGGCGGAACTTCAGGGCACCTACGGCCGCCTGCGCACCGTCGTCGTCGGCCCGGACGGCTGGCTGTGGATCACCACGAGCAACCGCGACGGCCGCGGTACCCCGACCGCCACCGACGACCGCGTGGTCCGCTTCCCGCCGTCGACCACCACGTCCCCGTCGGCGTCGGTGTCTGCCTCGGCATCCCGCTCGGCGTCTCCTTCCGCGTCGGCCTCTGCGTCGGCGTCGGCGTCTCCCAGTGGCGGCGGGGCCTGCTCGGTGCAGTGGGACGTCAACGAGTGGAACACGGGCTTCACCGCCACGGTGACGATCACCAACCGCGGCGCGGCGCTGAACGGCTGGACGCTGACGTGGACCTTCCCGGGCAACCAGCAGATCACCAACTCCTGGAACAGCCAGGCGACCCAGTCGGGCGCCGCCGTGACGGCCCGCAACGCGGCCTGGAATGCGACAGTGCCGGCCGGCGGCACCGTGAGCTTCGGTTTCCAGGCGACGTACTCGGGCACGAACACCCGCCCGGCCGCTTTCCAACTCGGTGGCCGCCAATGCACCTGACCGCCCACCTCACGTAGCCGATCACGATGAATCCCGATGCCCGCCGGCATCGGGAATCATCTGACTTTATGGTTTCGCAAGGGCTCCGTACTCGAATGGCGCGGCGCGTATCTGCAGGTCCACGCCATCTCCTCGACAGCCACCGACGTTCCGCCTTCACCAAGATGACGCCAGCGTGCCGATTCGGTGCCGATGGTGCTCGACAGGTACACGGCATCCGATCACGCCCGGAACACGACGGATCACAAACCACGCCGCTTCGACGATCCGCAAAAGCGCTGATCGAGGATCATGACCGGCCATGATCGGGTGCGCACTCATGGCGCCCCTCTAGGTCAAGGGGTTGGAGTGGGGAATGTTCTAGGCTGATCGGAGGCGGGTTCAGCGTGTGACTTGTCCGAAGAGCCG